>NZ_CP004078.1:4665000-4730000 GCF_000612505.1 Paenibacillus sabinae T27
TTCCCGTTGTACCGGCCATTGTAGTACGTGTGTAGCCCAGGTCATAAGGGGCATGATGATTTGACGTCATCCCCACCTTCCTCCGGTTTGTCACCGGCAGTCACTCTAGAGTGCCCAGCTTCACCTGCTGGCAACTAAAGTCAAGGGTTGCGCTCGTTGCGGGACTTAACCCAACATCTCACGACACGAGCTGACGACAACCATGCACCACCTGTCTCCTCTGTCCCGAAGGAAAGGACTATCTCTAGTCCGGTCAGAGGGATGTCAAGACCTGGTAAGGTTCTTCGCGTTGCTTCGAATTAAACCACATACTCCACTGCTTGTGCGGGTCCCCGTCAATTCCTTTGAGTTTCAGTCTTGCGACCGTACTCCCCAGGCGGAGTGCTTACTGTGTTAACTTCGGCACCAAGGGTATCGAAACCCCTAACACCTAGCACTCATCGTTTACGGCGTGGACTACCAGGGTATCTAATCCTGTTTGCTCCCCACGCTTTCGCGCCTCAGCGTCAGTTACAGCCCAGAAAGTCGCCTTCGCCACTGGTGTTCCTCCACATCTCTACGCATTTCACCGCTACACGTGGAATTCCACTTTCCTCTTCTGCACTCAAGCTGCCCAGTTTCCAGTGCGACCACAGGTTGAGCCCATGGTTTAAACACCAGACTTAAACAGCCGCCTGCGCGCGCTTTACGCCCAATAATTCCGGACAACGCTTGCCCCCTACGTATTACCGCGGCTGCTGGCACGTAGTTAGCCGGGGCTTTCTTCTCAGGTACCGTCACTCTCTTAGCAGTTACTCTTAAGAGACGTTCTTCCCTGGCAACAGAGCTTTACGATCCGAAAACCTTCATCACTCACGCGGCGTTGCTCCGTCAGGCTTTCGCCCATTGCGGAAGATTCCCTACTGCTGCCTCCCGTAGGAGTCTGGGCCGTGTCTCAGTCCCAGTGTGGCCGTTCACCCTCTCAGGTCGGCTACGCATCGTCGCCTTGGTGAGCCGTTACCCCACCAACTAGCTAATGCGCCGCAGGCCCATCCCCTGGTGACAGATTGCTCCGCCTTTCCGCCTTCCAGTATGCACCAGAAGGTCTTATCCGGTATTAGCTACCGTTTCCGGTAGTTATCCCAGTCCAAGGGGCAGGTTGCCTACGTGTTACTCACCCGTCCGCCGCTAAGTTAATCAGGAGCAAGCTCCATCCTAACTCCGCTCGACTTGCATGTATTAGGCACGCCGCCAGCGTTCGTCCTGAGCCAGGATCAAACTCTCCAAAAAGGTAGAGCTGATAGCTCAATCAAACAAACTGACGAGAATTTCTTCTCATTTAATACTCACTCGTTGTTCAGTTTTCAAAGATCAAAGTCTCTTTCAGTTCGTCGCCGTGTCTCTTGCAGCGACCTTTATAATATATCATACTACTTATCTATTTGGCAAGCTTTTTTTTCGAAAAAGTTTTTTCGATTTTATCTTGCCCGTGCTTCCCTCATATAACAAAAAGGAGCGCGAGATATAATGTATCACAGCGTCTCCCTTTTAGTCAACCTTTATATTTATGAACCGCGCATTTTATTCCTAGTGCTTGAATTGAGAAGAACGGCCGCCCCAAGCGTATTTGGAAAGTTCCTTTTGCGGCGCAAACCGGGCGTACATGCGAAAGACGGTTTTGTATCTATTGGCAATGGCATGCCTGATATTCTGATCCAATCGTTGGTCGCTTAAGTCGAGCAGCATTTCATCCAGCTCTTTGCGTAATACATAGTCCAGCTCTTTGCATTCTTTTTCGTTGAACAACATACCCAACATAGGCTTGGCCTCCTTCATTCTTCTGTCCCGGGGAATCGGCTTAAATGCCGCTTACACTAGATTAACCGAAGCGTCCGAATTATAACCATAATTATATATTTTTTCCTTTAGAAGTTGATATTTCATGACTATAAGTTTATTACCCACAAATGCCGGTTTTGATCTGCTGTGTTTACTGTTATGCGCATTTACCCGGAATTTTATGATAACAGGGCAAAAGTAACGGTGCTCTCGATAACGGCTGCAATAAGAAGCAGAATGACGATCCAAACCGATGCCGTCAGCGTCTGGCGCATAAAGGATGACCAGTCTCCTCCCGCGCGGTTCCTTCCAATGATGCTCGATGCCGTCTTGGCCCCAAACTGAAGACCGAAAGCACAGGCTATGAGGATGGCTGGAATCTCAATAATCCCGTGCGGAAGCAATCCCAGAACAATAAGCTCGAACACATCCCGGCCTTGAAGAACGAATGAATGGACCAAATACCCGATAACGCCGCCGTTAATCAATAGAAAAACCACCGGAGCGATTCCAAACAAAGCCCCCAGAAAGATAATAAGCACACCTTTAATACTGTTATTCATGAATATAAATGCAAAAAAGCTAAGCTGCGGGTTAGATGAATTCCGTAAATTTTCGCTGATGCTGCCGAGTCCCTTTAGCTGCTGCATCAAAAAGCGCTCCATTTCTCCCGTCCCAAGCCACCCGGCGATAATGCCGACGATGAACAGCAGACAAGAAAGCGCCAGTGCCTTGCGTATTTTAAGAATATCTCTGCCAAATGTAAAAATGGAGAACATGTCTAACCTCCTAAGTGTTTGCGTTTTATACGAAGTCATAACCGGACGGTACGAGCATACATTTAGAACAAACAAGCTTTCGTATGGGAGAGGAGCCTTGAGCTTATGAATTCCTTTTATGTAGTCAGCGGCAAAAAAATAAAGCGTTTCTTCTATATTGTCGCCGCTGCTCTGCTTGCCGCCGGAGTCGTTTATGTTGAGCGCGGCAATATCACCGTTTTTTCCGAATCCCCCCCATCCGCCATTTATAGTGTGCCGACGGAGAAGAAACTGATCGCACTGACCTTTGACATTAGCTGGGGGGAAAAGCGTCCCGGTCCGATCCTCAAAGTGCTTGAGGACAAAAAGGTCGACAAAGCGACGTTCTTCCTCTCTTCTCCCTGGAGCAAAACGCATCAGGACATTGTAGCGAATATCAAGAACGCGGGATATGAAATCGGCAGCCACGGCCACAAGCATGTCAATTACAGTACGCTAAGCAGCGAGGAGATTCGCACTCAAATTACAACGGCGGGTACAATTCTGACCGAACTGACCGGCAAAGAGCCCAAATTGATTCGCATGCCCAACGGCGATTTTGACAAGAGGGTGCTGCAGGTGGCCAATGACCTCGGTTATAAAGTCATCCAATGGGACACCGATTCTCTGGATTGGAAAAATATCGGCGTTGAAAATATTGTGAAACGCGTGACGACTAAAGCCCATCCCGGCGACATTGTGCTGCTTCACGCCAGCGATTCCTGCAAACAGACCCACGAGGCACTCCCTCATATTATCGATGAGCTTCGCAGACAAGGCTATGAGTTCGTAACCGTCTCGGAACTGATCAGCCAAGGCAGTGCCGAAGGCAAGGAAGTGCGCGATTCAGCGTGGCTTAACGATCAATTGGAAGATGCCGCAGGCCTGTAAACATGTTTTTGGTTAAAAATCCTAGATGGTTCAATGCCGCGGGGAGATCAGCTCCGAAATATCGGGAGTCGGCGAATTCAGCTTCGGATAGGCGAGATCCAACTGTTCCAATGTTTTAACTACGATGTTTAATGCCAAATAGTTTCGGAACCAGCGGTGATTGGCCGGAATCCAGTACCACGGCGCATAGCCGGTAGCCGTCTCTTTAAAAATATCTTCGTACGCTTCCTGATAATCGTCCCAATATTTCCGTTCTTCCAGATCGCTCACGTCAAATTTCCAGTGCTTGGTTGGATCCTGAAGCCGTTCCTGTATTTTTTCAAGCTGCTTTTCCTTGGAGATGTGGAGAAACAGCTTAATGATAATGGTGTTCTCTTCAGAGAGCATCTCTTCAAAATGCCGGATGTGGCGAAAACGCCGTTTGGTCTCCGCCTTGTCCTGGCCTTCATGAACACGGGGCACAAGCACTTCTTCGTAATGCGAGCGGTTGAACGCGGATATATAACCTTTTGCCGGGGTCTGTTTATGGACTCTCCATAAAAAATCATGGGCCGACTCATCCAGAGTCGGCTTTTTAAAGCTGGTTACCGTAAATCCCTGCGGATTGATTCCCGAAAACACATGCTTTACCGTTCCGTCCTTCCCGCTCGAGTCCATTCCTTGGAGGACAATCAGCAGCGCATGCTTTTTTTGCGCGAAGAAAATATCCTGAAGCTCGGCAAGACGATCCTTGAGGGCTATCATTTTGCTGTCGGCATCTGTTTTGCTTTTTAAGCCGCCTGTATCGTTGGGGTCAAGCTTGTGCAGTATTTTGCCGTCTGTGTCCTTTATCATATAACGATCAATGTTCATATATACCCCTCCCGAATTTTGTCGTGCCTTTCTTTTTGATTAACCCTGCCTTCCATAAATTAATCTCCGCTTACGAAAAATAACCCCGCTTCCGGATTTATCGGAAAACAGGGTTCGTGTTGTTATCTCTTGAAGTTATCCGGCGGCCGGACGCAGTATCCGATGAAGTCTCAGAATCTGGAATGCATTGCAGGCGACCAATGGTACCACGATAAATAATGTCGCATTATCCACTCCAATCCGCAGCACACCGATCAATTCCACAATGGTAATGCCGGTCATGAAGAAAAAAGTCGGAATCCAGGCCGAAGCGTTGGTGTCCCGCACTTTGAAATGGGCTACCGCAAGAGCCGCTATCAAAATGGAAAGACCAAGAAGCAAATCGGCGGTAAGACTGCGCTCTCCCCCTACGAACGAACGTATAAGGAATAAATCAAACAGGGCGAGCAGCGCGAGGACGAGCTGGATGTACTGCCATATTTTTCGCGGAAACACGCCGAAGCCCATGTAGTTCAAGATTAGATAGGCGAAGAAGCCAAGCTGAGAGTAGACGCTTACAAGCATGCCGTAGCCGAATAAAATCAGCGCGTACAGCAGGAAGTCCGTGATGCCTTTGAAAGGAACGGCTCCGCTGATTCCCTGAAGCGCCAGCCCTGCTGCAACCGCTCCCAAGGAACCGATCAGCACCGTTGTCCAGAACAGATGAAACCATGTTTTGATATTCAGGACGCTCACCCCCGTGACAGATTTATTTTACCAAGGTTGCCGCCAAAAAACCATTCCGCCTAAACATAATTGTCTTTTCCCAACGGCATACTACATACCAATATCCCCATCAAAGGAGGACGGCGTAAATGAAACGGGCGATAATACGCAACAGCGGAATCGCGCTTGGACTAATACTGGTCTTGACTGCCTGCGGAAGCGAGCAGAGCGGTTCTTCCTCTCAGCAATTCAGTTATAAGGAAATGAAGACCATGGTCGTCGATATATTAAAAAGCGAAGAAGGCAAAAAGGCTGTGGAAGAAGCTATTTCTTCTCCCAGCTCCGGTGGAGGGGGCGGCGGAGGCGGCACAATGAGCATGAAGATGATGCCCATGCAGACGAATGAGCAAATCAAGATGGCGGTAAAGGATACGATCACGGCTCCCGAGTACAAAAAGGAAATTGAGAAAATTATGAAGGACCCGCAGTTTGCCGGAGATTTTGCCAAAGCGATCAGCTCACAGAACAAGCAGCTTCATCTTCAGCTTATCAAAGACCCGACCTATCAGAAATCGGTATCCGAAATTATGAAATCTCCCGAAATGATGAAAATGTTCCTTGATCTGACCAAAACGCCGGATTACCGCAAGCAGACAGCGACCGTAATGCAGGAGACGATGCAAAATCCCCTGTTCCGTATGGAAGTGCTCTCTTTGCTCAAAACGGTTGTTCAGGAAGAACTGCAGCCCAAGTCCGAAAAAAAACAGGACAGTAAGGGCAGTGATGGGGAAGGCGAGGGACAACAAAGCGGCAAAGAGGGCGAATCGTGAGGGCCCAAACCCAACCGGTCTCGGATGCAATAAAGCCAGGGCTCTGCAAAGGAGACCTGGCTTTATTGCTTCAATCTATTCACATTTGATGATGATACGTTCCGCGATATCGTCGAACAACTGCGCCGTCTCTGTTCCCGCCTTATAAACCGAAGGGGAAAAATCCGGCTCGGAAATATGATTCTCCGGCGCTCCAAGGGGGATCTGCCCCAGCAGGTCCGTATGCAGCGTCTCTGCCAGCCTCGCCCCACCGCCCCGGCCAAAGATATATTCTTTCTGACCGCACGCGGAGCATTGATAATAAGCCATATTTTCAACGACCCCAAGGATCTCGTGGTCGGTCTGCAGCGCCATAGAGCCCGCTCTCGCCGCCACAAAAGCCGCTGTAGCGTGGGGAGTAGTGACAATTACCTCTTTGCTCTGCGGCAGCATCTGGTGGACGTCAAGGGCCACATCACCCGTTCCCGGGGGCAAGTCCAACAGCAAATAATCAAGTTCTCCCCAGCCGACATCGCTGAAGAACTGGCGCAGCATCTTGCCTAGCATCGGCCCTCGCCAGATGACCGGATTATTTTCCCGGATAAAAAAGCCCATCGATATCACTTTCACGCCAAATCGTTCTACGGGAATGATGGTTCCGTCTTCCACAACCGGACCTTCCTCAATTCCCATCATATCCGGTACGCTGAAGCCGTAAATGTCGGCATCGATCAAACCGACCTTTTTACCTTTACGTGCAAGAGCGGCGGCCAGGTTCACCGTAACAGTGGATTTGCCTACTCCTCCCTTGCCGCTGGCTATCGCAATAAAGTGTACGCCCGAATCCTCGCTCAGCAGCGATAATCCCTCCAGGCCCGCCCCGTGGCCTTTCAGCTTTTCTTCCCCTTCGGGTGCACTCTTTCTTTTCAGCAGCGTGCGTTCGTGGTCAGTTGCGTCCCGCAAACGGATGTGAACATTCTCGGCCCCGCCTTCCCGCAGGCGATCCCTTACCTCCTGCTCGAGATCCATTCTCTTAGCCTCATCGGTATCCAGGCATATGATCGATAAAGAGATGTGATCTTCCTTCGTCAAAATATCGCGGATCAACTGCAGTTCAACCAGGCTTTTTCCGGTTTCCGGGTCGGTAATTGGCAGCAGCAGTTCTTGAATTTGTTCCCTGGACAGCATTGGAAAAACACCCCTGTTCTATAACCGGCAGCCTTTCGACCGGATGGATTTATTTTGTCCATTATAGCATTACCTTTTAGGGGATGAGTAGTCCTCCGTCCGTTCGCCCGCCTCATACCGCAGAATCCCTCTGTAAATGCTTGTTGCCACCTTCCGCTGATAAAGGTCGTCGCCGAGCAGAACCGATTCCTGCGGATGGGACAGAAAGCCCACTTCAACCAGAATTGATGGCATTCTGAGCGCCTGCAGCATGTACACCGTATTTACCGTTTTGGCGGTGCGGTTCGTATTCGACAGCGTTGACCGAATCTCATGCTGAACCAGTCTGGCCAGCGCTTCATTGTCCGGATGGTTCGGATAGTAAAATACCTGAGCGCCGCTCCAACGGTTCGACGGAATGCTGTTCATGTGAATGCTTATAAAAAGATCGGCTTTCTTATCTTCGATCGTCCGAACCCGTTGCTTGAGATCTTCCGTCTTACGCTTGCTGTAGCCTTTCGTCTCTATGCCGGCAAGGTCGTAATCGCCTTCCCGCGTCATAACGACGATGGCGCCCGCCTGCTGCAAATAATCGCGTAGATACAGCGAGACGGCCAGATTTATGTCTTTTTCAATCAGACCGCCGCGGCTGACCGCTCCCCCATCGGGACCGCCATGCCCCGCGTCGATCGCAATAACTTTGCCCGAGAGCGGCAGGCTCCAGTAATTCCATGTTCTTGCCGTCGGCATATCATATGCAATAATCCCCAGCAGCAGAGCCAGAAGTACGGCGCCTCCTATTCTTTTTTTCATGCTGCTCCAGGAGATCCAGACCGAGACTTTACGCTTGTTGCGGCCGGACATAATAAAAGACCCCCTCGTCCCGATAGATTCTACTCATCTATATGGGACAAGAGGGTCAAATAGTACCCTTAATTCATTATGAAGTTGTAACTTCCTTCATGCCTTCAATCAGGATTTGGGCAACCTCCGGCCGGGAGAATTCCGGCGGCGGGCACACGCCTTCACGCAGCATCGCGCGCACTTTGGTGCCCGACAAGGCTACATGATCCTCTTTGGTATGAGGGCATGTCTTATTGGAAGCCATGTTGCCGCATTTCTTGCAGAAGAAGCTGTGCTCGAAGAACAGCGGCGTAATATCCAGCTCTTCGGCTGTGAAATTGGAGAAGATCTCCTGAGCTTCATATGTTCCGTAGTAATCACCAACACCGGCATGGTCACGGCCGACAATAAAGTGCGTGCAGCCGTAGTTTTTGCGGACCATCGCATGGAAAATCGCTTCACGCGGGCCGGCATAACGCATCGCTGCCGGGAACACACCGAGGAACGTCCGGTTCTGCGGGTAGTAATTTTCGAGCAGGGCCAGGTAGCTCTTCATGCGCACGTTCGCAGGCACATCGTCCGACTTCGTCTCGCCGACGAGCGGGTTCAGGAACAAGCCGTCCACAATCTCCATCGCAGATTTTTGAATATATTCATGGGCGCGGTGAACCGGATTGCGGGTCTGAAAGCCAACAACCTTTTTCCAGCCTTTTTCCGCAAAAATTTCGCGGGTCTTAGCCGGGTCGAAATAAAACTCGCTAAATTTCTCCGGCTGCGGACGGTTCAAAACGGTGATCGGACCGCCGACATAAGTTGCATTCCGGGCAAACAACTTGCTTACGCCGGGATGCTCAGGATCGGTTGTTTTAAATACGTTCTGGGCTTCAACCTCCTGGTCAACGCTGTAGATGCTCTCGACATCAAGATGTCCGTAGATTTCGCCGTCCTCTTCACCGACCAGAGCCACTCTCTCGCCGATCTTCAAAGAAGCAGCTTCCTCATCGCTGAGAGACAGCGTAATCGGAATGCTCCATACCGTTCCGCTGGCAAGACGCATATTCTTGACGACGGAATGATAGTCATCTTCGTTCAGAAATCCGGTCAGGGGCGAAAAAGCGCCTACACCGATCAGGTCCAGATCGGAAATCGTCCATGTATTGATGGCGATTCGTTTGAATCCCGCCGCTTCCTGAAGCAGTTGTTCTCTCTCTTTGCCCTCAGCTATCCGGTTGATCAACTTTCCGCCATGCGGAAGGATTGCAGTCATCTATTTTCTTCCCTTCTCTGTTGTAAAGATTAGTATATCTTACTTATGAAGTCCGCATTCCGTCTTGTCCGAACCGGACCAGCGTCCGGCACGAGGATCTTCGCCAGGCATAACGGCGCGTGTGCATTGTTCGCAGCCGATGCTTGGGAAATGGCGGTCATGCAGCGGATTGTAGATGATGTCGTTCTCGCGGATATAGTTCCACACATCTTCCGAAGTCCAGTCCGCGATCGGATTGAACTTCACCAGGCCGAATTTGTAATCATATTCAACCTTCTTGGCATTGGCACGGGTTGGCGCCTGATCGCGGCGGATTCCGGTGATCCATGCATCGTACTGGGACAGAATACGCGTCAGCGGTTCTACCTTCCGGATGTTGCAGCATTGGTTCGGTTCGGATTTCCACAGTTCCTCGCCATATTGCTGGGCTTGTTCCTCAGGTGTGATTTGCGGGGATACCCGAACGAATTCCAAATTGTACTTGGCCGCGATTTTGTCTCTCGTTTCATAGGTTTCTTGAAAGTGGAAGTCCGTATCCAGGTAGAAAATATCGCTAGACGGACTTACTTTTTGCAGCATGTCAACCAGCACAACGTCCTCGGCACCAAAGCTGCAGGCAAACGTTATATTTGGAAAAGTTTCCACGGCCCAGCGGATAATCTCCTCAGGCGTAGCATTCTCTAGCTCTTCTGCCTTCACTTTGATTAACTCTTCTTTTTCAAGCAAATTCATTGCGTATTCCTCCATCCCAAAATAAAACTTCAGTTCAAATTCCAACTAAGTTAATATGAAATAAGTATATAACTTTCCCAAGCGATGTCAATGATATTTCAGTATTAAAAGATTCCAAATATGACAAACTTCATTAATATAAAAGCCCCCGGCCATAAAGGCCAAGGGCTTGAATTCCTTGATACACAAGGGATATTAACGTTTCGAGAACTGAGGAGCGCGACGAGCGGCTTTGAGGCCGTATTTCTTACGTTCCTTCATCCGTGGATCACGAGTCAGGAATCCGGCTTTCTTCAGGGAAGAACGGTATTCCGGATCTGCTTTCAGCAGAGCGCGGGAAATGCCGTGACGGATTGCGCCGGCTTGACCGGAGATTCCGCCGCCGTGAGCAATAACCAGAACATCGTAGTTGCCCAGAGTTTCAGTCAGGGTCAGAGGTTGCTTTACGATCAGTTTGAGTGTTTCCAGACCGAAATATTCGTTGATATCGCGTTTGTTAATGACAATGCGTCCTTCACCCGGTACGAGGCGAACACGTGCTACCGAATGTTTACGACGACCTGTCCCATAGTATTGTACTTGTGCCATGAAACTGTCCTCCCTTATTCTTATCCGCGAAGTTCGTAAACTTCAGGTTTTTGTGCTGCATGTGGATGCTCTGCGCCGGCATATACTTTCAATCTCAGCTTCATCGCGTTGCCTTGACGGGTCTTCGGAATCATACCGTATACGGCGGATTCGATTACACGCTCAGGTTTAGTGTTCAGCAAGGTTTCAGCATTGGTTACTTTAAGACCGCCCGGATGCAGCGAGTGACGGTAGTATTTCTTGTTTTGCAGCTTCTTGCCAGTCAGGTAGATCTTCTCAGCGTTGATAACGATAACAAAGTCGCCAGTATCAACATGAGGTGTAAATTGCGGTTTGTGTTTGCCGCGGATCAGAGCAGCAACCTCACTTGCCAGACGGCCGAGTGTTTTGCCTTCGGCATCGATAATATGCCATTTGCGTTCTACTTCGTTCGGCTTCGCCATGTAGGTGGTACGCATGAATATTTCCTCCTCGTTCTCGTACGAAAATCTCGTATATCTGATTTCTCATCGAAAGTACATTTTAGTTGTTGGGTAAAGCAATTTTGGGGTTATCTTGATCGGGGCTGTGGGATAGCCATCAAGAAAACACAACTTTTATTTTACAGGATAAACATAACGAGTGCAAGGGATTATTCGGCGGTTTAGTAACTTTTTTTCGCTAATAAATTAGCCGTCAATTCCCGGCATCCTCATAACTGACATTCCAAAGAGCCAGGCCCTTGGCCACCGCCGTCGGTCCCGCAGCCGCCCGGTCACATGCTGCCAGAATATCCGCGATCTGCTCCGGTCTGCGCTTGCCCTCTCCCACTTGAATCAGCGTACCCATAATGATCCGGACCATATGCTGCAAAAAGCCGCTGCCTGTAATGTAAGTATGAATGACCCCCTGATCGGTCGAGTCCGGCCGGCACATGCTCCGGTCAATCTCCATATGCGCCTCGTAAATCGTACGGACATGAGAGGCCTTGGTCGATTTGCGCGAGGCGAAGGAAGTAAAGTCGTAAGTTCCGATCAGAGGCTTAAGTCCCTGCTCCATCGCCTTTACATCGAGCGCTACCGGATGATGAAACTGATAGCGCCGTTGAAAAGGGTCCGGGAACCGGTTGCCATTGATAGTATAGCGATAAGTCTTCCGCTTGGCTCCCCGTCGGGAGTGGAAGGTGAGCGGCACTTCATGCGCTTCTGTAACGACGATATCTTCCGGCAGACGAGCATTCAATGCCAGACACCAGCGTTCCAGTGGTATAAGTGAGGTCGTTTCGAAATTAAAGGGCTGCCCATAGGCATGAACGCCGGCGTCCGTACGGCCGGAAGCAGTAATCTTCACTACTTCGCCGGTCAAGTGGGTAATAGCCCGTTCGAGCATATCCTGAACCGTATTGCCTCCGGGCTGGGTCTGAAAGCCATCATAGTTCGTACCGTCATAGGTGACTTTCATGAATAGATTGCGCATTCGGTACTCCTTCCTTCTCAAAAAAAAGAAGCCCCTTCGGGAGCTCCTTCCATTGAACAAGCGGATTTCCGCGGTTTACTGCACGACTGGCGGACACCTATGCAGATATCCGGTAGATCACGCCGTCGGTAGGAGCCGGGACATGACGCCGTCTCTCTCAGCTTGTAACAACGCTCAATAAAGAGCTTCCCAAAGCAGGGTCATGTTAAAGCAAGCCGAAAGAAGAAGCGGGCCATATTCCACTGATACAATAACACGGATCATCCCCCATTCCATCCATCCCCGAAAGGAGAACGAGCACAGGGGGCAATCGGGAAATCAATGCTTGCTGCCTTTACTAGGCACGGTCTACCAGTTCAAGATAAACCATAGGTGCCGAGTCGCCGCGGCGAGGTCCGAGCTTCAGGATACGAGTGTATCCGCCTGCACGTTCTGTGTAGCGCGGTGCGATTTCAGCGAACAGCTTTTGAATTGCGTCCTGCTCTCCGTCAGCAGTTTCGCGACGCACGAATGCAGCGACTTGACGGCGGGCATGAAGATCGCCCTTCTTAGCCTTCGTAATCAGTTTTTCGGCGATGGAACGAACTTCCTTCGCTTTCGCTTCCGTTGTTTGGATGCGCTCATATAAGAACAGGTCCGTTACCAAGTCGCGGAACAATGCTTTACGCGCACTGGAATCACGGCCCAACTTTTGGTATGCCATGTTTTTCCCTCCTCTACTTCGTCAATCTTATCGCTTATTCTTCGGTACGCAGACCCAAACCGAGCTCTTCGAGCTTTTCCTGTACTTCTTCCAAAGATTTGCGGCCCAAGTTGCGGACTTTCATCATATCTTCTTCCGTTTTCGTGGTAAGCTCCTGCACCGTGTTGATGCCGGCACGTTTGAGACAGTTGTAGGAACGGACCGAAAGATCCAGCTCTTCGATTGTCATCTCAAGCACTTTTTCTTTTTTGTCTTCTTCTTTTTCAACCATAATTTCGGCATCCTTCGCTTCATCCGTAAGGCCTACGAACAAAACAAGATGCTCATTCAAAATTTTGGCTCCAAGGCTGACTGCCTCTTCCGGTCTGATGCTGCCATCCGTCCAGATTTCCAGTGTCAACTTATCGTAGTTGGTCACTTGACCGACACGAGTGTTGTCGATGGTGTAGTTCACGCGGGAAATTGGAGTGTAGATGGAATCAACCGGAATCACGCCGATCGGCTGATCTTCGCGCTTGTTACGGTCCGCTTGGACATAGCCACGACCACGGCCAGCAAATATACGCATGTGAAGTCTCGCGCCTGGTCCCAGTGTTGCAATATGAAGGTCCGGGTTGAGGATCTCAACATCGCTGTCCGCACGAATGTCGCCTGCGGTTACGACGCCTTCCCCTTCAGCATCAATCTCGAACACTTTCTCTTCGTCTGAATGAATCTTCAGGGAAAGAGCTTTGAGGTTCAAAATGATTTCGGTCACGTCTTCCATTACGCCGGGAACGGTGGAGAACTCATGCAGAACGCCGTCAATTTGGACCGAGGTCACTGCGGCTCCCGGAAGGGAGGACAGCAGGATCCGGCGAAGCGAGTTCCCCAGAGTCGTGCCATATCCACGTTCCAGCGGTTCTACTACGAATTTCCCATAGGTTCCTTCATCATTGGCTTCTACGGTCTCAATCTTCGGCTTTTCGATTTCTATCACGAGTGTACCCTCCTTCAACGTCGCTCCTATATGAAACTGTCACCCCATCAGGTGTATCATGTAGTATGCCTAAACAACCATTATTAGCAGATGGTGCCGGTTTTATACCACATTTACATCGCTGATTCACTATACGCGGCGACGTTTCGGCGGACGGCATCCATTATGCGGAACCGGAGTTACGTCTTTAATGAGGTTAACTTCAAGACCAGCGGCTTGAAGGGAACGGATGGCTGCCTCGCGGCCCGCGCCCGGTCCTTTTACCATAACTTCAACACTCTTCATGCCATGCTCCATTGCTGCCTTGGCTGCAACTTCTGCCGCCATTTGAGCTGCGAACGGAGTCGACTTACGGGAGCCTCTAAATCCTTGGCCGCCGGAGCTTGCCCAGGAAATAGCGTTGCCGTGAGGATCCGTGATGGTAACGATCGTATTGTTGAACGTGGAACGGATATGTGCCACGCCGGATTCGATATTTTTACGGTCGCGACGTTTGGTACGTACGACTTTTTTCGGTTTAGCCATTGTCTCTTATCACCCCTTATTATTTCTTCTTGTTTGCTACCGTACGACGCGGGCCTTTCCGGGTACGGGCATTCGTTTTGGTACGTTGACCGCGAACCGGCAAGCCGCGACGATGACGAACACCGCGGTAGCAGCCAATCTCGGTAAGACGTTTAATATTTAAGGAAATTTCACGACGCAGGTCGCCTTCCACTTTGACCGATTTGTCGATCGTTTCACGCAGTTTGCTCACTTCATCTTCCGTCAAATCACGGACACGTGTGTTAACATTGATACCTGTTTCTTTCAAAATTTTCAAGGAAGTCGTTCTACCGATTCCGAAAATATAAGTCAAGGCGATCTCAACGCGTTTGTCACGTGGCAAATCCACACCAGCTATACGAGCCATTTTACGCTACACCCCCTTCTTAACCTTGTTTTTGTTTGTGTTTCGGATTTTCGCAAATTACCATTACAGTCCCTTTGCGGCGGATGACTTTGCATTTTTCGCAAATGGGCTTTACAGAAGGTCTTACCTTCATGCTTATTACCTCCTCAAAGTTTTACGCAGTAAAACTGGCTTTGAAGCTCCTGCTCAGTTTTACCTGTAGTAAAACTGGCTTAAAAAGCATACGCTACCGTTCCGCATAAAGCAAACTTTAATCGTAGTTCCCATCTATTTACGGTAAGTTATACGGCCTTTAGTTAAATCATAAGGCGATAACTGCACAACCACTTTGTCCCCGGTCAAAATACGGATAAAGTGCATCCGCAGCTTACCTGATACGTGGGCAAGAATTTGATGGCCGTTCTCGAGTTCAACCTTAAACGTTGCGTTCGGCAACGGTTCAATGACGGTGCCTTCCACCTCAATGACGTCTTCTTTAGCCACAGTTATTCTCCTTTCTTCATCGCGCTTATTCCGGCGGAACGCACGTAATCCAACACTGCATATCGCAGCTTTCCGTTTGTAACCCGGCCGGTTTCTTTCAGACTGTTCACAACCTCGCTGCTAATGATCGAAGTGAGCTCGAGATGAAGAATATTCTTCTTCTTCGGCCCGTCAAACTTTCGTTTGTCCCCATCCGCAATATACACAAACCTGCTGTCCAAAATAGCGATGACCACGGCAATCTCTCCGGCTTCCTTGCCTTTGAGTATTTTCACCAATTGACCGACCTGCGGGCTGCTCTCGGTATTCAACAAAGATCACCTACGCATTCAGTTTCGTGAAAATTTCCATGCCGTCCGGCGTAACCGCCACCGTATGCTCAAAATGAGCACACAGAGAGCCGTCCACCGTCACGACCGTCCAGTTATCTTCCAGCGTTCGGACATAACGTTTGCCCGCGTTAACCATCGGTTCGATGGCAAGCACCATGCCTGCCTTCAGCCGCGGCCCGCGGTCTGCTATGCCATAGTTCGGAATTTGCGGTTCTTCATGCAGTTCTGCCCCAACACCATGCCCTACATACTCGCGTACCACCGAGAATCCGGCATCTTCGATATATTTTTGGATAGCGTGGGAGATTGTAAACAAGCGCACATCCGGCTTAATCAGCTCAAGGCCTGCGTACAGGGAGCCTTCCGTTACATCCAAGAGCCGCTGGGCTTCTTCGGATATTTGTCCCACCCCATAGGTCCAAGCCGAGTCGCCGTGGTATCCCTTGTACTGCGCCCCGATGTCAAGCGACACGATATCGCCCTCCACCAGCTTGCGTTTGCCGGGAAATCCATGCACCAACTGATCGTTGACTGAAGCGCAAATGCTGGCAGGAAAACCGTTGTAGCCTTTAAAAGACGGTACGGCACCTTGACTGCGAATGTATTGATCGGCGATTCTATCGAGCTCTCCGGTCGTAATTCCAGGCTCAATGGCCTGTGCCATGAGACGGTGAGTCTCGGCAACAATTCGTCCCGCTTCTCTCATAAAGGCAAGTTCCTGTTCGGACTTACATATGATCATTACACTAACCTCGCAGTAAAGACACTATTTCGGCGGAAACGACGTCGATTTCGTTTTCCCCGTTCACCTGACGCAAAAGACCTTTATTCTCATAAAAGTGAAGCAACGGCGCCGTCTTGTTGTCATACTCATCCAAGCGTTTGCCTACACTTTCTTCATTGTCATCCGGACGCTGATACAGCGCTCCGCCGTCAATGTCGCAGACGCCTTCTTGCTTCGGCGGGTTGAAGATCAAATGATACGAGGCTCCACATACCGTGCAGATGCGCCGTCCGGTCAGACGAGCCATCAGCAGTCCACGGTCCACGTTCAAATTGATAACATGATCCAGAGAAGTGTTCATGCGGGTGAGAAGCTCATCCAGCGCTTCCGCTTGCGAAAGAGTTCTTGGAAAGCCGTCCAATAGAAAACCTTTTTCGCAATCGGACTGCTGCAGCCGCTCTTCCACAATTCCAATCGTTACATCATCCGGTACAAGCAAGCCTTGATCGATAAAGGATTTGGCCTTCAAACCAACAGGAGTTCCCTGCTTGATCGCGAGACGAAAAGCGTCTCCTGTCGAGATATGAGGGATACCCAGTTCCTTTACGATAACAGCAGCTTGTGTTCCCTTGCCTGCC
Organism: Paenibacillus sabinae T27; assembly: GCF_000612505.1. Lineage (NCBI taxonomy): Bacteria > Bacillati > Bacillota > Bacilli > Caryophanales > Paenibacillaceae > Paenibacillus > Paenibacillus sabinae. The sequence continues at coordinate 4,681,697 of NZ_CP004078.1, forward strand.
CCAGGCGGGCCCATGAAAAGGATATTCACGTTACGTCTCTCCCCAGTTAACAGAATCGCCACCAGGCAAGAAACAGCACAATAGGCGCCGGGAAGTCTAGAGATGAGCCGCTTCACCGGAACCTATCGCCTATTTGTTAATGAAGCCTTTGTAATGGCGTTTAATCAATTGGCTCTCGATCTGCTTCATCGTATCCAGTGCGACGCCGATAACGATAAGCAGCGAGGTGCCGCCGATCTTCACCGAACGAGGCAAGCCGGTCACGTTGCCGAAGAATACCGGAAGCACAGAGATGACGGCCAGGAACAGCGCCCCCGACATCGTCAGACGGGACATTACCCGAGTCAAATACTTCTCTGTCGCCTTCCCCGGACGAATACCGGGAATGTAACCGCCGTTCTTCTTCATATTGTCGGCCATCTGCTGCGGGTTCATCTGAACAAACGTGTAAAAGAACGTGAATCCGATGATCATGATCACGTAAAGGACCATACCGAGCGGTTTATCATACCAAAAGTGAGTGCTGACCCACTTCGCCCAGGTATGAGTCGACCAAAAGTTGGCGATGACAATTGGGAATTGAAGCAGCGATACGGCAAAGATAACAGGGATTACGCCTGCCGCATTGATTTTAAGCGGAATATGCGTATTTTGTCCACCGTACATTTTGTTGCCGACCACGCGTTTCGCATACTGCACAGGGATTTTGCGAATACCTTGCTGTACAAAGATAACCCCCGCGATAATCAGTACAACAACGACTGCTACGACCACGACTTTAAGAATATTCAGGAAAGTCTGCCCCGGCTGGATAAAGCTCGATTGCGCCGTTGCCGTGAAATATCCCGGAATGCCTGCGACGATTCCCGCAAAAATCAGGATCGAAATCCCGTTTCCGATACCCCTCTCGGTGATTTGCTCACCAAGCCACATCAGAAATGAAGTGCCTGCCGTCAAAATGATGGCAACGAGCAGATAGTCGGCGATCGTTGCATTCGGCATCATTTGCGTACCATACATTCGGTTAAAACCGATAGATGTTGCAAAACCCTGAATCAAAGCCAACACTACCGTACCGTAACGGGTAATTTGCGCCAGCTGTTTTTTACCGTGTTCGCCTTGCTTTGCCCATTCGGCAAATTTCGGCACTACATCCATCGACAAAAGCTGCACGATGATGGATGCGGTAATGTAAGGGTAAATACTGATCGCAAAGATGGAGAAGTTTTTAAGCGCTCCACCCGAAAACGTGTTGAACAAGTTCATCAAGGCGGTTCCGGCCTCGTTACCTGTCGATTGAAACACCGTTTTATCTACACCGGGAACTGGTACGAACGAACCGATGCGGTAGATAATAAAAACGAACAGGGTAAACAGAATTTTTTTGCGCAGATCTTCAACATGCCATATATTCTTAAGCGTCTTGAACATTAGATCACCTCGGTTTTACCGCCGGCAGCCTCGATTTTCTCTACCGCAGATTGAGAGAACTTGTTTGCTTGAACTGTAAGTTTTACAGTGAGTTCACCGTTGCCGAGGATTTTGATACCGCTCTTCGTGTTCTTCACTACGCCGGATTCAACCAGCAGCGCAGGAGTAACTTCCGTTCCTTCTGCAAAGCTGTTCAGATCCTCAAGGTTCACAATCGCATACTCTTTACGGGTAGGATTGACGAAACCACGCTTAGGCAGACGACGATAGAGTGGGTTTTGGCCACCCTCGAAGCCCGGACGTACACCACCGCCGGAACGAGAGTTTTGACCTTTATGACCACGGCCGGATGTTTTGCCGTTACCGCTGGAAGTACCGCGACCTACACGGTTGCGTTCTTTGCGGGATCCTGGAGCCGGAGCGAGTTCATGTAACTTCATCGTTTGCACCTCCTTATGTCTATTAATGGGGTAAGGCTTTCTTAGCCTTCAATTTCAGTTACGGATACGAGATGGCTCACTTTTTTGATCATTCCGCGAACCGCAGGACTATCGTTTTGAACCACAGACGAGTTGAGTTTACGCAGGCCGAGCGTCTTAACGGTCACACGTTGTGTTTCCGGACGTCCGATTAAGCTGCGAACGAGGGTAATTTGCAGTTTTGCCATTGACGTTCCCCTCCTTAACCGCGAAGCTCTTCGACAGATTTGCCGCGAAGTTTCGCGACCTCTTCAATGCGCTTCAGACGGGACAATCCCTCCAAAGTTGCATTGACCATATTCATGGAGTTCGAAGAACCTAAAGATTTTGTCAAAATATCGCCTACACCGGCCAGTTCCAGTACCGCGCGAACAGGTCCGCCCGCGATAACACCGGTACCTTGCGATGCCGGTTTCAGCAGAACGCGTCCAGCGCCGAAATGTCCGTTGACCAGGTGAGGAATCGTTGTTCCTACGAGTGGAACTTGGATCAGGTTTTTCTTAGCATCTTCGATGCCTTTGCGGATCGCATCCGGTACTTCGCCGGCCTTACCGATACCCGCACCAACCCAGCCTTTGCCGTCGCCGACAACAACCAGTGCGCTGAAGCTGAAACGGCGTCCGCCTTTTACAACTTTAGCAACGCGGTTAATGTGGACAACTCTTTCTGTCAGCTCTAAAGTGTTTGGATCTACACGCAAGTCGTTAACCTCCTTTTAAGAATGTTTCTAGAATTCAAGACCAGCTTCACGAGCTGCATCAGCGAGCGCTTGAATCCGTCCATGGTACAAGTAGCCTCCGCGGTCGAATACAACAGCGGTATGTCCTTTTGCTTTGGCGCGCTCAGCGACCAGTTGGCCGACTTTGCTTGCAGCTTCAACGCTGCCGCCGTTGCCGATGGAACCTTTCAGCTCTTTATCAAGCGTCGATGCGGATGCGATCGTTACGCCGCTCACATCGTCGATCAGTTGAGCATAAATGTGCTTCGAAGAACGGAACACATTCAGGCGCGGACGTTCAGCAGTACCTTGGATTTTCTTACGTACACGCAGGTGTCTTTTCACACGAGCTTTGTTTTTGTCCTCTTTGGTAATCATGACTTCCTTTTCACTCCCTTCAGTTTGCCTTAAGGCAGCTTCACGTTAAGACGCGGTAAGCATCTTATGTTCAAGGCGAGCCGGCTTATTTCTTCTTACCGGCTTTACCTTCTTTACGGATAATGCGTTCGCCCTCATATTTAATACCTTTGCCTTTGTATGGCTCAGGTTCACGTACAGAACGAATTTTCGCGGCATAAGCGCCTACGCGTTCTTTGTCGATGCCTTTTACGATAATTTTCGTGTTGGCAGGAACTTCGAACTCAATGCCCGGTTCCGGAGTGATTTCAACCGGATGGGAGTAGCCGACGTTCAGAACGATTTTATCTCCGGATTTGTTTGCACGATATCCGACCCCAACCAGCTCCAGAGATTTAGAGAAACCTTCGGTCACGCCGCTTACCATGTTGTTGACAACGGAGCGGGTCGTGCCGTGAAGAGAACGATGCAATTTGTTGTCCGAAGGACGAACAACAAGAATTTCGTTATTTTCAACCGTAACCTTCATGTCTTTATGAAGTTCACGAGTCAAAGTACCTTTAGGACCTTTAACGGTAATGACAGTGTTGTTCACCGTCACGTCTACACCGCTAGGCACTGTAATTGGTTTGCGACCAATACGAGACATGTGTGTTGCACCTCCTTATCTTGTGACGTGATTACCAAACGTAAGCGAGTACTTCGCCGCCGGATTTAGCTTGACGAGCTTCTTTGTCGGTCATAACTCCCTTGGAAGTGGAGATAATCGCGATGCCCAGTCCGCCGAGTACGCGAGGAACTTCATTGCTCTTCGTGTACACGCGCAGGCCCGGCTTACTGATTCTTTTCAGGCCGGAAATAACACGTTCTTGGTTCGGGCCGTATTTCAGGAAAATACGGATAAGCCCTTGCTTGTTATCTTCAACAAACTCCGCATCGCGGATGAAGCCTTCACGCTTCAGGATGTCGGCGATTTGTTTTTTCAATGTCGATGCAGGAAGCTCTACTGTCTCGTGACGCACGATGTTGGCGTTACGGATACGAGTAAGCATATCTGCGATAGGATCAGACATAGTCATTTGGTGTTAACCTCCTTCCCGTATATAAACTTCTTACCAGCTTGCTTTTTTCACGCCAGGAATCTGGCCTTTATAAGCTAATTCACGGAAACAAATTCTGCAAATTTTGAACTTTTGCAGTACCGAATGTGGACGACCGCAACGTTCGCAACGTGTATATGCACGAACTTTGAATTTCGGCGCGCGTTGTTGTTTAACTTTCATCGAAGTTTTTGCCACTTTAGCCTGACACCTCCCAAACAGTTTCGGAGAATTGGACGACCGAACCTTACTTCGCGAAAGGCATTCCCAGTTGAGCCAGCAGCTCGCGGGATTCCTCATCCGTCTTTGCAGTTGTTACGATTACGATATCCATACCGCGGACTTTGTCCACCTTGTCGTATTCGATCTCAGGGAAAATCAGTTGTTCTTTCAAACCCAGTGTATAGTTACCGCGGCCGTCGAAGGCTTTAGTCGATACACCATGGAAGTCACGAACGCGCGGAAGCGTTACGTTGAACAATTTGTCCAGGAAGTAGTACATGCGGTCACCGCGAAGAGTTACTTTAACGCCGATCGGCATGTTCTCACGCAGTTTGAAACCAGCGATAGACTTCTTGGCTTTGGTGATAACCGGTTTTTGGCCGGCGATCAGCTGCATATCGTTCACAGCGGAATCAAGCACCTTCGAGTTTTGTACAGCGTCGCCTACGCCCATGTTGATAACAACCTTCTCGATTTTCGGCACTTGCATAACTGTTTGATAGTTAAACTTCTGAATCAGAGCCGGCGTAATCTCGTTCAGAAAACGTTCTTTCATTCTTGCTGCCATGAAGAGTTAACCTCCTTTCTTAAGCACTCTATTAGTCGATGATCTCTCCGGATCTTTTCGCTACACGAACCTTCTTGCCGTTGTCCAGCACTTTGTAACCGATACGGGTTACTTTGCCGCTCTTCGGATCGATGTGCATAACGTTGGAAACATGGATCGCAGCTTCCTGCTCGATGATGCCGCCTTGCGGATTCAACTGGTTAGGCTTCTGGTGCTTCTTCACCATGTTCACGCCTTCTACCAGTACGCGGTTTTTGCGCGGATACGCAGCAATGACGCGGCCTTTCTTGCCTTTGTCTTTTCCGCTGATCACCATAACTACGTCGTCTTTCTTGACATGCAGTTTGTTGTTATGGGATTCCAGAACTTTTTTCACTCTAGGCATTTGTTACACCTCCTATGACTAGCCTTTGCAAGCATGATTATAAACGATCTCTATCGGGGCCCCCGAAAAGTACCGGAATCAGCTTCGGAGCTTCTCGTCACTTTTAGGGGAGTCTATTAGATAACTTCCGGTGCCAAGGAAACGATCTTCATGTAATCCTTGTCGCGAAGTTCGCGCGCTACTGGTCCGAAAATACGTGTTCCGCGCGGGCTTCTGTCGTCTTTTACAACTACTGCTGCGTTTTCGTCAAATGCGATGTAAGATCCGTCCTTACGGCGTACAGAGCGCTTCGTGCGCACAACCACCGCTTTTACTACATCACCTTTTTTGACAACGCCGCCTGGTGTTGCTTGTTTTACCGAGCAAACGATCAGATCGCCGATAGCAGCTGTCCGACGTCCAGTACCACCCAGTACGCGGATACACATCAGTTCCTTCGCACCGGAGTTGTCAGCTACATGCAAGCGTGTAAATGGTTGAATCATTATTATTTCCTCCTTTCGGAAAAATGGTCAGGTAACGCTTTAGATGATAACCGCTTTTTCCACCACTTCAACCAGTCTCCAGCGTTTGTCCTTGGAGAGCGGACGAGTTTCCATGATTTTCACAGTATCGCCGATTTGGGCGGTATTGTTCTCATCATGTGCTTTGAACTTCTTGGTGTACTTGATGCGCTTGTGGTACAGATCATGCTTTTTGTAAGTTTCAACGGCAACCACGATCGTTTTGTCCATTTTGTCGCTGACAACTTTACCGATTTGCACTTTACGCGCGTTGCGTTCTTCGCTCATAATTAGCCTCCTTCCTGATACGGATCATCCTATCCGTTCACTTAGCGATCCCAAGTACTCTTTCATGGATAACGGTTTTAGCACGAGCTATTTCTCTACGCACATCACGAATCCGAGTCGGGTTGTCCAGTTGGCCTGTTGCCAGTTGAAAACGCAGATTAAAGAGCTCTTCTTTGAAGCCAGCAATCTTTTGTTCAATCTCGGCAGTGGTCAAGTTGCGAAGTTCATTAGCTTTCATTTGCTTCACCACCCAATTCTTCACGTTTCACAAACTTAGTCTTGATTGGCAGCTTGTGAGCGGCAAGACGCATCGCTTCACGAGCGATTTCTTCCGACACGCCTCCGAGTTCGAACATAATCTTGCCCGGTTTAACTACGGCTACCCATTTCTCAACGTTACCTTTACCGCTACCCATCCGAACCTCGAGAGGCTTTTGAGTAATCGGCTTGTCAGGGAAAATCTTGATCCAAACTTTACCGCCCCGTTTGATGTAACGAGTCATCGCGATACGAGCCGCTTCGATTTGACGGTTAGTGATCCAGGATGGCTCCAGAGCTTGCAGACCGAATTCTCCGAAGTTCAGCTCGGTGCCGCCTTTAGCCATACCTTTCATGTGACCGCGTTGTTGTTTGCGGTGTTTAACGCGTTTTGGTACCAACATGATTAGTTGCCTCCTTCCTGAGCAGCTTGTTTCTTAGCCGTAGGAAGAACCTCTCCACGATAGATCCATACTTTTACGCCGATGCGGCCATAAGTCGTATGAGCTTCAGCCGTTCCGTAGTCGATATCGGCACGAAGCGTATGAAGTGGAACTGTTCCTTCGCTATAGCCTTCCGTACGAGCGATCTCGGCGCCGCCAAGACGACCGCTGACAGAGGTTTTAATCCCTTTTGCTCCGGAACGCATTGTTCTTTGGATTGCTTGTTTCAGCGCACGGCGGAACGATACGCGACGTTCCAGCTGTTGTGCGATGCTCTCGGCAACGAGAATAGCGTCCAGCTCAGGGTGTTTGATTTCATTGATATTAATGTGTACTTTCTTGCCGCCTGCGATTTGAGTAACCGCGCTGCGAAGTACTTCAACTTCAGCGCCGCCCTTACCAATAACCATACCCGGTTTAGCGGTATGAATCGTAACGTTCACGCGGCTGGCCGCTCTTTCAATCTCAATGCGGGAAACAGCGGATTCTTTCAGTTTGCCTTTGAGGTATTCCCGAATTTTGACGTCTTCCAGAAGAAGAGTTCCGAAATCTTTTCCTGCATACCATTTGGATTCCCAGTCACGAATAATACCGATCCGCAGTCCGACTGGATTTACCTTTTGACCCACACGTTATCCCTCCTTATTTCTCAGATACCACCAAAGTAATGTGGCTGGTGCGTTTGTTGATCCGGCTTGCGCGACCCATCGCGCGCGGACGGAACCGTTTCATCGTTGGACCTTGGTTAACGAAAACCTCGCTAATGAACAGCTTGTTTACGTCCAGCGAATAGTTATGCTCGGCATTGGCGATCGCCGAGTTCAGCAGCTTTTCAACCACCGGGGAAGCGGATTTCGGAGTGTGGCGAAGGATTGCGATTGCTTCTCCCACTTGCTTGCCGCGAATCAAGTCAACAACCAGTTTCGCTTTACGAGCGGAAATCCGTACCGATCTTGCATGCGCTTTTGCTTGCATTATTTTCCCTCCTCTCTAAGCAGAGAATCTGTAATTATCTTCTCGTTTTCTTATCGTCACCCGCGTGGCCTTTGTAAGTACGCGTCGGCGCGAACTCGCCCAACTTGTGACCTACCATATCTTCCGTTACGTATACAGGCACGTGTTTACGGCCGTCATACACGCCAAACGTATGTCCGATAAATTGAGGGAAAATGGTTGAGCGACGGGACCAAGTCTTGATGACTACTTTTTTACCCGAAACGTTCAAGTCTTCAACTTTTTTCAGCAGGTAGCCATCGATAAAAGGCCCCTTCTTCAAACTGCGACTCATGTATGAATCCTCCCTTCATCAAATGTTCAAGCCGCGATTCGACGCTTCGCGGGTTCAAGCTCACCTTGAAGCGTCTTATTTCGTGCGGCGACGAATGATATATTTATCAGAAGCTTTGTTCTTCTTACGCGTTTTGTAGCCAAGGGTCGGTTTGCCCCAAGGAGACAACGGCGATTTACGTCCGATCGGAGCACGTCCTTCACCACCACCGTGAGGGTGATCGTTCGGGTTCATTACAACACCACGAACTTCTGGACGTTGACCCAGCCAGCGGCTGCGTCCGGCTTTACCGATCTTGATCAGTTCGTGGTCTTCGTTACCAACGGAACCGATTGTAGCGCGGCATACGCTCAGAATTCTGCGAACTTCACCGGAAGAGAGACGCACGGAAACGTACTTGTCTTCTTTACCGAGCAACTGCGCTTCCGTACCGGCTGCGCGAACCAATTGGCCGCCCTTGCCAGGCTTCAGCTCGATGTTGTGGATAACTGTACCTACAGGAATGTTGGCCAGCGGAAGAGTGTTACCGATTTTGATGTCTGCTGCAGGACCGGATTCAATCTTATCCCCAACTTTCAGACCTTTAGGAGCGATGATGTAGCGTTTCTCTCCATCAGCGTAGTGAATCAGGGCAATATTGGATGTGCGGTTCGGGTCATACTCGATCGTAGCAACGCTGCCTGGTATGCCGTCTTTCGTCCGCTTGAAGTCGATGATACGGTATTTACGCTTGTGTCCGCCGCCATGGTGACGAACCGTAATTTTACCTTGGTTGTTGCGGCCCGCTTTTTTGCTCAGCGGCGCCAGCAGCGATTTCTCCGGCTGGTTTGTTGTGATTTCTTCAAACGTAGACACGGACATTGCGCGTCTTGCCGGGGAAGTCGGTTTGTACTTTTTGATTGGCACTTTGTTTCCCTCCTTGCTTTACAGGATATTATTCTACCGCTTCAAAGAACTCGAGCGGCTTGCTGTCCGGGCTGAGCTTAACGATAGCTTTCTTCCATTCCGGAGTGTATCCGGAGTAGCGTCCGTACCGTTTCAGCTTTCCAGGCACGCGCAGTGTGTTCACAGCAACGACTTTCACTTTAAAGATGGCCTCTACAGCCTGCTTGATTTCGGTCTTGTTGGCACGAATGTCCACTTCAAAAGCATATTTCAAATCGCTCATGTAGTCGGATGTGCGTTCCGTAATCACCGGACGTTTGATGATATCGCGAGGATCTTTCATTACGCGAACACCTCCTCTACCTTAGAAACTGCATCTTTGGTGATGATCAGTTTGTCGTGCGTCAGCACGTCAAGAACGTTAATGCCATCAGCCGCCAGGAACTTCACTCCAGGGATGTTGCGGGCGGAGAGAGCTACATTGTCGTCATAGCTAGGAGCTACGATCAGGGCTTTTTCAGCTACCTTCAGGTTGTTCAGAATGGCTACGAATTCTTTCGTCTTCGGAGCATTCAGCGTCAGGCTATCCAGCACGATGATGTTGCTCTCGATAACCTTCGAGGACAGTGCGGATTTGATCGCCAGACGACGAACCTTTCTAGGCAGTTTCCAGGAATAGCTGCGAGGAGTCGGTCCGAAGACAACGCCGCCGCCTTTCCATTGAGGAGAACGAATCGAGCCTTGACGAGCGCGACCTGTACCTTTTTGTTTCCAAGGCTTGCGTCCGCCGCCACGAACTTCAGAACGTCCTTTAACTTTGTGAGTACCGCGGCGCAGGGAAGCTCTTTGCAGAAGAACTGCTTCATTCAGCACGTGAGTGTTCGGCTCGATACCGAAAATCGCGTCGCTCAGTTCAACTTCACCAACTTCATTACCGCTGATATTGAAAAGTGTTACTTTTGGCATTTCATGTTCCTCCTTTCTTCAAAAGTTATTTCTTAACGGTTTCTTTAACCTTCACGAAGCTGTTCTTAGGTCCCGGAATGGAGCCTTTAACCAGCAGCACATTACGCTCTGTGTCCACCTTGATGATTTCGAGCTTTTGGATTGTTACCGTGTCATGGCCCATATGTCCTGGCAGGCGCTTGCCTTTAGGAACACGGTTGGCCTGGATGGAACCCATCGAACCCGGTCTTCTGTGGTAGCGGGAACCGTGAGCCATTGGTCCGCGACTTTGTCCCCAGCGTTTGATAACGCCTTGGAAGCCTTTACCTTTGGAAATTCCGGTTACGTCAACAAATTCGCCTTCTGCGAAGACGTCAGCCTTCAGCTCTTGTCCAACCTCGAGTGCCCCGAGGTCAACACCGCGAATTTCGCGAACGTAGCGCTTAGGTGTTGCATTTGCCTTCTGGGCGTGACCTTGTTCAGGCTTGTTGGTGTTTTTCTTATCGGAAAAGCCCAACTGCACTGCTTCATACCCGTCGGTATTGAGGTCTTTCTTTTGCAGTACGACGCAAGGACCCGCTTCGATAACCGTAACCGCGATTACGTTACCTTCAGGAGTAAACACTTGAGTCATACCGAGTTTTTTTCCTAAGATACCTTTCATGTTGACACCTCTTTTCTTTTCCTGTTTCTAATAGAAGAATTACAATTTAATTTCGATATCTACACCGGACGGCAGGTCCAAGCGCATCAAGGCATCCACAGTTTGAGGCGTTGGATTCACAATGTCGATCAGACGCTTGTGAGTACGCATTTCGAACTGCTCACGGGAATCCTTGTACTTGTGCACCGCACGGAGAATAGTAATAACTTGCTTCTCAGTTGGCAGCGGAATCGGCCCGGATACACCTGCACCGGAACGTTTTGCTGTTTCAACAATCTTCTCAGCGGATTGATCAAGAATTCTGTGGTCGTATGCTTTCAAGCGAATACGAATTTTTTGCTTTGCCATTTTAGTCCCTCCTTCTATCGCCCAATTTATTATCGGACATACTCCGTGAAAATTTTCTGACCACAGGCTTCATGGCAAAGGAGCCGGGTGTGTCAGTAACCTCTCACATCATCGCAACGTCGCAGAACAACATTTATTATTATATAGAATCTTTTTGCCCAATGCAAGCATAAAATAAAACAACGCATGATTTTATTCACGCGCTGTTCCGGTGTACTTCTCTATGCTATAAATTTGCGGTTGCTGACTTAAAATATTCCGCCGATGCGGCTGTTTGAGCCGTTGTCGATCCGATTCCTTCTATTGTATGAATCAGCGTCCGGATTTCCTCCTGAGCGGTTACAATCTCTTGGGTGCTGCTATGCATCGTATCCAAAATGTCGGAGAACAGCTGGCTTGTCTCATCCGACTGCAGCTTGCCGCTTTCCGTCAGTTCCTGCACTTTGCGAATTTCATTTACCACTTGGGCAGTTAAACCGCCGGATTGAGCCGTAAGCTCTCCTATGCGCACAACCGTGTTCTTCGTATCCTCCGCCAGCCGATTGACTTCCTGAGCCACCACGCTGAAGCCTCTTCCATGCTCGCCGGCCCTGGCCGCTTCTATCGTTGCGTTGAGAGATAATATTTTTGTTTGATCCGCAATTTCCTGCACCGCGCCGACGATCTTCTGAATTTGTCTGGAGAATTGACTCAGTTCACTAACCGAGCGCTCCATTTCAGTTGTTCTTTCAAAAATATGGGCGATCTGCCCATTCAGCTTGCTTAGCAGCTCACGGCCGCCTTTTGCCATTTCCTGCGAGTCAAGAGCCGAAGAAGCGGTACGCCGGAAGGTATCATTAACTTCATTGCTGCTGGCCACAAGCTGCTCGACAGCCGCGTTGGTATCGATGCTGAGGTCGATAAGCTCACCGCTGAATTCGGCAATCTTCTGCTTCAGTTCGTTCTTCACCATTTCGTACTGCTCTTCTTTTTCCCGAATGTTCTCTTTCTCGTAGGCTTCCAGCACAAGCTGCTGCTCCAGGTTCAAAAGCTTGGTAACCGTTTGCACCATCTTGAGTCGCTCCCTGTCATTTATAACTTCATCATAGATCACACCGATAAACTCGTTTTGCAGATTTTGAAAAGCTGATAAATACCACTTGGGCTCAAGCCCAACCTTTTTATGAATTTTGGCAATGGTCAACCGTTTCGATATGTAGTGACTATCAACACTGCCGTCAAAAATTTCAACGATATGGTCGCGTAAAGTCTGCTTCAACCGCTCTATGCTGCTGTGATCCAGAATGATCTGCTCTAACTTATCCACACCGAGCACCGAATTATAAAAGCCATCGGTAATCTTGTCAATATTGCGCTCGATAGCGGGTTTAAGCTTGAACAGCAGCTCCAGATCAGCCTCTGTCAAATCAATCATTCGCATCTGTTCATTTAATTCTTCTTGGCCTTCTATCTTATGAAAAGAACTTAAGGCCGCTGATTGTCCATTACTGTGGATAAATGAATTATTGTCACGGGAGACTAACTTCTTGTGCTTTGGGGATAAACCATGTAAAAAAGAGAACGGACACTTTCCCATACTTTCACTCCCATTTGACTGTATCTAATAGAATTTTGTTGAATGATATCGGATTCGAGGCATTCTGTAACAGATTTGTGTTGGTTATTGTCGAATTCGAGAAGATTATGTTGAAATTCGTTTATATCCTTATCTTCGGTAATTTGATTTCTTTTGTGAATAGAAGTGACTCTAATATTTAAAATTTTATTTTCTTTGATCTAATGAAAAATCCTTCAGGTGGGAATCTATACAGTGGAGTTCTCAGCTAATATTTCAGACATAAAAAAACAAGGATTCTTCCGCAGAAGAATCCTTGTTCGGCAAGTTCAGATCTTTCTCAAAAGAGAAGAATCGAACTTATTTTTGGATAGAAGCTACAGTACCGGCTCCAACTGTACGGCCGCCTTCACGAATAGAGAACTTAGTTCCTTCTTCGATAGCGATCGGGGAGATCAGTTGAACAGTAACTGTGATGTTGTCGCCAGGCATTACCATTTCAGTACCTTCTGGCAGGTTGATGATACCCGTTACGTCAGTTGTACGGAAGTAGAACTGAGGACGGTATCCAGTGAAGAAAGGCTTATGACGGCCACCTTCTTCTTTGGTCAGGACGTAGATTTGAGCAGTGAACTCAGTGTGCGGCTTAACGGAAGCCGGTTTAGCCAGCACTTGTCCGCGCTCGATTTGGTTACGGTCAACACCACGGAGCAGAGCGCCGATGTTGTCGCCAGCTTGAGCGGAGTCAAGCAGCTTACGGAACATTTCAACGCCGGTAACGACGGATTTCTTCGTTTCTTCTTGGATACCAACGATTTCAACTTCGTCGCCCACTTTAACTGTTCCGCGTTCTACACGGCCAGTTGCCACGGTACCGCGGCCAGTGATGGAGAATACGTCCTCGACAGGCATAAGGAAAGGCTTGTCAGTGTCGCGTTCTGGCAGCGGAATGTAAGTGTCGATCGTTTCGAACATTTCAACGATCTTGGCAGCCCATTCGCCGTCAGGGTTTTGCAGAGCTTCACGAGCGGAACCGCGAGTGATCGGAGTGTCATCGCCCGGGAATTCGTATTCGTTCAGCAGGTCGCGAACTTCCATTTCAACCAGTTCCAGAAGCTCTTCGTCTTCAACCATGTCACATTTGTTCAGGAATACGACGATGTAAGGAACGCCTACTTGGCGGGACAGCAGGATGTGTTCGCGAGTTTGCGGCATTGGGCCGTCAGCTGCGGATACAACCAGGATAGCGCCGTCCATTTGCGCTGCGCCGGTGATCATGTTTTTAACATAGTCGGCGTGTCCAGGGCAGTCTACGTGTGCGTAGTGACGGTTAGGAGTTTCATATTCAACGTGAGCTGTGGAGATCGTGATACCACGTTCGCGCTCTTCCGGAGCTTTATCGATTTGGTCGAATGCTACAGCGGCACCGCCGTATTTTTTGGACAATACAGTTGTGATTGCAGCAGTCAGAGTCGTTTTACCATGGTCGACGTGACCGATAGTACCGATGTTAACGTGCGGTTTAGTACGTTCAAACTTAGCCTTTGCCATTTGAACAAATCCTCCTTAATATGGGTTCTTATTATTGGAGCCGCCCGATCTTAAGCTACTTCTGGGATGACTGACGGGAAACAACCGGACGGCAAGTTAAACTCAAGATTACTCTGCGCCTTTGTTCTTGGACACGATCTCGTCCGCAATGGATTTAGGAACTTCTTCGTAGTGGGAGAGTTCCATCGAGAATACGCCGCGGCCTTGTGTACCGGAACGCAGGGTAGTGGAATAACCGAACATTTCGGAAAGAGGCACTTTCGCACGGATAATTTGAGCACCAGCGCGGGAATCCATACCTTCGATCCGTCCGCGGCGGGAGTTCAGCATACCCATAACATCGCCCATGTATTCCTCAGGCACTGTAACTTCCACTTTCATGATTGGCTCAAGCAGGACAGGCTTACACTTGTCTTTAGCTGCTTTAAGCGCCATCGAGCCAGCGATCTTAAACGCCATTTCGTTGGAGTCGACATCATGGTAAGAACCGTCAACGATGGTTGCTTTAACATCAACGAGCGGGAAGCCAGCGATAACGCCGTTCTTCATTTGCTCTTCAATACCTGCAAGCGCAGGAGCGATGTATTCTCTCGGTACGGAACCGCCGACAACCTTACTTTCGAACTGGCTGCCAGTACCTGCCTCGAGAGGCTCAAATTCAACCCATACGTGACCGTATTGACCACGACCGCCGGACTGACGAACGAATTTACCTTCGACGCGAGCAGGAGCTCTGAACGTTTCGCGGTAAGCAACCTGTGGTTTACCAACATTGGTCTCCACTTTGAATTCACGACGCATACGGTCGATAATGATATCCAAGTGAAGCTCGCCCATACCGGCCAGAATCGTTTGTCCCGTTTCTTCGTCGGTGTGCGCGCGCAGCGTCGGGTCTTCTTCGGTCAGCTTGCCGAGGGCAACGCCCATTTTGTCTTGGTCGGCCTTCGTTTTTGGTTCAACTGCGATTTCGATAACCGGATCCGGGAAGTTCATCGATTCGAGAATAACCGGATTCTTCTCATCACACAGTGTATCACCTGTACCTGTGTCTTTCAAACCTACCGCAGCTGCGATGTCGCCGGAATACACGATGGAAATTTCCTGACGGCTGTTCGCGTGCATTTGCAGGATACGGCCGATACGCTCACGTTTGCCTTTAGTGGCATTCAGAACGTAAGAACCGGACTCCAGAATACCGGAGTATACGCGGAAGAACGTCAGCTTACCAACATAAGGGTCGGTCATGATTTTAAATGCCAGCGCGGAGAACGGCTCTTCGTCCGAAGAGTGACGCTCTGCTTCCGTGCCATCTTCAAGATGACCTTTGATCGATGGAACATCGATCGGAGCCGGCAGGAAATCGATAACAGCGTCCAGCATCAGCTGAACCCCTTTGTTACGGTAAGAAGAGCCGCAGATTACCGGGAAGATCTTAACGTCCACTACGCCTTTGCGGAGTGCAGCCTTGATCTCGTCAATGGTAATCTCTTCGCCTTCCAGGTATTTCATGGTCAGATCTTCGTCGAGTTCGGCAACTTTCTCAATGAGCTCGTTGCGCAGCTCTTCGACTTGATCCAGGAATTCGGACGGGATATCCGTCACTTCAATATCACGGCCAAGATCGTCTTTGTACATATGGGCTTTTTGTTCAATCAGGTCGATGATGCCGATAAAGTCGTTCTCGGCACCGATCGGCAGCTGAATGGCAACCGCATTTGCTTGCAGACGCTCGCGCATATCCTTAACTACGTTAAGGTAATCCGCTCCGATGATATCCATTTTGTTAACATAAGCGATCCGTGGAACGCCATAACGGTCAGCCTGTCTCCAAACGGTTTCAGACTGAGGCTCAACGCCCTCTTTTGCACTGAAAACGCCTACTGCCCCGTCCAATACACGAAGGGAACGTTCAACTTCAACGGTGAAGTCAACGTGTCCCGGGGTATCGATGATGTTGACGCGGTGACCTTTCCACGCAGCCGTGGTAGCAGCGGAAGTAATCGTAATCCCGCGCTCCTGCTCTTGCTCCATCCAGTCCATCGTTGCCGCACCTTCGTGAACCTCACCGATTTTGTGCGTACGGCCTGTATAGAAAAGAATCCGTTCCGTGGTGGTTGTCTTACCGGCGTCAATATGAGCCATGATCCCGATATTACGTGTATTTTTCAAGGAGAACTCTCTTGCCATGAATGGGGTCTCCCTTCAAAAATGAAGTTATTTGATTGACCTTGATCCTACCAGCGGTAGTGAGCAAACGCTTTGTTCGCTTCAGCCATCTTGTGCGTGTCTTCGCGTTTCTTAACGGAAGCGCCTGTGTTGTTGGAAGCGTCGATGATCTCGGCCGCCAAACGCTCTTCCATCGTCTTCTCGCCGCGGTTGCGGGAGTAGTTAACGAGCCAACGTAATCCCAGGGAAGTACGTCTCTCCGGTTTTACTTCGATCGGCACTTGGTAGTTGGCACCGCCGACACGGCGTGCTTTAACTTCCAGAACCGGCATGATGTTCTTGATTGCCGCTTCGAAAACTTCCATTGGGTCTTTGCCCGTACGTTCTTCAATCAACTTGAACGCATTGTACAGAATGCTTTGAGCGACACCTCTTTTACCATCCAGCATTACACGGTTAATCAGACGAGTAACCAGTTTGCTGTTATACACCGGATCCGGCAGTACGTCTCTTTTGGAAACTGGACCTTTGCGTGGCATGGATATCCCCCTTTCGTTAGATTGTTCTTATTTGTTCATTCATTATTTCTTAACTTTCGGACGTTTCGCGCCGTATTTGGAGCGAGCTTGCATCCGGTTGTTCACGCCTGCTGTATCCAGCGCGCCGCGAACGATGTGGTAACGAACACCCGGAAGGTCCTTAACCCGGCCTCCGCGGATCAGCACCACGCTGTGCTCTTGCAGGTTGTGTCCGATACCCGGAATGTAAGCCGTCACCTCTACGCGGTTCGTCAAGCGAACACGGGCATATTTACGAAGTGCGGAGTTCGGTTTCTTCGGAGTCATTGTACCTACACGAGTGCACACACCGCGTTTTTGCGGAGCGCTCAAATCTGTAGCCTCACGCTTCAGGGCGTTGAATCCTTTTTGCAGTGCAGGCGATTTCGATTTCTCGATCTTGGCTTGACGGCCTTTACGAACCAATTGATTGATAGTTGGCATTGTTGTGCCACCCCCTTCCTCTAATAATGATCTCTTAGAAACCACTTTGTTAAGCCCACAGACCCAGGCGGTTCATAAAAGAACAAATGAAAAGTTTTTGCCGCCGAGGCTTTCCCCGACACAAAAACAGTTCCTTACGCTATTATTTTAAGACGGCTGCCATTGCTGCGCCTACTTCAATCCCGCACGCCTTGCCCAACTGCTGCATCGTATCGACATAAGTCAACTTGACGCCGTGCTTATTGCAAAGACTCACGATTCTGGAAGTAAGCTTGGGATCTCCGTCTTCCGCCACATAGACTTCTGCGGCTTGGCCCATCTCAACCGCTTTGACGGTTTGCTTGGTGCCGATCTTGATCTGAGCGTCCCGTAATCCTCTATCATCAGTCATTATAAACCCTCCAATGAACAAAGATAACAAGGATACTCACGCACCTTTAACATATTAGCACCAACAATATGCATTGTCAAGAACTAATCCAAAAATCTCACTGCAGACAACCGCGCCGGACTCATGAGAAGTCTCGGCGCGATTAGCCAGGCAGTATGACCCTGCTTATTCGGCAGGAACCGTTTCTAAAGCTTCCACTTCATCCTGCTCTTCTTCCGGGTTGATCAGTTTTACATTACGGTAGCGGTTCATGCCCGTTCCGGCAGGAATCAGCTTACCGATAATAACATTCTCTTTGAGACCAAGCAGTTGGTCGACTTTGCCCTTGATGGCGGCGTCGGTCAACACGCGCGTTGTCTCCTGGAACGATGCCGCGGAGAGGAAGGAGTCCGTTTCAAGCGATGCTTTGGTAATACCCAGCAGCACAGGCTTCGCCACGGCCGGCTCTTTGCCGGACAGGATCGCTTCCTTGTTGGCCGCTTCGTATTCATGGATATCCGCGAACGATCCGGGCAGCAGATTCGTGTCGCCGGCGTCGATGATGCGGATTTTGCGAAGCATCTGCTTGATCATGACTTCAACGTGCTTGTCGTTGATTTCTACGCCCTGGTTCCGGTATACACGCTGTACTTCCTGCAGAATGTAGTTCTGCACCCCGCGGATACCCTTGATGCGCAGCATCTCTTTCGGGTCGATGGAGCCGTCGGTCAACTCGTCTCCGGCTTCGATCTCCTGGCCTTCGCTTACGCGCAGGCGGGAACCGTAAGTGATGGAGTACACCTTGGATTCCGCTTCGCCTTGAACCTCGATTTCGCGGCGGTCCTTCGCTTCGCGGATTTCCTTGATCACGCCGTCGATTTCACTGATTGTCGCCTGGCCTTTCGGATTACGGGCCTCGAACAACTCCTGAATACGCGGAAGACCTTGCGTGATATCGTCGCCCGCAACGCCCCCGGTATGGAACGTACGCATGGTAAGCTGCGTTCCGGGTTCACCGATGGACTGCGCGGCGATAATGCCGACGGCTTCGCCGATCTCAACGTGCTTGCCGGTCGCCAGGTTGCGTCCGTAGCATTTCTTGCAGACGCCGTGACGGGCGCGGCAGCTCAGCACAGAACGGATTTGCAGCTTGCTTACTCCGGCATTAACGATCTCTTCCGCTTTGTCAGAATCGATCAGATCGTTGCGGTGCACGATGATTTCACCAGTCTCCGGATGGCGGACGGTCTCAAAGCAATACCGCCCTTCAATACGGTCGTACAGATCCTCGATAACCTCTTTGCCGTCCTGAATACGGCTTACGGTAAAGCCTTTGTCCGTGCCGCAATCTTCTTCGCGGACGATTACGTCTTGGGCCACGTCGACGAGACGACGGGTCAAGTAACCGGAGTCGGCGGTACGAAGCGCCGTATCGGCCAGACCTTTCCGCGCGCCGTGAGTGGAGATAAAGTACTCCAAGACGGTCAGACCTTCGCGGAAGTTCGCTTTGATCGGAAGTTCGAAGATACGGCCCGACGGCGTCGCCATCAGTCCGCGCATGCCGCCCAGCTGGGTGATCTGCGACTTGTTACCCCGGGCTTTAGAGTCAACCATGAGCATGATGGAGTTGAAACGGTCCATCGACTTCATGAGGACGTTCGTCAGATCGTCTTTGGTCTTGGACCAGATTTCAATTACACGGTCATACCGTTCTTCATTGGTAATCAGACCGCGGCGGTACTGCTTGGCAACAATGTCGACCTTCTCTTCGGATTCTTTCAGAATGGCTTTCTTCTCTTCTGGCACGATTACGTCCGATACGGCGATCGTTACACCTGCACGGGTAGAGTAAGTGAAGCCAAGCTGCTTGATTTTATCAAGAATGACCGATGTTTTGGTCGTATGGTAAATTTCGAAACAACGGGCGATGATAGAGCCCAGATATTCTTTGCCGACAGCGCCCGCAATCGGAACCGCATCGAGCAGTTCAGGGATATTGGCGCCTTTTTCGTAGATGAAATATCTCTCAGGCGTTCCCTGCAGCAGATTGTCACGGGTCGCTTCGTTGATATACGGGAAGCTTTCCGGGAAAATCTCGTTGAAAATGATCTTGCCGACCGTTGTGATCAGCATGGCATTCTGCTGCTTCTCGGTGAAGCTGGTCTTGTTAAGCGCCTTGACCGGGATGGCTACACGCGCATGAAGACCTGCAGTGCCGCGCTGGTAAGCGGAGACCGCTTCGTTCACGGTACGGAGAATCATGCCGCTGCCCTTTTCTTCCTTGTTGTCCATGGTCAGATAGAAGGAACCGAGAACCATATCCTGGGAAGGGGTAACAACCGGCTTACCGTCTTTCGGGTTCAGAATGTTGCCCGACGCCAGCATCAGGATGCGGGCTTCCGCCTGTGCTTCTGCGGACAGCGGAACGTGAACGGCCATCTGGTCACCGTCAAAGTCGGCGTTGTAAGCCGTACATACGAGCGGGTGAAGACGAATGGCATGGCCTTCCACCAGAATCGGTTCAAACGCCTGGATACCGAGACGGTGAAGCGTGGGGGCACGGTTCAGGAGAACCGGATGCTCTTTGATTACCTCTTCAAGAACGTCCCAAACTTCTGGGCTGACGCGCTCGACTTTGCGTTTCGCGCTCTTGATGTTGTGGGCAAGCCCCTTGTTGACCAGCTCTTTCATGACGAACGGCTTGAACAGCTCCAGCGCCATTTTCTTAGGCAGACCACATTGGTACATTTTCAGGTAAGGACCTACGACGATAACGGAACGGCCGGAATAGTCGACCCGTTTACCGAGCAGGTTCTGCCGGAAACGGCCCTGCTTACCTTTCAGCATATGGCTGAGCGATTTCAGCGGACGGTTGCCTGGACCCGTTACCGGGCGGCCGCGGCGGCCGTTGTCGATCAAAGCGTCGACAGCTTCCTGAAGCATCCGTTTCTCGTTCTGCACGATGATATCCGGAGCGCCAAGGTCCAGCAGTCTTTTCAGACGGTTGTTGCGGTTGATTACGCGGCGGTACAGGTCGTTCAGGTCAGACGTAGCAAAACGTCCACCGTCCAGCTGTACCATCGGACGCAGTTCCGGCGGAATAACCGGGAGAACGTCCATGATCATCCAGTCGGGCTTGTTGCCGGAGTTGCGGAAAGCTTCGATGACTTCAAGGCGCTTGATCGCACGGTTGCGGCGTTGGCCTTGGGCGGTGCGCAGCTCTTCCTTAAGGAACTCCAGCTCTTTTTCGATATCCAGATCCTGAAGCAGCTTCTTGACCGCTTCTGCGCCCATGCTCGCCTGGAAGCCGTAACCGTACTTCTCGCGGTAGCTGCGGTATTCCTTCTCGGACAGCAGCTGTTTCTTCTCCAGAGGCGTATCGCCAGGGTCGGTTACAACATAGGATGCGAAATAAATAATCTCTTCCAGCGATCTCGGGGACATATCAAGAGCCAGACCCATGCGGCTCGGAATGCCTTTGAAATACCAGATATGGGATACCGGAGCGGCGAGCTCAATATGGCCCATACGCTCGCGGCGCACTTTGGCGCGTGTAACTTCAACGCCGCAGCGGTCACAGACTACGCCTTTATAACGGACGCGTTTGTATTTGCCGCAGTGACACTCCCAGTCCTTTTGCGGTCCGAAGATCCGTTCGCAGAAAAGACCCTCTTTCTCCGGCTTGAGTGTGCGATAGTTGATGGTTTCCGGTTTCTTAACTTCTCCGCGGGACCAAGAACGAATCTTCTCCGGGGAAGCCAGCCCGATTTTCATAAATTCAAAATTGTTAACGTCCAACAAGGAGCAACCCTCCTTAACCTGATCCTGATTTGGTGTCGCCGTTCCTCTCCCGACTCCTTGCAGCGGGAGAAGCTGCGGTCATACAGCGGAAGGCCATCCTACTCACAGGATGGCGCCGCCGATTATTGTCATCCTCAACCGTTCGCGGGCTTCGCAGGGGAATTGACACCACCTTTGAAGGACCCATTCACTTTGTGAGGATTATTTATTCCACTCCGACTTCCGCACCTTCCAGATTGAGGCTCAGCTTGTCGCTTGAAGTCTCATCCTCGTCGTCCAGTTCCTTCATTTCGATCTCTTGCTCGTCGCCGCTCAGGATTTTGACATCCATACCGAGAGACTGAAGCTCTTTGATCAATACTTTGAAGGACTCAGGAACGCCCGGCTCCGGCACATTCTCGCCTTTGACAATGGATTCGTAGGTCTTCACACGGCCAACCACGTCATCGGATTTAACCGTAAGAATCTCTTGCAGCGTATAGGCTGCGCCGTAGGCTTCAAGCGCCCATACTTCCATCTCCCCGAAACGCTGTCCGCCGAACTGGGCTTTACCGCCGAGTGGCTGCTGCGTAACGAGCGAGTATGGTCCCGTGGAACGGGCATGGATTTTATCGTCAACCATGTGCGCCAGCTTGATCATGTGCATGACGCCGACGGTAACTTCGCGTTCGAAACGCTCACCTGTCCGTCCGTCATACAGGATGGTCTTACCGTTGCGCTGCATTCCGGCTTCTTCCATCGTGTCGAAGACGTCGTACTCACGAGCTCCGTCGAATACCGGCGTTGCGACGTGGATACCCAGGCGCATGGCCGCGAAGCCAAGGTGAACTTCCAGCACCTGACCAATGTTCATCCGCGAAGGAACGCCCAGCGGGTTGAGCACAACCTGCACCGGTGTTCCGTCCGGCAGGAACGGCATATCTTCTTCAGGCAGAATACGGGCTACGACACCCTTGTTGCCGTGACGTCCGGCCATTTTGTCGCCTTCGGAAATTTTACGCTTCTGGGCGATATAGACACGAACCAGCTGGTTTACGCCAGGAGGCAGCTCGTCGCCGTTCTCGCGAGTAAACACTTTGACATCGACGATGATACCATCACTACCGTGAGGAACACGGAGAGAGGTATCGCGCACTTCACGTGCCTTCTCGCCGAAGATAGCATGCAGGAGACGTTCTTCCGCCGTCAGCTCCGTTACGCCTTTTGGCGTAACCTTGCCGACGAGAATGTCGCCAGCGCTAATTTCGGCACCGATCCGGATAATACCGCGCTCATCCAGATTGCGAAGAGCTTCCTCGCCCACGTTCGGAATGTCACGCGTAATTTCTTCCGGTCCGAGCTTTGTATCCCGCGCTTCGGATTCGTATTCCTCGATATGGATCGAAGTGTATACATCCTCTTTAACCAGCTTCTCGCTAAGTAGGATGGCATCCTCGTAGTTGTAGCCTTCCCACGTCATGAACGCAACGACAACGTTGCGACCCAGAGCCAATTCGCCCATTTCCGTGGAAGGACCGTCTGCCAGGATGTCGCCTTTCTTGACGATATCGCCTCTCTTGGCCAGAGGACGCTGGTTAATGCAGGTTCCTTGGTTCGAACGCATAAATTTGTGTAATTTATATTTAACAATGTCGCCTTTAACTTCTTTGCCGTCGACGGTCTCAACGCGCCGCAGCCAGATTTCGTTGGCCGACGAGCGCTCGATGATGCCGTCGTATTTGGAAACGATACATACGCCCGAATCTTTAGCGGATTTATGCTCCATTCCCGTGCCGACGAGCGGCGCTTTCGGAATGAGCAGCGGAACGGCCTGCCGCTGCATGTTGGAACCCATCAGCGCACGGTTGGAGTCATCGTTCTCAAGGAACGGAATGAGCGCCGTCGCGACGGATACAACCTGTTTTGGCGAAACGTCCATGTAATCTACTCGGCTGCTCGGCATTGTCGTGATGTTGTCGGACAGCTTGTTGTAACGGACGATAACCATCTCATCCGCAAACGCGCCTTCCTCCGTCAACTCGGCATTCGCCTGAGCGACTACGTAATTATCTTCCTCGTCTGCCGTGAGGTAATCGATTTGTTCAGTGACCTGTCCCGTCTTCGGATCGACCCAACGGTACGGCGCTTCGATGAAGCCATACTCGTTAATGCGGGCGAAAGTCGACAGGGAGTTGATCAGACCGATGTTCGGACCTTCCGGGGTCTCGATCGGACACATCCGGCCGTAGTGACTGTGATGGACGTCGCGAACCTCAAAGCCCGCGCGCTCACGTGTCAGACCGCCCGGACCGAGCGCGGACAAACGGCGTTTATGCGTCAGCTCCGCAAGCGGATTCGTCTGGTCCATAAACTGCGACAGCTGGGAGCTTCCGAAGAACTCCTTAATCGACGCGATAACCGGACGGATATTAATCAGCGCCTGCGGCGTGATCGCGTTCGCGTCCTGAATCGACATTCTCTCCCGCACTACGCGTTCCATCCGTGAAAGACCGATACGGAACTGGTTCTGCAGAAGCTCGCCCACGGAACGCAGACGACGGTTGCCCAAATGGTCGATATCATCGGTATTGCCGATGCCGTGAAGCAGATTAATAAAGTAGCTGATTGAGGAGATAATATCAGCCTGGGTGATATGCTTGACCGATTTATCGATATTGCCGTTAGCGATCAGCTTGATCACACGACCTTCTTCAATCGGCGAGAACACCTCGACCGTCTGAAGAGGAATATCCTCATTATCGAGCACACCTCCGCTTACGCGGTAAGTCTTCGCAGCCATATCCTGCTGCTCGAAGTACGGCAGCAGTTTATCAAGGAGACGGCGGTCGACCATTTGACCGGTTTCGCCCAGAATCTCCCCGGTCGACTCATCCACCAAAGGCTGAGCCAGACGCTGGTTGAAAAGACGGTTCTTGATGTGGAGCTTCTTGTTGATTTTGTAGCGGCCCACGTTCGCCAGATCGTAACGCTTCGGATCGAAGAAACGCGCGACGAGCAAGCTCTTGGCGTTATCGAGTGTCGGCGGTTCACCCGGACGAAGACGCTCGTAAATTTCGATGAGCGCTTTTTCCGTGGAGTCCGTGTTGTCCTTATCCAGGGTATTGCGAATATATTCATCATTGCCAAGCAGATCCAGAATTTCGGCGTCGCTGCCGAATCCGAGAGCACGCAGCAGCACGGTAACCGGAATTTTCCGGGTACGGTCG
The DNA here is from genome assembly GCF_000612505.1 of Paenibacillus sabinae T27. Taxonomy (NCBI): domain Bacteria; kingdom Bacillati; phylum Bacillota; class Bacilli; order Caryophanales; family Paenibacillaceae; genus Paenibacillus; species Paenibacillus sabinae. The sequence goes on from NZ_CP004078.1 coordinate 4,706,229, forward strand.
ATCCGGACATACATGATGTCCTTCGCGTCGGTCTCCAGCTCCAGCCAGGCTCCGCGGTTCGGGATGACTGTGGCGGTATAGGTTTTTTTGCCGTTCTTATCCACTTTAGTGCTAAAGTAGACGCTAGGAGAGCGAACCAACTGGCTGACAATTACCCGTTCCGCACCGTTAATAATAAACGTACCGGTCTCCGTCATCAGCGGGAAATCTCCCATGAACACTTCCTGTTCCTTGACCTCTCCGGTCTCCTTGTTGATGAGTCGCACCTTCACCCGAAGCGGCGCCGCATACGTCACGTCACGCTCTTTGGCGTCATCCACCGTATACTTCGGTTCGCCCAAGCTGTAATCAATGAACTCCAGCACCAGGTTGCCCGTGAAATCCTGAATCGGCGAGATGTCCTGGAACATTTCACGCAGCCCTTCCTCCAAAAACCAATCGTATGATTTTTGTTGGATTTCAATCAGGTTCGGGACCTCGAGTACCTCGTTAATTCTTGCATAGCTTCGCCGAGTGCGTCGACCATACTGAACAAGATGTCCTGCCAACTTTACTCACCCCTCATGTCTACTTACTTAAAAATTGATTGCGAACCCCTGTTTGTAACCGTATAATGGAACCATACAGCAGGGATTCATCCCCCAAATAAAGAAAAGCCCTTATCGAAATCTTCGAAAAAAGAGCGCATTTCTTCATGGGTAGTAGTACTCCATCTTCAGTAGATTTGCCCAAAACGTACATAATATACGTCAACAAGCGTGTGTTTATGCGTCTTTCGCCCCACCACCTCACCTTCTTAAGGAATACGGCTTTTCAAGGCGTTTTACGCGCAAACTTGCCACTCGGCATGCGCCTGCCGTCGACAATAATGACGCTTGACATTTCAGCAAACTAAAGACAAGGAGCCTATTTTAATACTGACATTTTATAATAATAACACTACCAACACTCGCTGTCAATAATGTCCTCAGAAATTTTATTCAAATTTATTGGGTCATCTTCTCAGCCTTTAAAATACGGTACCCTTTATCCTTCCCGATCTCCTTTACCTCTCCAAACAACTCTTCCAGCTTGGCTGCGGCCGACGGCGCCCCTTGCTTTTTCTGAATGACGACCCAGAGTGCTCCGTTTTCATTCAAATGTTCATAGGCTTCTTCAAAAATCCGGTAAACCACCGCTTTTCCGGCTCGGATCGGAGGATTGGTCAAAATAATATCAAAGGTCTGGCCGGCTACCGCTGAGAATATATCGCTCTCCAGGATTTTGACATTTGAAATTCCGTTCAGTTTAGCATTCTCACGCGCAAGCTCAACCGCCCGGCTGTTGATATCAAGCATCGTCACTATGCCTTTGGGAGCCAAGTGCGCCGCCGCAAGACCGATCGGCCCGTAGCCGCAACCCACATCAAGCACCGAGGATCCGTCGGGAATTTCCATAGCTTCGATCAACGCCCGGCTTCCGTAATCCACATCTCCTTTGGAGAACACACCGGCATCGCTTGTAAAACGAAACGTCCGGCCCCGGAGTACCGCGCTGAGGGTGCGTCTGTCATGCTGAACCTCCGGCTTCCGCGAGTAATAATGCTGGGACATGCCCATTCCTCCTCTTCCTTGGATCGCTTGATCGCTCCTATCCGTCCTAATGGATACAGCAAACCCCTTGAACATGTTCAAGGGGCTGCGATGGATGGAAGGAATCACTTCGCTCCCAAAGTTGTAAAGCTAATATTACTTCACTTCTACAGTTGCGCCTGCTTCTTCGAGTTTTGCTTTGACAGCATCTGCGTCTTCTTTGCTTACTTTTTCTTTGATCGGTTTTGGAGCGTTGTCTACCAGTTCCTTGGCTTCTTTCAGACCCAGGCCGGTGATTTCGCGAACGACTTTGATTACGTTGATTTTGGAAGCGCCAGCGCCAGCCAGAATTACGTCGAATTCAGTTTGCTCAGCTTCAGCTGCTACGGCTGCTCCGCCAGCAACGGCTACAGGAGCTGCTGCAGTTACGCCGAATTCTTCTTCGATTGCTTTAACCAGTTCGTTCAGTTCCAATACGCTCATGCCTTTGATTTCTTCCAAGATTGCTTCTTTACTCATGATTAAACCTCCATTATATTGAAATTTTTATATTGATGTTTCGGTTTGTGTTACGCGCTTTGCTCTTCTTTGTCCGCAACAGCCTTGACTGCCAACGCGAAGTTGCGCATCGGCGCTTGAAGAACGCTAAGCAGCATGGACAGCAGTCCTTCGCGAGAAGGAAGCTCAGCCAGCGCTTTGATTTGGGACTCGCTTACCACTTTGCCTTCTACAACGCCGCCTTTCAATTTCAAAGCGTCGTTCTTTTTGGCAAAATCGTTCAAAATTTTGGCAGGCGCCACCGCATCATTCTCACTGAAAGCGATAGCTGTAGGGCCTGTCAGAACTTCGTCCAGCTCGGACAGCTCAGCCGCAGCAGTTGCGCGGCGAAGCAGCGTGTTCTTCAGGACTTGGAACTCAACGCCCGCTTCGCGAAGCTGTTTACGCAGCTCGGTCACTTGGGCAACGTTCAATCCGCGGTAGTCTGCAACAACAGTCGTGATGCTGTTTTGCAGTTTGCCAGTAACGACATCAACCGCTTCCTGTTTAGCTTCAATTACTTTAGCATTTGCCAATGATTACACCTCCTGATAATTTATACGGCGTACTTTTAACGGAAAAGCTCCGCCGGATCCTACGCAGGCATTAGAAAAGCCTCCGCAGATTCACGAAGGCTTGATAAAACGGTAAGTACACGGCCGCGCCGCTTCCTTTGTTTCTATCATAACACCTCGGTAGGAAATTAAGCCTTGCGGCACCTACTGTCTACGGTAAGCATATTCAAAGTAAGTCGAAAACCCATAATGGTCACAACTGTTATAGACTATCAAAGATTGCCCCGAGAGTCAATCCCTAATTATCTGTAAACGGCTGTGTTCACGCGAGCGCTTGGTCCCATTGTCGAAGAAATGGCGATGCCTTTGAGGTATACCCCTTTGGCTGCAGCCGGTTTCGCACGGTTCAGCGCGTCGATGAGTGCTTTCAGGTTCTCGTTCAGTTGAGCAGCGTCAAAAGACACTTTGCCGATTGGCGCGTGGATTTGACCCGCTTTGTCCAGACGGTACTCGATTTTACCGGCTTTGATTTCTTGAACAGCCTTGGCAACATCGAATGTAACCGTGCCGGCTTTAGGGTTAGGCATAAGGCCTTTACCGCCGAGCAGACGGCCCAGTTTACCGACTTCGCTCATCATGTCAGGTGTAGCTACGCAGACATCGAACTCGAACCAGCCTTGTTGGATTTTGTTGATCATATCTTGATCGCCAACAAAATCAGCGCCAGCCGCTTCCGCTTCCTTCGCTTTGTCACCTTTCGCAAATACAAGCACGCGCTGGGTTTTGCCTGTGCCGTGAGGCAGGACAACAACACCGCGAACGGCTTGGTCTTGTTTACGAGGGTCAACGCCCAGGCGAACGGCCGCTTCAACGGTTTCGTCGAATTTGGCAGTTGCCGCCTTCTTCACAAGCTCAACGGCTTCCGAAGGCTCGTAAGTTGCTTCGCTGTTGAACAGCTTGGCAGCTTCCAGGTATTTCTTACCATGTTTAGCCATGAAAATGTTCCTCCTTTGTGGTATTAGCGGAATATCCTCCCACATATTGCGGTCTTGAAAGACCGTATGAACGAAAACCTAATATTAGTCTTCGATCGTGATGCCCATGCTGCGGGCAGTACCTTCAACCATGCGCATAGCCGCTTCTACGGATGCAGCATTCAGGTCGGGCATTTTTTGCTCAGCGATTTCACGCACTGCAGCGCGGTTCAGCTTTGCAACTTTTTTCTTGTTCGGTTCGCCGGAGCCTTTTTCTACTTTCGCAGCGATGCGGAGCAGAACGGCAGCCGGAGGAGTTTTGGTGATGAACGTAAAGGAACGATCCTCGAATACCGAGATTTCAACCGGGATAATCAGGCCGGCTTGGTCGGCGGTACGGGCGTTGAATTCCTTACAGAATGCCATGATGTTGACACCTGCTTGACCGAGCGCCGGACCTACCGGAGGCGCAGGGTTCGCTTTCCCTGCAGGAATCTGCAGTTTCACCACTTTAATAACTTTTTTAGCCATGAGTGACACCTCCTTGACGCAGTACTGGACTACGAACGACAAGTCGTTCGTTCACAAGAAACCCTTGTGTTATATTTTCTCCACTTGAGTGAAATCCAACTCCAGCGGGGTTTCCCTTCCAAACATGTTAACATGAACCTTGATCTTGCTCTTGTCAGCCAAAATTTCTTCCACGGAGCCCACAAAATTCGCAAAAGGACCAACCATGATGCGTACGGATTCCTTGATTTCGAAATCAATCTTCGGCTTCGGCTCAACCATGCCCATATGCTTCAGAATTTGTTCAACCTCTTCCGGAAGCAGAGCGGTCGGCTTGGAACCCGAACCTGTCGAACCTACGAATCCGGTAACGCCCGGCGTGTTGCGGACAACATACCAGGAATCATCCGTCTGGATCATTTCCACCAAAACGTATCCGGGGTAAACTTTACGCATGACAGCCTTCTTCTTGCCGTCTTTGTTTACCACTTCTTCTTCCATAGGAACAAGAACGCGGAATATTTTGTCTTCCATGCCCATGGACTCAACGCGCTTTTCCAAATTGGCTTTGACCTTGTTCTCATACCCGGAGTAGGTATGAACGACGTACCATCTTTTTTCCATATCAAGCCACCTGGGACCTCTCTAAATAATCGCTTCGATCACAGCGGAAATACCGATGTCCAGAACCCAGAAATAAAGCGCGACTACTATAATTGTACCGAGAACGATCATAGTATAGTTTGTCAGTTCTTTACGACTGGGCCATCGAACCTTTTTGAGTTCAGTCCAGCTCTCAGTGAAAAAGGAAAACAAAGACTTAAAACCGTTCTTCACGCCGACTACACCTCCAACAAACTATCTAGTTTCACGATGAGGAGTTTGCGCGTTGCAAAACTTGCAAAACTTCTTCAACTCCATGCGGTCGGGATGATTACGCTTGTTTTTGGTCGTCGCGTAGTTTCTTTGCTTGCAGCTCGTACAAGCCAAAGTGATAATTACCCGCATGCTGTGCACCTCCCGAAGACGTTCTTCCGATTCGCAGAACCGAAAGACGCAAAAATTGATCCCAAGAGAAAGGGGTCTGCCGCTCTCAAAAGGCAGGTATCGTTCCTTCGGCGAACATAAACGAAGCTTGCACTCCCTTATATTTCAAGAAAAAACAGCTAACCGTCCTACTTGTGAATGGCATCTCTTTTTTTAAAATATAATCAAAGATTCAGTCAAACAGCCGTCACTTTGTTTATAATTCAAAAAAAGCCGCGAATTTGGGCCTACCTAAAACACTTTATCATAATGTCAAGCCCAGTGTCAACGATAATTCCTATGTTACCGATTATAGCCGCTCCGGCGTGAGGGCGTGTCTTTGCCTTGCCATCTTCAACAATCCGCTGGTCCAATATCCAGTATGAAGCAAATCCGCCTTACCTAAACACTTATACAATCTGTCCAATTAAAAAAAGACTCGTGTCCGAGCCTTTCCGGGTCTTATTATATCACTAATTGTCACGCACTTCCAGATATCTTTCAAGTTTCCGCTTCACCCGCTGAAGGGCGTTATCGATTGACTTCACGTGACGCTTCAAATCCTCGGCAATCTCCTGATAGGAACGTCCGTCGAGATAGAGCATTAACACCTTGCGTTCCAGATCGCTGAGAATTTCAGCCATCTTGTCCTCAAGCCCGATGAATTCCTCCTGATTGATAATCAGTTCCTCGGGGTCAAGCACCTGCGATCCGCAGATGACGTCCATCAAAGTGCGGTCCGAATCCTCATCGTAAATGGGCTTGTCCAGAGAGACGTAAGAGTTGAGCGGAATATGCTTCTGGCGCGTGGCTGTCTTGATGGCCGTAATGATCTGCCGGGTGATGCACAGCTCGGCAAACGCCTTGAACGAAGACAATTTATCGCCCTTGAAATCACGAATCGCCTTGTAGAGCCCTATCATGCCTTCCTGCACAATATCCTCGCGATCGGCTCCGATCAGAAAATAGGAACGGGCTTTGGCTCGCACAAAATTGCGGTATTTGTTGATCAGATGTTCCAGCGCGCCACCGTCACCGCTCCGAAAAGCTTCGACAATGTCTTCATCGCTTATGAAATCATACTCGGACAGCATTAATTCCTTGAGGTCGACACTCACCAAGAATCCCCCCGGCTGCAACGCAGGACGCATCGTTACTTCGTGAAATATACGAACAGTATATATTACGTAACCTTACACCGTCAACCAGCGTTTGCCCAAATACCATCATCAATAGCATAAAATTACAATTTCCTATAACTTCGCTTACATGGCTACTAACCTCTTATTGTCTCCGCCAGTTCTCCAGACGGGTGCGCACTTCAGGTGGCAGCTTGTCTTCCAGAGTGTGTCTTGATGAGCCGCCGTTGCGGGGTTCAATGGTCTTCTTGACTTCCCGCTGCATCTCTTCGACTTCCAGCAGAAGCTCCCTGGCAGAAACGCGAAGCGCCCCCTGGGCAAAAATGACATGCTGCTCGGTAGAATCGCTGGTGGCGACATAAATCTGTCTCCGGCGATGGCTGTACTCTCCCACCAGCCGCTCGATGCATTCATCGGCCGTTTCTTTTTCCTTGGTGAAATAGACCTGGACTTTGCCCTGGACAAAAGAGCGCCCGAGACCGGGAACCCGGTAGGCGTCGAATACGGCGATGACGCGCCGGCCGGAATAGGCCTGGTAATCGGCAAGCATATTCAGAAGCCGGTCGCGCGCTTCCTGCATATCGGTCTGGGAGAGCGCGGAGAGCGCCGGCCAGCCGCCGATCATGTTATATCCGTCCACCAGCAGCACATCGCGCCAATCCTTCATTGCCGTGAAAGCGAACGACGGCGCCGCACCACCTCGTACATAATGACGCCCGCTGCAACCGAAGCATTAAGCGAGTTAATCCGGCCAAGCATCGGAAGCTTGAGCAGGATATCGCATTTTTCGCGGATCAGCCGGCCCATGCCCTTGCTCTCGTTCCCGATGACCACCGCAACAGGACCGGTAAAAATATCGGAGGCGAACAAATCCTGATCTGTATCGACATCCGTACCGACAACCCAAATCCCAAGCTCCTTCAGCCGGTCGATCGTCTGCCCCAGATTAGTCACCCGCGCAACGGGCACATATTCCACCGCACCAGCGGAAGTCTTCGACACCGTCGCCGTAATTTGAGCGGAACGCCGTTTGGGGACAATAACGCCGTGCACCCCGGTGCAATCGGCGCTGCGAAGGATCGAACCGAGGTTATGCGGGTCTTCGATCTCGTCCAGCAGCAGCAGGAACGGCGGCTCTCCCTTAGCTTCGGCGGCGGCCAGCAGATCTTCGACTTCCGAGTATGCATAAGGAGCTGCCTGGGCAACTACCCCCTGATGCTGCACGCCTGGAGCGAGATGGTCCAGCTTGCGTTTGTCCACGTGCTGGATGATAACGCCCGCTTGACGGGCTTCGGCCACGATGGGAGCCGTCAGCGCTTTTTGCGCATTCTCCGCGATCCATATTTTATTAAGTGTCCGGCCAGCTCGCAGCGCTTCCAGCACCGAATGCTTGCCGGCCAGTATCTCTTCTGTCTTGTCGTGCTCTTCAACCATGTTGTTTCCTCCCGGTTCTATCTTTCCATTTGCTGAATGCCGCTGTGGATCAATTCCTGCATCCTCGCCTGCTGACCCGTGTAATACAAATACCCGATCAGGCATTCGAATGCCGTGGCGTGCCGGTACTCCAGCACATCGGCATTCTTGGGTATGGTGCCGGACTTGGCGTTTCTCCCCTGACGGATAATGTTCTTCTCCTCGTCGGTCAGCTCCGGTTCAAGCAAGCCGAGCAGCTTGCTCTGCGCTTTGGCCGACACAAGTCCAGTCGCGGCCCGGTGAAGGTGATTGGGGCGCAGATTGGGACGCGAAATGACATACTGCCGCACCGCCACCTCGTAAATCGCGTCGCCGATATAGGCCAGCACAACGGGCGAAATCAGCTTGACCGGCTTGGATGGCTCGTAGGGAAACCAGCTTTGGCTCATTTACGCTTCCACCGCATTCCCTGCGGCGTATCCTCCAGCACAATTCCCATCTCGTTCAAAATATCGCGAATTTCGTCGGCACGGCTCCAATTCTTCGCTTTCCGCGCTTCCGCGCGCTCCTCAATCAGGCGCTCGATTTCATCGTCCGCGTCCTCCTCTTCCGCTTCGGGAACAAGGCGCAGCACGGAGTTCAATTCTTCAAACGCCTTCAGGAGAGCGGCCAGATCGGCCGGCGCCAGAGCGTTGTCCGAGAGCGCTACATTCGCCGCGCTCACCCACTCGAATACAGCTGTAATCGCGTCAGGCGTGTTAAAGTCGTCCTGCATTTTTTCGTGATATTGCTTCACAATGGCGTCCAGCTTCGCTTTCAATTCTGCGCTTGCTTCATCGGGGTTGCCGTCTCCCGCGACACTGATACGGTGCTTGACGTTCCCTGTGGCGCTCGCTATGCGCTCCACGCTTTTCTCTGCGGACTGCAGCGCCTCTTCGCTGAAATTCAGCGGGTTCCGGTAGTGCGTCGAGAGCATGAAATAGCGGATAGCCTCCGCTTTGTAGCGGCCGAGGAAATCCTTGACGAGCAGACCGTTGCCGAGGGATTTCGACATTTTTTCGTCGCCGATGTTAAGGAAGCCGTTATGCATCCAGTAATTCGACAGCGGCTTGCCGGTCAGCGCCTCGCTCTGCGCGCATTCGCATTCATGATGCGGGAACGTCAAATCCTGTCCGCCCCCGTGAATGTCGATCGTATCGCCCAGAAATTCGCGGGCCATCGCCGAGCACTCGATATGCCAGCCGGGGCGTCCATCGCCCCACGGGCTGTGCCAGAAAATCTCCCCCGGCTTCGCCGCCTTCCACAGTACGAAGTCTTCGGGATTCTCCTTGCGCGAATCAACCTCGACGCGGATGCCGAACTGCAGCTCCTCCAGGTTCTGGCGGGACAGCTTGCCGTAGCTCTCGAACTTGGCCGTACGGTAGAAGACATCCCCGCCGCTCTCGTAAGCATAGCCTTTGTCCACGAGCTCCTTGATAAACTCGATGATCAGATCCATGCTCTGTGTCACGCGCGGATTGCGGGTTGCCGGCCGGACGCCGAGTCCCTCGTTGTCCTTCAAGAAAGCTTCGATGAACATCTCGGCTACTTCGGGCACGGTCGTGCCCATCTCCTCGGCCTTGCGGATCAGCTTGTCGTCCACATCCGTGAAGTTAACCACATAATTGACCTCGTAGCCGATCTGCTCCAGATAACTGCGAACGATGTCAAATACGATGACTGGCCTCGCGTTTCCAATATGAATGTACCCGTAAACGGTTGGTCCGCACACGTACATCTTAACCTTGCCCGGAACAAGCGGCACAAATTCTTCCTTGCTCCGCGACAGCGTATTGTAAATATAGAGCGCCATTACTGCTCAATCCTTTCTCTTCCGGCCTTAACCCGGCCTCTGCCAGTTGCCTGGTTTAAATTTCATAATCTCCGAAATACTGCTCGCTTTCGAGTCGGCGCTGTTCCGCTTCCTTTCCGTCTTCTCCGCCGATTTGCTGACGCAGCTCTTCGATCTCTTTTTGCAGAAAACGCAAGGAATCGACGACCGGATCAGGCAGCTTCGTATGATCCAGTCTGTCCCTGACCCGCTCCCCGTTGCGCTTCACAATGCGGCCGGGATTGCCGACGACCGTACTGTTGTCCGGCACTTCACGCAGCACGACCGAGTTCGAGCCGACATTGCAATTATCCCCGATCCGGAACGAGCCAAGCACCTTGGCCCCGGAGCCGATAACCACATTATTGCCAACTGTCGGATGGCGCTTTCCTTTCTCTTTACCGGTACCTCCCAGAGTGACCCCCTGATAGATGATGACATCGTCGCCAATCTCGCAGGTTTCTCCGATTACCACGCCCATCCCATGGTCGATAAAAAGCCTTTTGCCAATACGCGCCCCGGGATGAATCTCGATACCTGTCATAAACCTGCTGAATTGCGAGACCATGCGCGCTACTGTAAACCACTCGCGTCTGTACAAGCGATGGGCAATCCGGTGGGCCCAGATCGAATGCAGACCGGCATAAGTAAAAACAACCTCGAACCGGTTGCGGGCTGCGGGATCGTTGTCCAGCACCGCCTGAATGTCCGATTTGATTTGCTCAAACATCGCGGTTCCCCCTCCATGCTCCCTCGCCTCCTGTCGTCAGGCAGTGCGAGGAAGATAATCCGCCTTTTCTGTATTCTCTCTATTTTTCTAGAAGAATCGCTGCACTGGCTTCCCGTAGAAATATAAGACAAATGGATAAGCGCTCTGCTTACAAGTTCTTATATTTCAACAAAAAACGCCCCTGCAGCATGAAGCTGCAGAGGCGTCTAGGCGCGGTTCCACTCTGCTTGGACAATAACCTTCCCGCGCTGAATCAGCGGCAGGCTCTTCGTCCCTCTTGGCATCCGTAACGGCGATGTTTCCGGCGCGGCCTAACGGCGCTTAAATTTAGCAACCGCTCAACCGCACAGCTCACAGGCGCATCTTCCACGGTGTGCCATGAATAACTCCCAGCCTGAAAAGGTGATCCTCTTCGCGGTTATTCTCTCTGCAAATGGCTGTTATACGCGTACTTCTCCTGGTCGCAGCTTTTTCGATATTTTCTTCTATCTTAGCGAAAAGAATCGGGACTGACAAGGGGATATGCCTATGACCGAAGCTTTTAGGCTCCTTTAATCTGCGCTTTGAGGCGGTCAATGACCCGGCTGCGTCCCATCAGAGCGATCGTCGCATTGAGGTCGCGGCCATGCGTCTGTCCGGTTACGGCGACACGGATCGGCATAAAGAGCCCCTTGCCCTTGTGTCCCGTCTCCTTCTGCACTGCTTTAATTAATGCCCCAATCGCGGCCGGTGTAAACTCTTCAGCCGCTTCGACTTTCGCCAAAAAGACGGAGAGCACTTCGGGAACCTGGCTTTCCGACAAAATCTGCGCCGCTTCCGCCTCCAGCTCCAGATGGGTGCGGAAGAAGATTTCCGACAGATTCACAATGTCCGAAGCCGCCACCATTTGCTCCTGGTAAAGCGCGACAAGGCTTTCGGCCCAGACCCGCTGCTCATCGCTGAGCTCCGCCGGCAGTCTTCCGGCCTTCTGCAAATGAGGAATGGCCAAATTCGCAATCCGGACGGGGTCGGCCTGCTTGATGTAATGGTTGTTCAGATGCGCCAGCTTGTTCGTATCGAATACGGCCGGGCTCTTGGACAGACGGTCGGCGTTAAAGATGGAGATCAGCTCTTCCCTGCTGAAAATCTCCTCCTCACCTTCTGGCGACCAGCCCAGGAGCGCAATAAAGTTGAACAGCGCTTCCGGCAAGTAACCCAGATCCTCGTACTGCGAGATGAACTGGATGATGGATTCATTGCGCTTGCTGAGCTTCTTATGGTCATCGCCGACAATCAGGGTCATATGACCGAACAGCGGTGCTTCCCATCCGAGCGCTTCATAAATCATAAGCTGACGGGGCGTGTTGGAGATATGGTCCTCGCCGCGCAGCACATGGGTAATCTTCATCAAGTGGTCGTCGACGGCCACCGCAAAATTATAGGTTGGAATGCCGTCCTTCTTGACAATGACAAAATCGCCCATATCTGTTGTCTGGAAAGAGATCGGGCCTTTGACAATATCATTGAAGCTGTACGTGCGGTCTTCCGGAACCCGGAAGCGGATACTGGCGACGCGTCCTTCCGTCTCAAAGGCGGCGCGCTGCTCCTCGGTCAGATCACGGTGCTTTCCGGAATATCTTGGAGTCTCTCCCCGGGCAGTCTGCTCCTCGCGCTCCGCTTCCAGCTCTTCCTCGGTGCAGTAGCAGCGGTAAGCCAGACCGCGGTCGATCAGATCCTGCCAGTACACGCGGTACAGATCGAGCCGCTCCGTCTGGCGGTATGGGCCGTATTCGCCGCCGACATCAATGCTTTCATCCCAATCCATCCCAAGCCATTTCAAATATTTCAGCTGGCTTTCCTCGCCGCCGGCAATATTGCGTTTCACATCCGTATCCTCGATCCGGATAATGAATTTGCCGCCCTGGTTCCGGGCGTACAAATAATTAAATAAAGCCGTTCTGGCATTGCCGATATGTAAATGTCCCGTAGGGCTAGGCGCGTAGCGCACCCGGACTTGGTCTCCCATTTTCGTTCCTCCGCTCTTTCATTTGGATTGATCTCTCAATCTCGGTCATCTCATGATCATAGCATATTTTGGAGCAGACAGACAATAGATTGGGCGGCGATGCCCTCGCCCCTTCCGGTGAAGCCAAGCTGCTCCGTGGTGGTCGCCTTCACGTTGACCTGTGACGGCTCCGCTTCCAGCGCCCGCGCGATAATTTCCGCCATTTGCGGAATATAAGGCGCCATTTTCGGCTTCTGGGCGATAATGGTGGAATCGACATTGCCCAGCCGGTAGCCGCGCTCCTTGGCCAGCGCCCAGACGTGCTCCAGCAGCTTCAGGCTGTCAGCATCCTTGAAAGCGGGATCTGTGTCGGGGAAATGCCGTCCGATGTCCCCAAGCCCCAGCGCGCCGAGGATGGCGTCGCTGATCGCATGCAGCAGCACGTCGGCGTCCGAATGGCCCAGCAGCCCCTTTTCGTACGGTATGGTTACGCCTCCGATGATGCATGGCCGTCCTTCGACCAGCTGATGCACGTCAAATCCTTGTCCTACAGCAATCATGCCTGTCCCTCTCTCCTCGTGCCTTACTGTGAATTCCGCATATTCCAGATCATCAGGCGTCGTAATTTTAATATTGCCGTAGCTTCCTTCCACTACCGCTACTTCGATTCCCGCCCGCTCCGCGAGACTGGAATCGTCGGTGCCTACAAAGCCTTCCTTATCCGCAGCTTCATAAGCCGCCAGCAGCTCGGACAGACGAAAAGTCTGCGGGGTCTGAATGGCCCACAGACTTCGCCTGTCCGGCGTCGAGAGCACGCTGCCCCGGTTGTCCACCTGCTTGATGGTATCCTTCACCGGAACGGCAAGGACCGACGCTCCTGTCCGCACCGCTTCTTCGTAGCAGCACTCGATGTCCGCTGGACGCACAAAGGGCCTGACTCCGTCATGGACCATGACCCATTCCGTACTCAGCTGCCCCAGCCCGCGGTATACGGAGTGCTGCCGCTCGGTTCCTCCGGCAACAATCGCTTTTACCTTGCTCAGCCCGTATGCTTCAGTCCATTCCCGGCAGCGGTCCAGATCATCCGCTCCGACAACGAGCACAATCTCGGAAATCAGACCGTGCCGCTGGAATACTTCCAGCGTATGCACGATAATCGGTTTGCCCTGCAGCAGCAAGTACTGCTTGCTCTCCGCCGTTCCCATACGCGTTCCTCTGCCTGCCGCCACAACGACGACGCCGACACTGTTTGCCATTCTTTTTATGCTCCTGTCCGCTTGTGGGGTTATTTCACTATACCCCCATCATAACGCGTTTGACGGGCATTTCCAAGACTGGCGGCCCAACCTCCGGCCAACAAAAACAAGGCGTTCAAACGGTTTACCGTTCAAACGCCTCGGCATTACTGCGCTTTTTCCAGAAGCTTCGGCTTGGCAAAAATCATTCGTCCCGCCGATGTCTGCAGCACGCTGGTCACCAGCACCTCCATCGTGGTGCCGATAAATTCGCGGCCGCCCTCCACGACGATCATCGTGCCGTCATCCAGATAAGCGACTCCCTGACCGTGCTCCTTGCCGTCCTTGATGACCTGGACGACAATCTCTTCGCCCGGCAGCACAACCGGCTTCACCGCGTTGGCCAAATCGTTGATGTTCAGCACGGATACGCCCTGCAGCTCGCAGACTTTGTTCAAATTGAAATCGTTGGTCACGACTTTGCCATGCAGCACCTTGGCCAGCTTCACCAGCTTGCTGTCCACCTCCGAGATTTCCTCGAAATCCCCTTCGTAGATCAGCACCTTAACATCCAGTTCTTTTTGGATTTTGTTGAGGATATCCAGGCCCCGGCGTCCGCGGTTCCGCTTAAGCAGATCGGATGAGTCCGCAATATGCTGCAGCTCCTCCAGAACGAATTCTGGGATAACGATCGTTCCCTCAATAAAACCGGTCTTGCAGATATCCGCGATCCGTCCGTCGATAATGACGCTGGTGTCGAGAATCTTATGCTCCTCCGGCGCCGGACCTTCCGGCTCCTCTGCCGGGCCGAACCGCCCGGTTGCCCACAGCGCGCCCAGCTCTCCCTTTTTTTCCAGGCCGATCCGCAGTCCGAGATACCCGAGGCCCGCCGTAACCGGCACCTGAAGCAGGTCGCCCGCCCTTCCAAGCCATGCCATGCAAGGATAGAGCAGCAGCGATAGCAGCAATCCTCCGAGCAGCCCCGCCGTCCCGGCAGCCAATTCATCCATTGGCACCCGCGAACAGTAAAGCGCGGTCTCCCGCAGTCTTGCTTCTGCCCAATCTGCGCATAACGCCACCGCAATCAAAAAAATAATGGCACCCAGCACTGCAAACATAAAACTTCCTTCAAGCGGCAGGCTGTTCCCGAGTCGGGCCATGCCTTCCGGAAAATCCCGCTCCGCAGCTTGGTACAGCGAATAGCCGGTCCAGCCACCGCATAATGCGGCAAATAGTAAAATCCACTTTTTCCACATAATTTGCGCACCTCCTTTATTCTCACGCCCTATCCCCCAGTATGTTCCAATTTGCGGAACGGTAATCGTGCTAAGCCTATTTTTTTAGCGGGGAGGGACAAAGAACCGGCTTACCGGAATTTGCGGCTTTTTACCCGGTTGAAAAGGAGGTTTTGGGTAGCATATAATGAACTCATTCAAGAAGGAACGGCTGTGCCGTCTTTTGAAGGAGCTGCATCCGTTCCACACTGATACTTCATGAAACGGGGGGAATGGAAATGAGCGCACCAAGTTTGCAGGCTTTTCAGGACCAGGTCTCGGAGCTGCTGCTTAGACACCGCAGTCTGCTGGACGTGCTGTCCAAGAACGATCAGAGCAGCGCCTCGGTCAACCGCGCCGTCGTCAAAGCGATCACGGAATGCGGCTGCATCGAGCTTCATGCCACCAAGCAGGTATTTGAATCCGGCGTAAGTCTGGAGGAAGCGAAGGAAAAGGCGGGAACCCACGTTAAAGGAGAGCTGTGCGAGAACTGCCGTGAGGTAATCGGTTCCGAACTGGGCCGGGAGCTGTTCTACATGTCGGCCATGTGCAATTTGCTTGGCATCAATATGGACGAGGTTATCGTGAAGGAATCCCAGAAATGCGCAACGCTCGGACTGTTTAATTTGTCGTAAAGACAAGATCATGCTGTTCTTTTTTCGCATACAACCCGCCGTAAATATAAAACAAGAGCCGGTCGCCACACCATTTCAAGCGTGGAACCGGCTCTTTTATTATTCAAACTATCCGTTCTTCGAGTGATAAGCCTCTTCGTCTGAACGGTGTCTACGGTTTCGGCGGCGGCGTCTGGCTGCCAGTCTGTCAAAGTTCTGCTTCAAGCCGTACAGGGCATAGAGGGCCAGCAGGCCGAAGATCATTTTGGAAATCTGCTCGGGAAAAACAACGGCAACCGCGACGGCGATAACAATCACAACAGGAGCTCCGACAACCGCTTTTTTCGGCAAGCCGATTTTCTTAAAATTCGGATATTTCACGGTGCTGACCATCAGGTACGACAGCAGCAGCGTTGCGACAACCATAAAAGGAGCGGATACATCCTTGTGGAACAGGGACAGTGTAGCCAGTACGCCACCGGCTGCCGGAATGGGCAGGCCTATAAAGTAACCCGGAATGCCCGGATGAACGTTGAAACGAGCCAGGCGAAGCGCGCCGAACATGGGAAAAATGGCGGTAACCGACCAAGCCAACGCATTATTCAAATCGTGCAGGCTGGTCACGTACATGATGAGAGCGGGTGCGACACCAAAGGATACGACATCCGACAGCGAGTCCAGCTCTTTGCCGAATTCGCTCTCCGCGCCAAGGGCACGGGCAACGCGTCCGTCCAGTCCGTCGGCCAGCATTGCGATAATCACCATAATCGCCGCCATGCCGATTTTACCGTCGAGCGCCATCATGATGCCAAACATTCCGAGCAGCAAATTGCCCAACGTGAATAAACTCGGAATCGACTTTTGTATCATTTCGTCACCTCTATATTTATTCGGTAAAGTCTCAATGTCTCCAACATTACGTGATTGTATGTTATTTACATTTGTCTGTCAATAAGAACTTGCTTTTGCAGCCGCTTCAATCCGTCCTGAATCCCCCGGGCCCGAGCCTCCCCGATTCCATCGACCTCATCCAGCTCCGCTATGCTTGCAGTCATCAGATTGGGCAGCATTTCGAAACGTTCCACCAAGTTATGAATAATGACATTCGGCAGCCGCGGAATTTTGTTCAGCAGGCGGTAGCCGCGCGGCGTGACCGACTCCTCGGAAGCCACCGCAGTACCGGAAAAGCCGAGCAGCCGGGCAATATGATTATCGTCCATCAGCTCGTCGTCGCTCGCCCGCTTCAGTCCGGCGATGATTTCGCGGATTTTGTCCTCTTCCTCTTCCTTGGCATAGTCTCTGTACAAAAGCCATGCCTCTTCCTCTGTATTTCCAACCAATTCTTCCATCTGCATGCTAATCAGGCGCCCTTCGTTGCCCAGCTCGATGATGAAGCGCTTGATTTCCGTCTTGATCCGGAGAACCATCTCCACCCTCTGGATAACGCCGATCACTTCCGGCAGGCTGACTATGCCCTCGTATTCCGAAGCCGACAGGTTGGTCAGCGATTGAGTAAGCACAGCCCTGTACTTCTCCAGCGTCTGAATCGCCTGATTGGCCTTGGTCAGAATAACGCCGATGTCTTTGAGCGCGTATCGGATGGAGCCCTGATAAAGCGTGATGATATTGCGACGCTGCGAAATGGATACGACCAGCTTTCCGGTCTGCTTCGCGACCCTTTCGGCCGTCCGGTGCCGGATGCCGGTCTCGATCGAGGAAATTGATGAGTCGGGAATAAGCTGGGTGTTGGCGTACAGAATCCGTTTCAAATCCTCGCTTAGAATAATCGCGCCGTCCATTTTGGCCAGTTCGTATAAATAGTTCGGCGAGAAATCGCAATTGATGGAAAAGCCCCCCTCGACCACCTCCATGACCTCGGGACTGTAGCCTACGACGATCAGCGCGCCCGTCTTGGCCCGGAGCACATTTTCCAACCCTTCCCTAAACGATGTGCCCGGTGCGGCTAGCCTGAGCAGTTCGTTCATATTTTCCAATTGGTGGTCTTTCATTCTTCTGCCCCCTAATCTAACGCGACCGCTAATGCGTCTGCCACAGTATTTACTCCGATAATCTGGATATCCTTCGGATGCTTCCAGCCCTTCAGGCTCTTCTCAGGCAAAATGACCCGCCGGAATCCCAGTTTGGCCGCTTCCCTGACCCGCGTTTCCGCACGCGAGACGCCTCTAACTTCACCTGTCAGTCCGACCTCTCCGAAAAAGACATCGTAAGGCTTTGTCGGGATATCGCGAAAGCTGGAAGCAATACTGATCGCAACCGCCAGATCAATGGCCGGCTCATCCAGCTTGACTCCTCCCGCGACATTCAGATAAGCGTCCTGATTCTGCAGGAACATGCCCATCCGCTTCTCCAGGACGGCAATGATAAGC
This sequence comes from Paenibacillus sabinae T27, assembly GCF_000612505.1. Classification (NCBI taxonomy): domain Bacteria; kingdom Bacillati; phylum Bacillota; class Bacilli; order Caryophanales; family Paenibacillaceae; genus Paenibacillus; species Paenibacillus sabinae. The sequence goes on from NZ_CP004078.1 coordinate 4,724,008, forward strand.
GCCATCCTTTGGTTGTCAAGCCCGGTGGACATACGCCGCGGAGAAGGAAAATGCGTAGCGGCAACGAGCGCCTGGAGCTCGACCAACACCGGCCGCGTACCTTCCATACTGGCGACGACCGTGGAGCCAGCAACGCCGAGGGGCCGCTCGGACAAGAACAGCTCGGACGGATTTTCGACCTCCGACAAGCCGATTTCGCCCATTTCGAATATGCCGATCTCATTCGTCGAACCGAAACGGTTCTTGACCGCACGCAGCAGCCGGTATGTGTGATGGCGCTCGCCCTCGAAATAGAGCACACAGTCTACCATATGCTCCAGCATCCGTGGCCCGGCAATTGCGCCTTCCTTCGTCACATGACCGACAAGCACAGTGGCGATGCCGCGGATTTTGGCGATTCTCATGAATCTTGTCGTACATTCGCGAACCTGCGATACGCTTCCCGGCGCGCTCGTCACTTCAGGAAGAAACACGGTCTGAATGGAGTCGATAACCAGGAACTGAGGCTGAATGGCCTCAATCGCTTCCTCAATTGCCTCCATATTCGTCTCGCACAGCACATACAGCTCGGAGGACAACGCTCCAAGCCGGTCCGCGCGCAGCCTTGTCTGGCGTACCGATTCCTCTCCCGAGATATACAGCACGCGCAGTCCCTGCGTAGTCAGCGCATGGGAGGTCTGCAGCAGCAGCGTCGATTTGCCAATGCCGGGATCGCCGCCGACAAGCACGAGAGAGCCCGGCACAATCCCTCCGCCCAGCACCCGGTTAAGCTCGCCGATGCCGGTCAGGATGCGGGGTTCCTGATTACTTTCTATATTTATGATGGACTGGGGCTTTTCTTTACTATGAAAAACGGGGGTATTCATTCCCTGGGTTTTGACTACGCTTTCTGTTTCTTCGACCATGCTGTTCCAAGCCTGGCAGCCCGGGCATTTGCCGAGCCACTTCGGAGACTCGTATCCGCATTCGGCGCAGTAAAATTTAGTTTTTGTCTTAGCCATAATTTCTCCTTCGGACAGATGAAGCATGCCGCATTTCCTTCAAATCGCGGATATTTTCCTGTCATTCAAAGTTTACCATTTAAGGGCTGTGAACGAAAGAGCAATTGGAAAATGGCCGGGCGCACATTAAAAAGGAGAGCCTGCTTCCGATTGAGGAAGCGGCTCTCCTTCTGGTTACCTATCTATCACTTCAGGCTGTAAATTTATTCTGCGTCCTTCTCTAGCGATACCGGCTCTTTCTTGCGTACGGTCAGTTCGCCGTTCTCTTCGTCAATCTTGAGCAAATCGCCCTTGGCAATATTGCCCTTCAGCATCTCTTCGGACAGACGGTCCTCGATATGCTTCTGGATCGCGCGGCGCAGCGGACGCGCGCCGAAGGCCGGATCAAATCCTTCTTTGGCCAGGAAAGCTTTCGCAGTGTCCGTCAGTTCGAAATCGACGGCGTATTCACGCAGCCGCTTGCGCAGCTCTTCGGACATCAGCGTAACGATCTCGGCGATGTGCTTCTCTTCCAGAGAGTGGAAGACGATGATTTCGTCGATCCGGTTCAGGAACTCCGGACGGAAGCTCTTCTTCAGCTCATCCATGACCTTGCCCTTCATGCTCGAGTACTCGGCGCCGGCATCCTGAACGGCTGTAAATCCGAGCGTGGAATTCCGTTTAATCGCTTGAGCACCAACGTTCGAGGTCAGAATGATCAGCGTATTGCGGAAATCGACCACGCGTCCTTTGGAATCGGTCAGACGTCCGTCTTCCAGCACTTGCAGCAGAATGTTGAATACTTCAGGGTGAGCCTTCTCGATTTCATCAAGCAGGACCACGGAGTAAGGTTTGCGACGTACTTTCTCGGTGAGTTGTCCGCCTTCCTCATAACCGACATATCCCGGAGGCGCCCCTACAAGGCGGGAAGTGGAGTGTTTCTCCATGTACTCCGACATATCGATACGGATAACGGCATTCTCGTCTCCGAACATCGCTTCAGCAAGCGCACGTGCCAGTTCCGTCTTACCAACCCCAGTCGGGCCGAGGAAGATAAAGGAGCCCATCGGACGCTTCGGATCTTTCAGTCCTGCGCGCGCCCGGCGGATCGCCCGGCTGACCGCTTTGACGGCTTCATCCTGGCCGATTACCCGGTCATGCAGCAGAGCTTCCATATTGAGCAGGCGTTCCGTTTCTTCCTCTTTCAGCTTGTTGACCGGAATGCCGGTCCAGCTTGCCACCACTTGAGCGATATCCTCAGGGGTAACCTCGGAATCGGTGCGGCCTTGTTTTTCTTTCCATTGATTCTTCGTTGTGTCGAGCTCTTCACGGATCTTTTGCTCCGTATCACGAAGGGCAGCCGCTTTTTCGAACTCCTGGCTTTGAACAGCGGCGTCTTTCTCCTTGCGGATATCGTCCAGACGCGTTTCAAGCTCTTTCAGATTCGGCGGAATCGTGTAAGAGTTCAGCCTTACTTTCGAGCCCGCTTCATCGATCAGGTCGATCGCCTTGTCCGGCAGGAAGCGGTCGGTGATATAGCGGTCGGACAGCTTCACGGCTTGAATGATCGCCTCATCTGTAATTTTTACGCGGTGATGCGCTTCATAGCGGTCACGCAGGCCGTAAAGGATTTGAACGGCCTCGTCCGGAGTAGGCTGATCCACCGTGATGGGTTGGAAACGACGCTCCAGAGCCGCATCCTTCTCGATGTACTTGCGGTACTCATCCAGCGTTGTCGCGCCGATGCATTGCAGCTCGCCGCGGGCCAACGCAGGTTTCAGAATGTTGGAGGCGTCAATGGCGCCCTCAGCCCCACCTGCACCGATCAGCGTATGCAGTTCGTCGATGAAGAGCACAATGTTGCCCGCCTGACGAATTTCATCCATGATCTTCTTGAGACGATCTTCGAATTCACCGCGATATTTAGTGCCGGCAACGACCGAGCCCATATCCAGCGTCATTACACGCTTGTCGCGCAGTGTTTCGGGAATCTCGTTATTGATAATCTTTTGGGCCAAGCCTTCGGCGATTGCCGTTTTACCAACCCCCGGCTCACCGATCAGCACCGGATTATTCTTCGTCCGGCGGCTCAGCACCTGAATGACGCGTTCAATCTCTTTGCTGCGCCCGATAACCGGGTCAAGATGTCCGTCTTTGGCATAGGCCGTCAGGTCGCGGGCCAATCCGTCAAGCGTCGGTGTGCTTACATTGGAAGGACCGCCGCTGTGGCTCGAAGTGGACTCGCTGCTGCCGAGCAGCTGCAGAACTTGCTGGCGGGCCTTGTTCAGGCTGATGCCAAGATTGTTCAAGACGCGTGCTGCTACGCCTTCTCCCTCGCGGATAAGTCCGAGCAGGATGTGCTCCGTACCAACGTAAGTGTGGCCCAGCTTGCGAGCTTCATCCATGGACAGCTCGATAACCTTTTTGGCGCGCGGAGTGTACGCAATGTTTGTCGGTTGCTCCTGTCCTCTGCCGATCAGCGTTTCAACCTCGTCCTGAATTTTTTCAAGACCGAGACCAAGAGCGATCAAGGCTTTGGCGGCGATACCGTCGCCCTCGCGGATAAGTCCGAGCAAAATATGTTCTGTGCCGATATTATTGTGTCCCAGCCGGACGGCTTCTTCCTGTGCCAGCGCCAGCACCTTTTGCGCGCGTTCCGTAAATCTGCCAAACATCATAAGTCTGCACCTCCATAAATAATAAATATTTATAATTAATGTGTGGTCCCCAACGTTTCCCGGAGCAGCTTCGCCCGGTACATATCACATTCGGTTGAGCTCAGCTTTTCGCCAAAGAGGTTCTGCAAAAATCCAGGCTGCGTCTTGACGTTCAGCTCATTGAGCACCGAGATGGATGGAGCTTTCAGAATTCCTAAATCCAGGCCAAGCCGCACATCCGACAGACGCTGGGAAGCTTCTTTTAGATCCATGACGGCCGCATATGACAAAATACCGTATGACCGCATGATTCGGTCCGTGATCCGCAGTGCAGAATCCGTCAGCAGCCGCTGGCGCGCATTGCGTTCATGCTCGATAATCTGGATAGCCACACTGTGCAAGTTGTCGATAATCTCCGCTTCGGTCTGCCCCAGTGTAATCTGGTTGGAAATCTGAAAGATATTCCCGGCGGCTTCGCTTCCTTCCCCGTAAATGCCTCTCACCGTAAGCCCCACCTGATTGACAGCCGAGAGAATACGATTGATCTGCTGGGTCATGACAAGCGCCGGAAGATGTACCATTACCGAAGCGCGGAGGCCTGTGCCGACATTGGTCGGACAACTGGTCAAATAGCCTCTTCTGTCGTCAAAAGCGTAATCGATCGACGCCTCGAAAATATCATCGATTGCGGTAGCCCGTTCCCAGGCCTCGCGGACCTGAAATCCGGGAAATAAACACTGAATCCGAAGATGGTCTTCTTCATTGATCATGATGCTGACCGACTCGTCTTCATTCAGCAGCACCGCCCCGCCTCTGGAGTCATTAACCAGGTTAGGACTGATAAGATGCTTTTCAACCAGCACCTTCTTGTCCAGCTCCTCCAGATCATCAAGCTTTAGCAGATGAAACGTGCCAAATCCCGTCTCCTTGCCCTGATCGATTACCGGAGCGAGCACATTCATGACTTCCTCGGCCTGATTCTGCGTTGCCAGAAGAGGAAAAGGGTGATGCTGTATATTGCGGGCGATGCGCACACGGCTGCTGATTACAATCTCGGAGTGGCTGCCGCCGCTGCGCATCCATTCGCTGAGCGCTTGTTCGGTAAACCGGAGATTTGACATCAGGCATTCCCCCTATATATCTTAAGACTTTACTCTTGTGCAATTTCTTTTTCAAGTTTGCGGATCTGATCTCTGAATTCAGCCGCTTTTTCGAACTCCTCCTGCTCGATGGCCTGCTGCAGCTGCCCCTTCAGTTCATCGATTTGGCGTCTGAACTGAATTTTCGCGCCGGCGCGTTTAGGAACCTTGCCGACATGGGCAGTGCTGCCATGCACTCTTTTGAAGAGCGGGTCGAGCCCCTTGTCAAAATATTTGTAGCAGGAGCTGCATCCGAAGCGGCCGAGCTTGCTGAACTGCCCGTAGGTCATGCCGCATTCCTCACACCGAACGCCTTGAGCCGTCGAAGCGGCCGCGGTTTTCCCTTTGCCGGCCCCCTCCAGATCCAAGAGCCCGGACAGCAGACTGTGAATGGAGAAACCGCCTGACGTACCGGGAATCAATTCTCCTTTTTCCCTTGCACAGCTCTCGCAAATATGAAATTCCGTCTTCTCTCCATTCACGATCTTGGTGAAATGAAGCGTAGCCGGTCTTACACCGCACTCTTGACAAACCATGTATACGAAACCTTCTTTCTCACACCGGTTTATTTGCTAAGCAATGAGATCAGCATCGCCTTCATCAATTTGGAACGAATCTCGTCCCGATGGGGGAGCTTGATCGCAAGGCATTCTCGCGAAATGGCGGCGCGCATAAGGCAGGCTTCGCGTCGGGTCAAAAAGCCGGCTTCTTCGAGCTGATATATAAGCCCCTCAGCCGTACTCTGGTCGATCCCCGAGCCGATCGTTTGGTTAAGGTGCGTATGCAGCGCCGAATGCTGGGGAAGCTCAATACGCTGAATGCGGATATATCCGCCACCGCCGCGTTTGCTCTCCACCAAATAGCCTTTCTCAAGGGTAAAGCGGGTGCTGATTACATAATTGATCTGGGAGGGTACGCAAGAGAAGTGGTCCGCCAGATCGTTGCGTTGAATTTCGACTGTGCCTTCGGGACTTTCATGCAAAATATTCTTCAGATATTGTTCAATGATATCAGAGATATTACGCATCACTCATCCTCCAGATTCAGAGCTTGCAGATGCAGCCGATGGCACCGTTCCATTACTGGCCTTGACCTCTAAAGGAACTTTAACCAAAGTGCAAAGAGCCGAATCCCGCGTAAAACCGGCTGGCAAGCCTGGATTTAGATTCTGTTCAAGCTCTACTAGTGTGGCCTAATCTGTACACCGCATACTTGAA
>NZ_CP004078.1:5035000-5270569 GCF_000612505.1 Paenibacillus sabinae T27
TGCCCGTTGATAAAATTTCTCACCTTTTCGGTCTGTTTGACCAAAAGAGACATGCAAGTCACCTCTTCTCCTGTAAAGTACCTCTCGCAAAGCGGAGTATCTGTTTCTAAGCTTCCGGATTAAACGTAAAACTTATAAATTTTTCCATATTTTTGGGTAAAAAGCCGCCCCCGCAAAATCAGATCCGCACAGGTTAAGGTGGGTTGTCAGGGATTTCACGGAGGCCGCAGGATTCACAAATACGTCAATACGTTGACCGGAGCGGTCGGATTATTTTGAAGCCATGTCCATAATCTCGTTTGTGTACGCTTCGGACAGATTGACCTCTTTCTTGATAACGCCGAACTTCAGAGCGATGTCCGCGGTTTGCTTGAATGCAGCTTCGTCCGTGTAGCCCAGCTTGGCGATGTCGAAGCCTTCCGGCTGAATCAATTTGGCGACTTCCTCCATCATTTTCAGCTGATGCTCTTTCGTCGTGCTGCCCGCTTCGGCCTGTGCCATCACAATGTCCACCGCCGCAGCCGGATCGGCAATAGCGTCCTTCCAGCCTTTGAGCGAAGCGCGGACAAATTTGGCCGCCGTCTCTTTATTGGCTTCCAGCCATTCCTTGTTGGCGAACAGATTGTCTTCCAGCATGGCGACGCCTTCGTCGTTCATGTCGATGACGTTCAGCTCTTCCGGTTTGACGCCTGACTCCAGCACAACCTGGTACTCGTTGTACGTCATCGCGGAAGCCGCGTCCAGCTCGCCGCCGAGGAATTGGTCCATCGTAAAGCCCTGCTTCGTGAATTTGATATCTTTGTTAGAATCAAGCTTGTACTTGTCAAACAGCGCCAGCAGCTCGAACTCGTTGCCGCCCATCCAGTTGCCGACCCGTTTGCCCTTCAGATCAGCAGGCGTGTTAATATTGGCCGATTTCTTGGAGACGAGCACGAGACCGCTCTTTTGGAAAATTTGCGCGATTTGCACCAGCGGCATTTCCTGCTCCTGGCTCGTCAGCAAGCTCGCTACCCAATCGACGCCGATATCGGCCGATCCGCCCGCAACCTGCTGCTCGGGAACGATATCCGGTCCGCCCGGCAGGATTTGAACGTCCAGACCTTCGTCCTTGTAGTAGCCTTTGCTAAGTGCCACGTAGTACCCGGCAAATTGGGCCTGCGGCACCCATTTCAGCTGCAGCTTGACCGGAACAAGCTCCGCAGGTGCCGTGCTTGCTTCGGGAGCAGCCGAGCTTCCCGCCGAAGGCGCCGGAGCTTCTCCGGAAGAAGCATTATTGTTTCCTCCACAGCCTGCAAGGACCGACAAAACCAACGCCATTACCGCCAATAACAGCACACCGCGAAATTTTCTGTTTTTTACGCTCATCAATCGAATTCCCCCCACTGATAAAATTTGAAATGCATGTGTTAATCGATTACTGAAAGCAATATGGCTGCCATCATGATGTGCTGTATGCAAACGGCCTGAAGACCAAGGTGCTGTATCCTGAAGCTAACGGCCGGTTGTACCGGTTAATCTGTTGCCTTATGAAGCCCGGCGCGAAGGATGCCAGCGGATAAACACCTTCTCCAGCCTCTCCACCACCAGATAGAAAATCACGCCGGCGATCGCGGCCAGCACGATGCACGCCCATCCGAGGGGCATCTTGGCGACTTTGATCGAATTGGACAGCAGGTAACCCAGACCTCTCGACGAGAAGAAAAATTCGCCGACGATCGCTCCGATCATACTGGCCGTCGCGTTGATCTTCAGCGCGGTGAAGACGTAGGGCAGGCTGTTCTTGATCCGTAGATGACGGAACACCGCCGATTTGGGCGCAGCGTAGGAATGCATAAGATCCAGCGCCAGCGGATGGATGGCGGCCATCCCTTTGTAGGCGTTGATCGCCATCGCCGCCATCGTCGTCGCCGTCACAATGGCGATGCGGGAGCCCAGCCCGTCGCCGAACCACAGGTTCATGATCGGCGCGAGCGCCACGATCGGAACGGCGTTGAGCGCGGCGACCAGCGTAAGGCTTCCGCCGCCCCATCTCGGCCAGGCCGTGGCGACCAGCGCAATGACGAAGCCGATCAGCGAACCGGCGAGCATGCCCAGCACGGCTTCGGTGAGGGTGTAGCCCGTATAGGACAGCAGCAGGCTCATGTTGTCACCCATCGCCCGTGCAATCGCCGACGGCAGCGGCAGCTGGTATTTCTTCAGATCGAATATTTTATGGATGACCTGCAGCTCCCACAGCGCCAGAAACAGAACGCCCGCAAGCACAGGCAGAATGACGCGGAAGACGGCGGGCTTGCGCGAACGCCGCTTCGGCTTGCGCTCCTGCGAGGGAGTCGCGGCCCCGGAAGCGGCCTGCGGGCGGCTTCCGTCCTCCTGGCCGTGGGGTGAGACGAATGAGGCTTCGCGAACGGTATTGCTTTCCATCAGCGTCCCCCTCCTTTCGGACGGAATTCAGGCTGCCAAGGGGAGACGAGACGCTCGATCAGGCTCATCAGCCCATAGCTGGCCATGCCGAGAAACGCGCCGATGATAATGGTCGACCAGAACATGTACGTATGGGAAGGGCCGTAGTACAGGTTGCGCAGCATAATGACGCCGATGCCGTGCTGCGCGCCCATAAGCTCGACCAGAATCGCGCCGGTAACCGCAAGCGGAGCGGCGATCTTCAGGCCGCTGAACAAGCCGGGCAGAGCGGCGGGGAGCCGCAGCTTCGTGTAAACGGCCCAAGGCTTCGCCGCGTAGGAATGCATCAGCTCCAGCGCCGAAAGATCGACGCTTCGCAGCCCCCGCAGCATGTTGAGTGATACGGGAAAGAACGTAATATAACCCGAGATAATAATCCGCGAAATCTGTTCATCGCGAACAATACCGTAAATGATCGGGGCAAGCCCCAGAATCGGTATCATCTGCGAAGCGACGGCATAAGGGAAGGTAAGCTGCTCGATCGTCTTCGACACGCTCATCAGCACCGCGAGCAGCACGCCTGCGGCGGCGCCGAGCAGAAAGCCGACGGCAGCGTTCCCGAAGGTTGCAGCCCCCTCCTTCAGAAGCGTTCCGCCGTACTGAAAGAGCGTGGCGATCAGCTCATGCACATAGGGCAGCTTCGATTGGGCCAGCGGCGTATGCGCGACATTCAGCAGCACCCACGAAAGGGCCTCCCAGACAATTAGCAGCCCTGCTATCCAGACGAGCAGAGGCAGGAACCGCCCCTTGACCAGCATGCTGTTTCCTTTCATTAGTTACACTCCCTCAAAGCTGTCGCGGATGCCCGCGATCAGATCAAAAAATTCCGGGCTGTTTCTCATTTCGGCCGTCCGCGGACGCGGCAGGGGAATATCAACGACAGCCGACAGGCGTCCCGGATGCGGAGACAGCACGAAGACCCGGTCGGACAGGAAGATGGATTCGGGAATGCTGTGAGTTACAAATACGACCGTGTTGCCCACCTTGCTCCATACGGACAGCAGTTCTTCATTCAGCCGCTCGCGCGTGAATTCGTCGAGGGCCGAGAACGGCTCATCCATGAGCAGAATTTCCGGCTCCATGGACAGCGCCCGGGCAATGGCCACCCGCTGCTGCATCCCACCGCTCAGCTGCCACGGATATTTGTCGGCAAAGCCCTGGAGGCCGACAAGCTCAAGCAGCTCAAGCGCCTTCTCGTCGCGGCGGGCCTTCTTGACGCCCATCAGCTCGAGCGGCAGCGTGATGTTATCCTTCACCTTGCGCCAGTCGTACAGCACGGGGCTTTGAAACACGATGCCGTATTTCTGGGCGAGCCGTGCCTCCTTGGCGCTTTTGCCCGCTACGGTAACCTTGCCTCTCGTCGGCTCGATCAGGTCGGCCATGAGCCGCAGCAGCGTCGTCTTTCCACATCCGGACGGCCCGAGCAGCGAGACGAACTCCCCCTTGGCGATATCCAGACTCACCTGATGCAGCGCCAATACATCCGCCGTATCCGTCTGATAGCGCATCTCCACATTTTCGAATTGAATTTCAGGAACTTTTGTCGCAATAAGTGACATCAATATTCCCCCTATCCCTGAATTTTTTATAAAATGTGATGTTAGTTAACACCAAAATTAACATTAACAGCAAATTTACCTTTCCGATGTAGCTTTAACTAACATGTTACACCGCTCCCCTCTTATCGACACTAGACAAAAAGTAAAATAGCTTCGGCGAATTTCCGTCATTTTGTCCAGCCAGCTAATTGGATTGTCAAAATTCCGCTCATTTGCCGATATATAATGAAACAGAAAGGCTGATTTTTCGGGTAAAGGTCTGTTTATCTATTGAAAGGAGGTGCTCCGGATGGGGTCGTTTATCTCAAATTACATTGTCATCGTCGCCTTATCCGGCGTACTGAGCGCGCTGCTCGCCCTCTTCGCCTATTTCAAGGAAACGGATTTCGCGGGTGTCAAAGCGTTCATCGTCAGCACATGCGCTTCCGCTATCTATACCTTCGGATTCGCCCTGGAGCTGTCCAGCCATTCGCTTGCGGAAATTAATCTGTGGCTCAAAATCGAATACCTGGGCATGCCGTTCATTGCGCCCGCCAGCCTGATTATGGTCATTCATTTTCTGGGAATGGAACGGCTGATTACAAGAGCACGGTTGATCGTTCTCGGCTTCATTCCCTGTCTGACCACCGTCATGGTCTGGACCAATGACTATCACCAATTGTTCTACCGATCAATGTATTTGCGTCCGTTATCGCCCGCGCCGCTGGTTGATTTCGTCATGGGGCCCGGCTATATCGTTCACGGCAGCTTTACTTTCGGCTGCCTGCTGGCAGCTGCCTGCCTCATGCTGGCGCAGTGGAACAAGATGAAGCGGGTGTACCGCCGGCAGTTCCTGACCATCCTGCTTGGGCTCACGCTGCCTACGATAGGCTCCTTTATGTACTTGATAGGTAAGACACCTTACGGCATGGACCCGGTACCGGTCATTATGAGCCTGACCTCCGCGCTTTACATCTGGGCCATTCTCTCCAGAAGCATGCTGACCGCCGCGCCGATCGCACGCAGCAACCTGTTCGAAAGCATGCGCGACGGCGTGCTCGTGATGGACCTTTCCGACCGGCTCGTCGACTTCAACCGGGCCGCGGCCGGAATGATTCAGGGGTTGGATGCCGCCTCCATCGGCCATCAGTTGGCCCGGATCTTTCTCCCCGGCGGCAAGGACGCGATAGCCTATGCTATGGAGGCCGATCCCCTCGTTCAGGAGGAACGGGAATTGCAATGGGAGAATGGAGACAGCATCTACTATTACGAAATCCGTTCCTCGCTCGTTCGCAAGCGCGGCGGGCAAGTGGCCGGGCGGATGATCGTGTTGATCGATGTGACGGAACGTACGCTGCTTCAGGACAGGCTCCGGCAGCTGGCCACGATGGACAGCCTGACGGGCATTTGCAATCGCACCTACTTTATGGAGCGAAGCAGCGAGCTGCTGGAGCGCTGCTTGAAGGAGGGCGGCCGCCTGTCGATCGCGCTGTTTGACGTCGATCACTTCAAGAGCATTAATGACCGCTATGGCCATGGGTGCGGGGATTCGGCACTGCGCCATATTGCGGATATTTGCCGCGGTCATCTTCGTGAGGGCGATGTGTTCGGACGCTACGGAGGCGAGGAATTCGTGCTGTGCCTGCCGAACACTTCACTGGATGAGGCGGCGAGGCTGGCCGACTGTATCCGCAGGGCGATCGAGGCCGCAAGCCTGGAGTCGCCTAACGGCCGCATCAACGTCACCGTCAGCTTCGGCGTCACGGAGGCTGTGCCCGGCAGTACGCTAGAGGCGCTGCTTACGGAAGCCGACCATGCCCTGTACGCCTCCAAACGGGGCGGTCGCAATGCCGTGCATCTGTCGGCTGGCTCCGAAATGGTCCGCTTTCAAGCGGACCCCGCTGCTTGCATCGGAGCCTCTGCCGACGGATAAGACAAAAGGAATCGCCCCTGTTATGGGAGGCGGTTCCTTTTCTGTATATTCGCCTTTATGATGAGGGCCGGCGGGACTTTAATCTTTTTGTTGTTTTTCCGCCGTTCATTTCAGTTTAAATAGAAGATATCCGGGGACTGGCCGGACACATTTTGGCTAACAATGGGAAGAATAGGAGGAGAGCCTTGTGATCAGGATCGGTTTGACGGGATTCGGCGACCATGAAGAGCTGTACGGCAAAATCAAGCCCGCCGACCGGCTGCCCGCGTACAGCGCGCATTTTTCCATAGTGGAAATCGACAGCTCCTTCTATGCCGTTCAGCCGGTGAAAAATTACGTTAAATGGGTAAGCCAGACGCCTGACGATTTCGGGTTCATTGTCAAAGCCTATCAGGGAATGACCGGACATCTGCGGGGCAAAAAGAATTACTTCGATACCGCCGAGGACATGTTCCAGGCGTTTCATACTTCCATAGAGCCCGTCATTGCAGCAGGCAAGCTGACCATGACGCTCTTTCAGTTCCCGCCGTGGTTCGACTGTACGAAGGAGAACGTGGATACGCTGCGCGAGACCAGGGAACGGATGAAAGATGTGCCCTGCGCGCTGGAATTCCGCAACTCCACCTGGTACAGCGCAGAATACCGGGAGCGGACGCTTGCTTTTATGAAAAAAGAAGGCTGGATTCATACGGTGGTCGACGAGCCGCAGGCTGGAACAGGGTCCATTCCGATCGTGTCCGTGGCGACTTCGCCGGAGGCGACCTATGTGCGGATGCATGGACGGAACGCCAAAGGGTGGCATCAGAGCAGCCGCCCAGATTGGCGCAGTCTTCGCTATCTGTACCGTTACAGCACGGAAGAACTGACGGAATGGCGGGACCGGCTGAAAGAGCTGGAGAAGGACTCTCGGAACGTATATGTGGTCTTCAACAATAATTCAGCGGGGGACGCTACCCCGAATGCCAAGGAGCTGCAGGCTTTGCTTGGCGGAGACGACAGCGGTCTTGCGCCGCTGCAGCTCGATCTGTTCAACAACCCATCATGATTTACATATAATGGACTCAATCTGTGCGCCGCTGGAAATGAAGCAGGAATAGGGAGGCAAATCATGATGAAACGCAATCATACGATGATGCAGTTCTTCGAGTGGCATGTCGCCGCCGACGGTGAGCATTGGAAGCGGCTGGTAAAGCTTGCGCCGGACCTGAAAGCGGCGGGAATCGATGCAGTCTGGATTCCGCCGGTGACGAAGGGCCAATCGAACGAAGATACCGGGTACGGTGTATACGATCTGTACGATCTGGGCGAGTTCGATCAAAAAGGGAGCGTCCGAACGAAATACGGAACAAAGCAGGATCTGATCGACGCGATTGCCGAATGCGTCAGGAATGGAATTGCCGTCTATGTCGATCTGGTCATGAATCACAAAGCCGGCGCGGATGAAACGGAGGTGTTCCAGGTCGTCGAAGTCGACCCGGAGAACCGGCTGGAGGTCATATCCGAACCGTTCGAAATTGAAGGCTGGACGAAATTCACGTTTCCCGGGCGCGGCGACCAGTACTCTTCCTTTAAATGGAACCACGAGCATTTTAACGGTACGGACTATGACGCCGGGGAAGACCGGACCGGCATCTTCAAGATTATCGGGGAGAACAAGGACTGGAGCCGCAATGTGGACGACGAGTTCGGAAACTACGACTACCTGATGTTCGCCAATATTGATTACGACAACCCCGTTGTACGGTCGGAAATGCTGGAATGGGGAAAATGGCTCGTCGATACCCTCCAATGCAGCGGGTACCGGCTGGACGCCATCAAGCACATCAATTATGAATTTATCGGCGAATTCGCGGCAGAAATGACCCGTAAGCGCGGGGAGGATTTCTATATTGTCGGCGAATTCTGGAATCCAGACGTTGAAGCCTGCCGCCAGTTTCTGGACACCGTTGATTATCAGATCGACCTGTTCGATGTGGCGCTCCATTATAAATTCCATGCCGTGTCGCTCAGCGGCCGGGATTTCGATCTGACCACCCTATTCGATGATACGCTGGTGCAGACACATCCCACCCATGCCGTCACCTTTGTCGACAACCATGATTCCCAGCCCCACGAGTCGCTGGAATCCTGGGTCGGCGACTGGTTCAAGCTGAGCGCGTATGCGCTGATCCTGCTTCGCCGGGACGGGTATCCCGTTGTATTTTACGGCGATTATTACGGCATCGGCGGACCGACGGAGATTCCCGGCAAGCGCGAAGACATCGACCGGCTGCTGTCCGCCCGCTACCATAAAGCCTACGGTGAACAGAACGATTACTTCGATCATCCGAACACGATCGGCTGGGTGCGCCGGGGAGTCGAGGAGATCCCGGGCTCGGGCTGCGCAGTCGTGGTATCGAACGGAGACGACGGCGAGAAGAGCATGTTCGTCGGCGAGGAACGCGCCGGTGAGGTCTGGGCCGATCTGACGCTGAGCCGGGAAGACACCGTTGAAATCGGCGAAGACGGATGGGCCGTCTTTCCGGTAAACGGCGGCGGCGTATCCGTATGGGCCCTGCCGCTGGAGCAGCCGGGCGGTGACGGCGACGAGGTCCGCTCCGAAGCCGCTCCCCGGACTGAAAAGGCCGCAAAAATCAATAAACAGGCAAAGAAGAGCTATATAAAATGAACTTAAAAAAATGACATCAGGGTGAGAGTAACGAAGGGGAAGTTTGGAACTGTAGGAGCGATAGCGATCGCCCGAAAGCTTTCCGGAGGAAAGCTCGCTTCGAAAGCATAGGCTGTCTCCGGATTTCATCCGTGAAGAGCGGTGTAATCAAGAAATCTGGAGATGGGCAGCGGCCGGAAGTCCAAACATTCCTCGCAGTTATACACGATACCCAAATGGGAAAATCTCAAGTTCATTTTATATAACCGGCGAATCGGCGCCGGGCTCCATACAGACAAAACCCACGCTTCAAACACAACAAGCCCAGCGATCCGCGAGATGCATGCGGACGGCTGGGCTGCTGTATTATTGATGAGAACGGACTTCTGCGGTGTATATATGATTCAGACGCTTCAGTCTAGGCTTTTTCTTCGTACGCGTTCTTACCGAGCCAAGCTCCGCTTGACCCGCCCACAATCCGCTCAATCGGATAGACCTTCCATACGGCGGTCACAACCGATGCGCACAGCGCAGCCTTGAGGAAGTCCCCCGGAAGGAACGGCAGCATGCCCGCGGTCAGCGCTTTGGGCAGCGTATCAAGGCTTGGAATCGAGTGAACCAGCCAGGCGACGCCGCTCGGGTAGACCAGCAGAGAGCCGAACAGGAAGTTCACCAGGAGCAGCTTGCCGACGGTGAACTTGCCCTTCGACATCCGCTGGGCGAACCATCCAATCAGGAAGGCTGAAACCGGCCAGGCGAAGATGTAACCGGCGGTCGGACCGACAAGGACGGACAGACCTCCTCTTCCCGCCAACACGGGAAAACCGGCGGCGGCGAGGCCGATAACGATCAGGACGGCGATAGTTCCATATCGGGCGCCCAGCACGGAACCGGCCAGCATAACAGCCAGCGTCTGCAGAGTAATAGGCACCGTTGAAAAAGGAAGCGACACTTTCATTGAGCTTAACGCGATCATCACGCCCGCAAAGAGCGCACTGAAAATAAGTCCGCGCAAGGACCATCTGTTCATGGGATAAACATCCTCCATTTTTTTAGACCAATATAACATCTAATCCCGAATACAGCAACGCGTTAATCTGATATAATCGTTAACGCAAGCGAGTGTCAGTCTTACAAGAAAGAGAGCGGTCATCATGATTCTTGCCAGTCACTTGAACCTGACACTGCGGGACGGCTACCAGAGCCTGCCGGTGCTTCAGGATATTACTATACATATCAAAAAAGGGGAATGGATCGCGCTGACGGGGGCCAACGGCAGCGGCAAATCCAGCCTCGTCCGGACCTTCAACGGACTGCTCATTCCATCCTCAGGCCATCTGACGGCGGCGGGGCTCGATTTGCGGTACGCCGAAAGCCGCAGCGCCGTCAAACGGAGCATCCAGCTCGTCTTTCAGAACCCGGAAGCCCAAAGTATCGGCTCGACGCCGGAGGAGGATGTCGCCTTCGGTCTGGAGAACCGGGGGATCTCCCGGGAGGAAATGAAGGCGCGGACGCTAAACGCCCTGCGGCAGACGGGCCTTGGGCACAAAGCCGGAGCGCCGGTGTCCGAGCTGTCGGGCGGCGAGCGGCAGCGCCTGGCCATCGCCTGCTGCCTGGCGCTGGAAGCGGAAATGATTATTTTTGACGAGGCGACCTCGATGCTGGACCCCGTCTCCCGCAAAGAAATTTTCGAGCTGAGCCGTGAACTGTGGCGGCGGGGAGTAACCGTGCTGTGGGTAACGCAGCGGATGGAAGAGCTGGCGGCGGCGGACCGCGTGGCCGTCATGGACCATGGACGGCTGGTCTACGACGGCGATCCCCGGACGCTCTTTTACGACTCCGGGCTGCCGGCCGCGCTTAGCTGGGAGGATTCACCCGTCATCGGCATCGGCCGGATGATGCGGGAGAACGGCTGGCCGTCTGATCTGCTGCCGCTGACGGAGCAGCAGCTGGAGGAGGCGCTATGCCGGTACAGCTGACGGGCGTGTCCTTCCGTTACGGCCGGTTCCCCGCCCTGCGCGGCATTGATCTGCTGATCCCGGAGGGCGGCCTTACGGTCCTGTGCGGCGTAACGGGCAGTGGCAAGTCCACACTGCTGCGGCTGCTTTCCGGGCTGGAGCAGCCGGACGCAGGCCGCATTGACTATACGAGCGGAGACTCATCCGCATCCGTCTCAATCGTCTTCCAGCAGCCGGAGAGCCAGCTCTTCGCCGGCAGCGTCAGGAAGGATGTCGAGTACGGCCTGGAGCAGCGGGCCATCCCCGTGCCCCGGCGCAGCGAGGCGGCGGACCGGGCGATGCGGCATGCAGGGCTCGATCCCGAGCGCTACGGGCCGCGCTCGCCGTTCCTGCTGAGCGGCGGCGAGAAGCGCCGGGTCTGCATCGCTGGTGCGATCGCCCCCCGGCCGCGGCTGCTCCTGCTGGACGAGCCGACGGCCGGGCTCGACCCGCCCGCCGTCCGCGCGCTGCTGGAGACCGCCGCGGAGCTGAAGCGCGGCGGCTATACGATCGTGGTCGCCACGCACGATCTGGACTGCTTCTTCCCACTGGCCGATCAGGTCGCGGTGCTGGCGCAAGGAACCTTGCGCTACAGCGGGCCGCCGGACGGCCTGTGGAACGGTGCCCGCGTGCTGGAAGACGCGGGCCTGGAACCTCCGGCCTATATCCGGATCGGCCGGATGCTCATGCGCCAAGGCGGGCTGGATGCGCTGCCCGCCGGCGCAGGGGATTTGCTGGCGAAGCTGGACCCGCTTCGCCTTGCTTATCCCGGAGGCGAAGCCTGTCCGGGGGCTGGTGGCGGTGAGCGGCCTGCTGCAGCTGGCCGCTCCCTCTCCGCCGCTGGCGCAGCTGCGGCGGCAGGCAGCGCAGCCCTGCCGGAGGCCCGCGGGCTGACGGCAGCGGACGGCGCCCGGGTGGCCGAAAGCGGACGGCGCGCCGCCGCAGGCGACCGCTGCGCTTCGCAGCTTCCGGCGGATGCCGACGCCGCCAACTCAATCGCCGACGCCGCCAACACAACGGCTGCCGTGGCGGCTGGCGCCGGCGCACTCGCCGCCCCTGCCGAGAGCGACGCGTTCGGCAGCGCCAGCCGCCCGGCCGGATCGGCCTTGCGGAAGCTCGATCCGCGCGTCAAATGGCTGGCGATGGCGCTATGGTCGCTCGTCATTCTCGGAATGACGAGCGCGCTTCCGCTCGGGGCCGCCTCGGTGCTGGTAGCCGTACTTCTCGCCTGCGGGGGCATAACGCGGAAACGGACCGTTTGGTTCTACCGGCCGTTCCTGCCGATGTTTCTGCTGCTGTGGCTTCTGTCGGCCTTTTCATGGAGCGGCGGCGCCTCCTTCGCCTTTTCTCCCGCAGGCGCGCTGACCGGCGGTCTCTCCGTCCTCCGGCTGGGGCTGCTCATTTCGCTCGGCTTCTTGTTCACCGAGACCACCTCGGGAGCGCCGCTGCGCGAGGGGCTGGAGTGGGCCATCAAGCCGCTTGGAAGACTGGGCGTCCAAACGCGGAATTGGTCGCTCGCCGTGTCCGTAACCTTGCAGTTTATTCCCTGGATTCTGCGAAAAATCTCCGCGCTGCAGATGGCGCTCGCTTCCCGGGGCAACCGGAAGCGGGGGCTAGCGCGCTGGACGCCGCGGCAGATCTCGCTGATGGCGGTTCCCCTGCTTCTGCAGGTCATCGGCATGGGCGACGAGCTGTCCACCGCCATCGAAGCCCGCGGCTATGACCCTTCGAAGCCGCGGACGCCCTGGCTTGTTCTGAGCTGGGGGCGACGGGATACGGCCGCGCTGCTGCTCGTCCTGTTCGCGGCGGCGCTGCTGTGGGGGCTCTCCCGAAGCTAAAGCCCCGCCGCTTTGCCGCTTGAGGCCATTAGCAAGTAGTCTGTCGCCGCCTTCGAAATCCTCAAGGGTCCCCTCCGTTTCGACTGGAGACCCGGACCGTCGTATACCAGATAAATAAGCCTGCCAGAGCCCATAAGGGCTACGGCAGGCTTATTGGCATTATGCTATTATGATGTCCTTATTCTTCAATCTTGATTGCGGCTGGTTTCGTATCGCCGACTTCCGCCAGATCATCCAGCGCGTACTCCACAAGCGCCTTGAAGTTATTCGAGGAGGTCGTCGCCCCGCTTACCGCGTCCACGGAACCGATGGACTGCTTCTCTACCAGCTGCTTCTCCAATTCTTCCGTATATTTGGCCGGATAGGTCTTGCTCTTGGCTTCCATCGCCGTCTTGTATCCGGCGTCTTCCGTCTTCAGCTTTCCGGCTTCGTTGACATAATCGAATTGTACGCTTGCGATCTTGTGGTCCTTAATCTCCAGATCAATCTGCGGCTTCCAGCCGTGGCTGTCGAAGGCATCGGCTGCTACCTTATACGTGCCGTCCTCATACAGCGGAACGACGGCGGTCGCCGTGTCTCCGGCTTCCGCTTTGACCAGAGCGGCGGCGGCAAGCTCATTGAAGTTTCTGGACGAATGAGTCGCGCCGGAAACCGCATCGACCTTGGCAGCGTCCTGTGAGGCTACCAGCTCTTGACCCAGCTTGTCGAAGGCTTCGCGGGGCGTGAATTTATTCGCTTCCGAGAATCCTTTGATATAGGCCTCGTTCTTGCTTCTGAGCTCGCCTGCTTCGTTAGTGTAATCATAATAGGCCTTCCCGATTTTGCCTCCGGTTACGGTCACTTCCACATAAGCCTTCCAGTTCCGCACATCATTGCGGTCATACTCCGCTTTGTAGACTCCGTCTTTAAAAGCACCCGCAGCCGGCGCCGGAGAAGAATCCGCTGTACCGGTTGCCGCTGCCGTTGGCTCGCTGCTCGGACTTTCAGTCGCAGCCGAGTTGTTATTCGAATTTCCGCAGGCTGTCAGGGTAAGCGTCAGCATCAAAATGAGCAGGGACAAGTTCTTTGTGTTTTTCATTCCATAACCCCCAGTTATGTTATTTTTTTCACATCCTTATTTTAACATTTGAAGTCCATTTCGTGTATTTATTTACAGTATTTTAGGAAAAAAGCAGTAGCACCGTTTAAAATGAAGACAAAATTGCAAATTCCTGCACATTCCATGAAAATAAAAAGCTGTCCCTCAGCCGCTCTTGGCGGCTTCAAGGGACAGCTTTTTACTATTTCCGTACTTTCGGCTGCCGGGAAACGAGCCTTACCAGATCCAGCGTCAGCACGGGCAGGGACAGGGAGACGGGATAAGCCAGATAGCGGGGCTCCCACTCCGGCGAGAATTTCTCCTTGTACCGGCGGAGGCCTAAGAAGCCGTACCAATGCCCTCCGCGCTTGAAGACCAGATGGGCGATTTTCTCTTCCCGCAGCGAGCCGGGATTTCGCCCGACGCTGGACAGGGGCGCATTACCGAGGTTGAACCTTACATACCCCTCGGCCTTGGCCCATTCCAGGAGTGAGATGAACAGGAAGTCCATCGTTCCGTTCGGGCTCTTCAGGCGATGGCGCATCAGGTCGATGGATACGGTAACCCCGTCGTCGTAGCCCGGCGCAAGCGAGGCAAAGGCAATGACGGCGCCTTCGGCATTCCGCAGCAGGGCCAGCGGCGCAAGCTGCAGATACGATTCGTCGAACCATCCGAGCGAATAGCCTTTTTCCGCCCGGCCTCTCAGCCATTCGTCGGAAATCGAACGAAGCTCCTGCAGCAGCTCCGCCCCGTACGGAGGCTTCGCCAGTTCAAAGGTGCTGCCTTCGCGCTCGAACCGGCGGGCGACGCTCCGCAAGTCGCTGTTTCTTTTGCCACTGAGGGTGAACCGTTCCAGCGGCACCAGCGCCTCTTCACCGAGTTTAAAGAAGCGGTAGCCCTGCTCATGGTAAATCGGTAAGTAGGCGGGCGTCGCTTGATAGAAGACCACGGTAAGACCGTACCTGTCGGCCTCTGTCCGGAACTCACTGATCGCGTCGTTCACCAGCTCTTTGGGGCCCAGCGGGTCACCGAGCACGACAAGCTTGTCCCGCACCCTGGCAAAGGGAAGCATAACCTTGCCGTCCTGCGCCCAGTAGAAGCTCTTGTCGCCCGTGAAGAGCATATGGGTCAGGGCGTTGCCGGATTCCATCTCCAGATACCGCCGCAGCCGTTCCATATCCGGCGGCGCGGTCAGCGCCTCCGCCCGCCGGTTGGGCCGAAGCACCGCGGCCAGGGAGAGCAGCAGCCAGGCGGCCGCCAACCCGCCCGCAGCCGTATAGGCAAAATGGCCGTGCTGCTGCAGCCACTCGGTCGCCTCGCCGGGCCGCAGCGCTTTGAAGAAGCCGCGGTGCGAATAGCTTGCCAGCAGATAATAGCTGAGAGCGATGAAAGAAGTAAGCATCAGCCATCCCAGCAGGCTCTGCCGTGAGATCGGCGCGCTGATCCGGTAGAAACGCGCCCTTGAAATCCACAGAAGAAAGGCGACCAGCAGCAGAAAGATCGCCTCTTCGTAATCGAACCCTTTGGCGAAGGCGAACACCGCTCCAAGAGCCAGCAGAATGCCCGACCCGATATAGGCTCTGCGGACATGCAGCGATATCCCTCTCGACAGCAGCACCAGCATAAAGCCGATCACTACCGACAAATGATGCGAGAGCCGCATGATCGGAAGCGACAGGAGCTCCTCCGTGAAGCGCAGCCGGTACATTAACTCGGGCGTGGCCGCCGACAGCAGCAGAATCAGGCCGGACACAAGCACAAGCTTGCCGAGCGCCCATCCGCCAAGATCGCTGAGAAAGGTGTACTGTCCGGGCCAGCCCCAAATCTTTTGCCAAGTGTTCAGAGACGTCTCCATAGCCGTGCCACGCAGCAGCCGGATGCCCTGCTGTCCGATTTCGAACGCCGCCAGCACCAGCCCGATCAGCCAGGGAACGACATAATAGAACAGCCGGAAGATGACGAGCACCGCCATCGCCCGCTCACTTGCATACCCCATCTGCTGCAATCCGAGCAGCGCAATCAGATCAAATGCGCCGATGCCTCCCGGGGCCATGCTGAGTATGCCCGCAATCGCCGCAATGACGTACAGACTCATCATCGGCTGAAAAGGAGCGCCGTCCAGCATATACCTCGCGATCATCGCAAAAGTAAATCCGGCGCCCAGCCATTCCAGCAGCGAAGAAGCGACCGAGGCGTATACCGTCATCCACGGCGTTCTCCCTTCTCCCCGGTTAATCCATTTGGCGAACAAGGAGGAACGCTGGACCATGATAAAAAAGGGCAGATAGAGCGCCATGCCCCAAACGGCGAACACCAACCACCGGTGCTCGCGCAGCAGCTCCTCCGCCGGCAGGATGCCGAAGAGGTTGGCCCAGGACAGCAGCGACAGGCCCGTAATCATCAGCGGAGACAAAAAGACAATGGCCGGAGTCAGGACCGCCGTGGGCACTCCGCTTTTTTTATAGAGCAGCGTGCGCAGACCGACTCCCGCAAGACCGGCAAAGCCGATCAAATTGTTAAAGGTATTGGCGATCCACGAATAGCGGAAGGTGCTCCATACCCCGGTCTTCATCCGAAAGTGGGCACGGATCAGAAAATCGTAGGCGCTCATCACCGCAACCGCCGCCAGCGCCGCCGCCATCATCCGCAGAATATCCGGCACCGGAACATGCCTGAGTTCACGCAGCGTCCGGGCAAGCTTGACCCCTTTCAGTTCATGCTGCCCCTCTAAGTACACAAGCGCAATAATGATTACCGGAAACAGCGCCCGAACCGCCTTGACGCGATAAATCGACACCAGCAGCCTTACCAGCTTTATCTGTTCCTGTCTATGTTTGTTTGTATGCATTTTTCGTACCTGCCTTTAAAAGCTGAATCCGACTTGTTCTAGTGTATCATACGAGCTTCCGCGTTAAAAACCAACACCGTCATTCGGACAGCCGCTCCTTAAGGAAGTTACGGATTGGACACAAGAATAAAAGCCTTTCGCTGTCCGTAATCCGGAATGCGCGAAACTTTATCTGCCATCCGATCGTCTTTATCATTGGATCCTTTTTCCATAATAAGGAGTGGTGAGTAGGATGAGAAAACGTTGGGCTTTATTGGTTCTATGTACTGCAATCCTCATTTCGGGTACAGGATTTGCAGATTCATCCGTAAAGCGGATGGAGTTGTCAAAAACGCCGATAGATTACAGCCCCGTACGGCCCGCAAGTGACGGACAATTCCATGATGGCTTACTTTTCGCCGAACAATCGGATGGCACGCTTGCCTACTACAACACCAAAGGACAAGAAGCCTTTATTCTGCCTGACAACATTAAACCATTAAGCGATTTCTTCGAGCAGCGGGCACTGGTGATAAACAAGACAACCAAACGAATAGGCTACATTAACACCAAAGGCGCATTGGCGGTTCCCTGCAAGTATGCGGACGGGGGATATTTCTCGGAGGGCGTGGCTCATGTGTCCATTCCCGATACGGATAAACAGCTTATAATCGACCGGTCGGGAAAAACAGTGCATGTCTTCTTTAAGAAATACGACTCCGACTTTTACTTCACCAGCGGCTTGGCCGTGGCCTACGCGCCGAAAGGCGGTAAATTGGGTTTTATCAATATGTCCGGCGAATTGACCATTCCTTATCAATACACCCGTGGACGCGGGTTCTCCGAAGGATTAGCCCTAGTTCAAAACCGTAAAGGGAAATACGGGTATATTGATGCGGCAGGCAAAACGGTTATTCCTTTTAAGTACGAGGACGGGGGCGACTTCTCCGAAGGGATGGCGGCTGTGAAGAACACCGAGGGGAGATGGGGATATATCCATACAAGCGGGAAGACTGCTATTCCCTTTAAATATAAGAGTGCCGGAACATTCAGTGAGGGATTAGCCATTACGTATAATCGAAGTGGAAATGTTGGTTTTATTAATAAAAATGGCAAATTAATTATTGCCTATCAGCAATACAATAGAGCATTTGATTTTAAAGAAGGCGTGGCTTTGGTTGGAATTACATCCAATTCCGATTCGGGCGGTAAATTCGGCTATATGGACCGCCAAGGCAAATTGCTTACCGCGCTCGAATATCGGGTGGAATCTTCTTCTTTTAATGGCGGAGCAGCGGTCGGCTTTAAGAGTTTGGGCAAGGGTGACATCCTAACCAAGCGTTCTACTTCAAAGTAGAAGGTTCACCCGGCAGAACGGAATAGCTGATTAGTAATCTTTAAAAATAGCCGCGGCACCATGCCGCGGCTTAACGCATTTTTATAAGCTTCAGTTCTTATAACTCCGCATTTCACTTTCGGCCTTTGCAAGATGACGCGCCGAAGTCCCTTTTTGCTCCACGGCTTTCCTAACCCGCCCGCCAATCAGCACAATGCTCAGCAGAATGATCGCCAAACCGGCGACTGTATTCAGATAGACCGGTTCATGCAGAAAAATGACGCCCCAGACCAATCCGAACACCGGGACCAGAAAGGTGACGCTCACCGTCTTGACCGCACCCACACTTGCGATCAGCCGGAAATACAGCAGGTAGGCAAAGGCGGTGCATACGAGCGAAAGGCAGAGCACCGACAGTGCCGCCGCCATCGTAGGCCGCTCTGGCGGAGGAAACACCGCGACCAGCGGCAGCAGCCAGACAGTCGCTCCAAGCTGCTGGCCGATGGCCAGTGTCAGCGGCGGTACTCCCTTGCCGACCCGGGCGGCGTATAGGCCCCCGAAGCCATAGGCCAGCGCGGCTCCGAGCGAGAATAATACGGAATACAGCATCGTTTTGTCCATCGGCTCGGGGCTCCAGCCGACCAGAATTCCAACGCCGACCAGCCCCAGAACAAGTCCCGCCGCCTTGGTAAGGCCGGGTCTCTCCCCGCCGGTGCCCCAGGCCGCCAGGGCGGCAAAGATCGGCGTGGTCGCATTCAGGATCGCGGCCAGGGAAGCGCTCAGATGCAGCTCCGCCGCGCAGATGAGCGAGAACGGCAGCGCGGCGTTCAACCCGCCCAGCAGCAGAAACGGCTTCCAGCGCTTGCGCAACCCGATGGGGCTGCGCGTAAGCGCGGCGTACAGCAGCAGGGCGCCGGCCGCGATAGCGACCCGAAGACCGGTCGTCACGACCGGGCCGAAGACCGGCGAGGCGATGCGCATAAACAGAAAGGAGGCGCCCCAAACGAGAGCCAGCAGCAGCAGCGCGGACAAATCTTTTCTGCTCATGATCTGCGCTCCTTCCTTCTTGCCAGCAGAGTGTACGACAGGACGGAGCACAGACTTGCGCCCGCGATTACCGTTCCCATCGGCAGCGCCGTTTCTCCGCCTCCCAGGCCTACCAGCGGGGACACCAGTCCGCCCATAAGAAGCGGAAGCAGACCCAGCAGCGCCGATGCGCTGCCCGCGTTCTCCCCCTGATCCTGCATCGCCAGCGAGAAGGTGGTCGTCCCCACGAGTCCCACGCTGGATACGACAGCGAACAACCCAATCAGCAGCAGAAGAAGTCCGCCTTCGGTCAAAATCGAATACAGCAGGAGCAGACCGCCCGCTAAGCATTGAATAAGTCCCCATATAAGGACGCCTCTCTCCCCGACCCGTCCCGACAGACGGCCGGCGGCTTGCCCGGCAATGATGATGCCGAGACCGTTCACGGCAAAGATCAGGCTGTACATTTGCGGAGATACGCCGAACATATTTTGCAGCACGAAGGATGAGCCCGAAATGTAGGCGAACATCGCCCCGAAGACAAAGCTTTGCGACAAGACATACCCCATAAACCCGGGATTGCGCAGCAGCTTCCCAAAGGTCGTTAGCGTTTCCTTAAGCCCGCCCTTGGAACGTCGGTCCGGCGGCAGAGTCTCCGGCAGGCGCAGCCAGATCGTCAGGCAAAAAAGAACGCCGGCAGCGAACAGCACGAAAAAAACACCCTGCCATGTTGTAAACCGCAGCATCTGCCCGCCAATTACCGGAGCCGCGATCGGCCCCAGGCCGTTAATGACCATCAGCAGCGCGAAGAACCGGGTCAGTTCGGAACCGGAGAATAAATCGCGTACGGCGGCGCGTGAAATGACGACTCCCACCGAGCCGGACAGTCCCTGGATCAGGCGCATCACGACCAGAAATCCGATGGAAGGGCTAAACGCGCAGAGCAGCGAGGACAGGGCATATACCGCCATGCCGATCATCAGCGGGCGGCGGCGTCCGTACACATCGCTCAGCGGCCCCGATAGCAGCTGCCCGAGCGCCAGGCCGATCAGAAAGCAGCTCAGGCTGAGCTGAACGAGCGCGGGCGAAGCCCCGAACGATCTCCCCAGCCCGGGAAGCGCGGGCAAATACATGTCGATCGACAGCGGGCCGATCGTGGCGACGGCGCCCAGAATCACGGCCAATTGAATTCTCAGCTTCCGGGAAGACCGGATGTCGGCCGGTTCAAGGCCGTTTACTTTAGAGGTTATATCCATTTTTCTACCTTTCCGTTGCAGCGGCACGCAAGCTGTCTTGTACCTCATCATACTAAAGTTTTGTATCTCTTAATACTAAAGGATGCCATCCAAAAAGTTCAATACCAAGAATCATGCCGCCGGGCGGGCCGTTTCGCATTCACCCTAATCCCATCGGCCATTCAGCATATCTTAAGGTCACGCTTTTATAATGAGGCCAGCATTCCATATATACAATGAGAGGAGAAGCCCATGAACCGGATTAAAAATCATAAATGGATCGCAGGCCTGACCCTGATGCTGGTGCTATCTCTGGGGATTTGCATCTATTCTCTGGCAAAAGTGAGCGGCAGCGGGGCCTCAGTCGAAACCGGCGCCGGCATGCAGTGGCGCAGCGGCGAAGGAGCCTCGTTCCGAAGCGGGGAGCGAGGATCGTTCCCGGGGAACCGGAACGGAACGCTGCCCTTCGGGCGGCAGAACGCGACAGACGGCGGTTCTGCAGAAGCAGGCGCAGGCGGCGGACAGCAGAGCGCAACGGACGGCAGCCGCGGAGCCAGTGCGGCAGCAGGTTCCGGGAGCGATGCGGCGGGCGCTGCGCAGAACGCGCCGGGCGGAACCGCACCCGGCTTCGGCCAAGGCGCAGCTGCCGGCTCCGGATTTTCGCGCCCGTCCGGAATGAACGGCGGCCGCGGTTTCGCTGGAGGCGGCTTCGGAAGCGATGGCCAGTACAGGACGGCGCTGGCCGTCTACGCGGCGCTGTTCGCCGGGCTGCTGGCGGCAGCCTTCTATTATACGAAGGCCGGCAAGCTGCGCTTGAACGAAAGCCGCAGGGGGCTCGCAGTCTTCCTGCTGCTGGCCGCGGGCCTGTGCCTGAAGCTTGCCGCCGCCCCCTGGATTTCAGGGTACCGGGGCGACATCCGCTTCTTCACAACTTGGGCGCAGGCGGCGGCAAACGGTCTCGGCACTTTTTATGACACCAGCTCGAGCGACTATCCGCCGCTGTATGTGTACATTCTGTACGTTACCGGCAAAATCGTGACGCTGCCGCAGATCGAGCCCTATTTTCTCACGCTCACCAAGCTGCCCTCGATCCTCGCGGATGCGGTTACCGCCGTATTGCTGTATAAAGCGGCCAGCCGCTATCTAAAGTTCGAGACGGCCTTTCTGATCGCCGGTTTCTACATGTTCAACCCGGCGGTGCTGATTAACGCCACGTTCTGGGGGCAGGTCGACTCCTTTTTCACCATGCTCGTGGTCTTGTCCGTGCTTGCGATGACCCGCCGGAAGCTCGGCTGGGCGGCTTTGTTCCTGACCCTGTCCATTCTGATGAAGCCGCAGGGCATCATCTATACGCCGGTGCTGCTGTTCGCGCTTCTGCGTACGGGGAAGCCGGGTCCTTGGCTCAAAGCGGCGGCCATTTTCGCCGTGACCGTTGTTATCGTCGCGCTGCCATTCTCTTCGGGCAAAAGTCCGCTGTGGCTTTATGAGCTCTACAGCGGCACGGTGAACGAGTACCCTTACGCTTCGGTGAACGCTTTTAACCTGTTCGGGCTGCTCGGGGCAAATTACGAGGATTCTTCGTCTACGCTCCTGCTCTTCAGCTGCCATATTTGGGGCCTGATCTTTATATTCGCCACTACGCTGCTGTCAGGCTGGTATTACTTGCGCAGCCGAAGCGCCGCATTCGCATCGCTGTCCGCCCTGCTCCTAATATCGGGCGTATTCACCTTCTCGTCAAGCATGCATGAGCGATACCTGTTCCCGGCGGCATCGCTGGCGCTATTGGCCTACGTCTATTTCAAAGACAGCCGCCTCTTGTGGATGTCCTTCGGCTACAGCGCCACCATCTTCCTCAATACGTATGCCGTCTACTACGGCTACGCGAGCCGCGACGGCCATGTCGGCTTTCTGCTGTTCTTCTCGGCGCTGCTCAACATTGCCATGTGCATCCTGCTCGTCAAAGTGATGCAGGACCGATCGCGGCGGCAGACCCAGACAAATCATGCACAGGCCCTCCTTCAGGAGCCGCTGTAACCTCACCCCCGGCCGGGTCCTGCTAACGCAAAGCAGCGGCGCTCCCCGAGACGAAGATTTGACGTCCCGGGACCGCCGCTGCTTTTTTGTGCTGAAATCATTCCGCCTCGCCCGTGCCGTTGTCCCGCTCTCCGTCCGGTTAAATAAATCCGCCGTTCACGCGCAAGGTCTGTCCCGTCACCCATTGGGATTCCGGACCAGCCAGGAACAGCACAACCTTCGAAATATCCTCCGGCTCAGCCAGGCGTCCGAATGAATTGGCACTGCCCACCGCCTTGATCTGCTCCTCCGTTTTGCCTACAGTAAAGAGTTCCGTGTTCACCGGTCCAGGAGAAACCGCGTTAATAGTGATCCCTTTCGGTCCGAGCTCTTTGGCCAGCTGGCGGGTGAACTGCTCCACGGCTCCTTTCGTTCCGGCATAGGTGCTATAAGTCGGGAGCATATGGCCAATCACCGATGTGGAGAAGTTGATAATTCGCCCGTTCTCCTTCATATGCAGCGCTGCCTGCTGGATGGCAAAGAACGTCCCTTTTACGTTAATCGCAAATTGCTTGTCGAAATCCTCCTCGGTAATTTGCGCGAGTGGCTTCGTAACAATAATCCCGGCGTTGTTGACGAGAATATCCAGCTGCCCGTAAGCGTCCAGCGTCTTCTTGAACAGGCTCTCGACTTCCGCCACCTTGCTGACATCCGCCTGTATCGCCACCGCTTCTCCGCCGCTCTGTTTGATCCCGGCAACCACTTCTTCCGCTTTCGCCGGACTGCTCACGTAGTTGACGATAACCTTTGCCCCGTGCGCTGCCAGCTCCTCAGCGATTTTTTGCCCGATGCCTCGCGATCCGCCCGTAACCAGCGCTACTTTCCCCGCAAGCTTCTGTTCCATCGTAAATCCCCATCCTTTTTTGGTATTGTGTGTCTTTGCCGTACTTGATGACTCGATTATAGAATGACATAAAACAAATGTCAACTGACAATATTATAATTTTGTTATTTGTATTTAACAAAAAAATACGCCTCTTAGAAACGAACAAGCGGAATAACCCGTTCTGTTTCTAAAAGGCGTATTTTACTTAAGGCCGGAAAGAATCAATCGCCATACCGTTTCGAAGTCATCGTCGATCGTTTCGGACGACCATTCCTGGGCATGGGCAGGATGATGAAAGCTTTCTGTTGCCATGAACACAGCCTTTGCAATGGCATCTGCCGAATCCGGTTTGAATTCGCCCGCCTGCATGCCGCGTTCGATAATCGATGCAATCTGCTTTATCAGGCGATTGATGTGCATCTCGATCATGTCGCCTATTCTCACCGTAACGTCTGCGTACATGACAAACATTTCGGGATCATCCGAAGCATGCATCCGCTTCTTCTTGATGAGCGTTTCCACCCACAAGCGCAATTGCTCCGCGGCACTCCCCTCAGCCCCATCCGCAATCTCCTGCAAAGGTTCGGCAATGCTTATATCCAGCCATCTCTCCGTAACGGCCTCCCTCAACGCAGCCTTGCTCGAGAAATGCCGATACAGCGTTCCGTGACTGACTTGAAGGAATTTGGCTATATCGATAACGGAAGTTTTATCTGGCCCATAACGCCGCAGCACCTGTTCCGCGGCATCCAAAATCATCTCTTTCGTCAACGGCGATTCGTTCGTCATATCAATTAAGAAGAGCAATCGTTCTGTCATTTTAAAGCCATGTCGACCGCTCATCATTCCCCCCTTGTGTTCCCCATCATAACATAAAGGTACATAAAACCAATATCAATATCATGATTTTGTCATTAAAAAAAGGACGCAGAACCCGGCATACCGCCGTAATTCTGCGTCCTTCCGTTATGATGAACGGGATAGAAGCGGCGCCTGCTTCGTCCCGGAATTGCCCGTTAAGCAAGCATCCGGCTTAAGCCTGGAAGCTTTGGCGATCCAGCCAATTCTTCGCGGCCTCCGCTTCGGCGGCGCTCACCCGGTGCCCCTGATTGCTCCATTGCACGGTTACGTCCGCGCCCGCACCGGCCAGCAGCTCCTGAAGCTCTTCGGTCTCCGACTTTGAAATGAGCGGGTCGTTGACCCCAGCTCCGATGAAGACGGACACGCCGCTTAAGGACGGCGATGTCAGCCCCCGCAGCGGAACCATCGGATGCAGCAGCACCGCGGAAGAAAATACATTTCCGTAATGCAGCAGCAGACTGCCTGCAATGTTGGCTCCGTTGGAATACCCGACGGCGGCAAGGCGGGCCGGATCGAAGCCGTATTTCATCGCCGCCTCGTCCAGAAAGGCCTTAACTTCATGCGTTCGGGCAATCAGATCCGCCTCGTCGAACACGCCTTCCGCCAGGCGGCGGAAGAAACGGGGCATCCCGTTCTCCAGCACGCTGCCGCGTATCCCGAGGACGGAAGAGCCCGGAGAGAGCATCTCGGCGAGCGGAATCAGATCATGCTCGTCGCCGCCCGTTCCGTGAAACAGCACCAGCGTCGGTTTGGAGGCATCCGTACCTTGGCGGAAAATATGAATCATTCTGACTTCACCTCGATTTCCCGCACCTCAAAAGGTGCCAAATTGGTCTCAATCGCCGCCCGGTGCGGCTCATACCATGCCGGGAGCATCAGCTTCTCGCCCAGATGTTCGGAGTCCTCGTCAACTGCAAAGCCGGGAGGGTCTGTCGCGATCTCGAACAGGATGCCGCCTTCTTCACGGAAGTAGATGGCGTTGAAGTAATTCCGGTCCTGCACCGGAGTCACATGAAAGCCCCGGCTCTCTACGAAGTCTTTCCACTCCAGCTGCTCGGCGTCGTCCTTGGCGCGCCACGCAATATGATGCACCGTACCGCTTCCCCCCGCCCCAAAAGGCAGCGGGTCGGTCTTGATATCCACAATGTTGCCGTACGGGCCCGCCGCTCTAAAGCGCACATAACCGTCTCCTTCGGCGATTCTTTCAAAACCGAGCGTATTGACCAGCGTATCTTCCGTGCTCGCCGGATTTATGCTGTACAGCACCGCTCCGCCGAATCCCTTAATGGCATGCTCTACCGGAATTCCACCGAACGACCAAGCGCTTAAAGGCCCCTCTTCACGCTCTACCAGTTCGACCCGCAGGCCGTCGTAATCAGCCAGGGAAAGATAGGTCTCCCCGATCCGATGAACGGTGGTGTACGGGATGTCATAGGCGTTCAACCGCTGTTCCCAGAATCCAAGCGACCCGGCAGGCACGGCATAGGTTGTCACGCCGACCATGCCGCTGCCGATTCTTCCCTTACGTCCGATAGGCGAAGGGAAGAACGTGATGATTGTGCCCGGCGCGCCGTTTTCGTTGCCAAAGTACAGGTGATAGACCTCCGGCGCGTCGAAGTTGATTGTTTTTTTCACGAGCCGCAAACCAAGAATGCCTGCATAAAAGTCCGCGTTCCGCTGAGCGTCCTGAACGAACGCTGTAATATGGTGAATACCTGCAGTTTGAAGTGTCATAATAATCATTCTCCTCTCGATATTAGAAACTAGAAATTAGAAGGTCAATCGGATTAGAACAACAGATGATCCAGCGAAATGGAACCCGGACCCGCAAACGCTACGCCAGCCGCTACAACAAGCAAGGTCAATGGATATTCATAACCGTTTGCAGTAGCCCAGAAACCGTTCGACAAATGCACTTTCATCGCACCGGCCATCGCCAGGATCAGCATCACGGCCCCAACCGGTGTGAACAGGCCCGCCGCGAACAAGAGTCCGCCGCCAAGCTCCAGAATTCCGGCCAGCACCGCCATCGCCACACCCGGCTTAATGCCAACCGATTCCATCCAGCCGCCCGTTCCCTTCGGGCCGTAGCCGCCGAACCAGCCGAACAGCTTTTGCGCCCCATGGCCGATAAACGCAACACCGATAAACAAACGAATCAACAGCAATCCTACACTAATCATTTTTAATCCTCTCCATTCTCTTGTCTTTAATAATCTTTACTTTAAGATATTAGGCAAAAAATTGCGGGCCTCCCGGCAATAAGCTAGGAACCGGCCCCTTTTCCCAGCAGCTTCAACCATTCGGTTGCCTGCTCCTTCTCCTCCGTATTCAGTCCGCCCATCATCCCGTGCAGCATGGATACATGCTTCGGAAAAATCTCGTCGAACAGCTTCCGGCCCTCATCGGTAATCTCGGCGTACGTTACGCGCCGGTCCTCGCTGCAGGGAACACGCTTCAGCAGCCCCTTCTTCTCCAGCTTGTCGATGTTATAGGTGATGCTTCCGCTCGTGACCAGAATCTTCTCTCCAATCTGCTGCAGCGGAATGCGGGTTCTGTGATAGAGCACCTCAAGCACCATAAACTCGGCGGACGACAGCCCGTAGTTCTTCATATCCTTGACGGCCCGGTCCATCAGACTCCGGTAAGCTTTGGACAGGACGACGAACAGCTTCAGCGACGCCGCTTCATCCCGGCCGCGTACATCTCCGGCTACGATCAGTTCCTCTTTCGATCCGCTCATTTCCATCACCTCCATCTTTCCTCGTGTATCTTTAAGTTAATTATCTTTAAGTTAAGATAAATATACACCCTTATTTTTATTCTGTCAACACTTTCTTAAAAATAAACGTACGTCACGGTAATCGCCTGTCCGCCGGGGAAATTGACCTCATCTGGAAAAGGGCGTATCCTTTTCTTTGCTATACATTTCTATTGATTTCGGCAATCGAACGGGCTGGCCGTTCCGGGTTGCCGAATCCATTTCTTAATACATTCTATTAATAAGGAGGATTCTCGCTGTGACTTCCCCCCTGGACCCCGGCCATGCCGGAGAGGAAACCCACAAGGAGCAGGAACCGGCCTTCCCGAGTGTCCTTATCGTTACGGCGGTCGAGGCCGAAGCGGAAGCGGTCCGCCTCGGCCTCGGCGGCGCAGCCGGCTTCACCGTCATCGCCGCAGGCGCGGGCCCGGCGGCGGCGGCGGCCGGCACCGCCGCTGCGCTTGCAGCCGGCTCCTACGGCTGCGTCGTCAGCGCCGGGATCGGTGGCGGCTTCCCCGGCAGGGCGGCGGTCGGCTCGCTGGTCATCGCCAGCGAGCTGATCTTCGCCGACCTCGGGGCCGAGACGCCGGAGGGCTTCCGCAGCGCGGCCGACCTCGGCTTCGGCCGCGTGACGTACCCGGCCGATACGGGCCGGGTAGCGAAGCTCGCCGCCGGGCTTGCGGCGGCGGGGCTGGCCGTGAGCACGGGACCGGTGCTCACGGTGTCGACGGCGACCGGCTCCGCGGAGACGGCCGCCGCTTTGGCGGCGCGCGTGCCGGGCGCGGCCGCCGAGGCCATGGAAGGCTGCGGGGTCGCCGCAGCCGCTGCGGCGCGGAATCTCCCGGTGCTGGAGATTCGCGCGATCTCGAACCCGGTCGGTCCCCGCGACCGGGCGGCCTGGCGCATCGGCGAGGCGCTGGAAGCGCTCGCCGCCGCCGGGCCCATCCTATCGGAGGTGCTGAAATGACCGCAGAATTGAATATTGCTTATTCCCCTTGCCCTAACGATACGTTTGTCTTCCATGCCTGGGCGCATGGCCTTGTACCAGGCGCCCCGAAGCTCAATGTCACCTACGCCGACATTGACGTTACGAACGGTCTTGCCGCCGAAGGGACGGGCCTCGACATCCTCAAGATCTCCTACGCCGCCCTGCCCTGGGTGCTGGACCGGTATGCGCTGCTGCCCTGCGGCGGCGCGCTGGGCCGCGGCTGCGGCCCGCTCCTGCTGACCAAGGGCGGGCCGCTGGATGCCAAGAGCCCCGCGGCGCTGTCGGGCCGCCGGGTCGCCGTCCCAAGCGAGCGCTCCACCGCCTATCTGCTGTTCCGGCTGTGGGCGGCAAGCCATGTCCCCGGCGGCGTCGGCGAAATTGTCGTCATGCCCTTCAATGAAATTATGCCCGCGGTGCGGGACGGGAAGATTAACGCCGGACTTGTCATCCACGAAGCCCGGTTCACCTACGCTTCCTACGGGCTGCATATGCTGGTCGATCTCGGAAGCTGGTGGGAGAGCGACACGGGACTTCCCATCCCCCTCGGAGCGATTGTCGCCCGCCGTGATCTTGACGCGGACGCCATCAGCGGCTGGATTCGCAGCTCGCTCCGGCACGCCTGGGACAACCCTCAGGCTTCGCGGGAGTACGTTCTCGGGCATGCCCAGGAACTGTCGCCGCAGGTGGCGAAATCGCATATCGATCTCTATGTAAACGACTTTACGATGGATCTGGGCGACAGCGGCTATGCCGCCATTACGGCCCTGCTGGGCAGAGCCGCAGCCGAAGGCCTCGTTCCATCGGTCGACCCCGCGCTGCTGCGCTAGTTGCAAGCGGGCTGCCACCGAACGATAAATCCCCGGGAATGCTTCTTTCGAAGCTCCCGGGGATTTTTTGCAAATGCCTCTATCTTGGTTTGACCGGCAGCCACCAGTTGCTGCATATTCCGAATCCATTAATTCGGAAATGCTCTCTTTGGTCCCATCCATGCCTCTGTAAAATCTATCCATTCAGCTTCTTTCCAGTGAACCATCTCCAATAATCGGGCATAGGCGTCTCCTTCAAGCTTCAACAGCTTGGCAAATGCGGGCTCGGTTTTTAACCCCCTGCTTTTTAATTCCCGAATCGCGCTCAGACCCTCGTCTCCCAGTATGGTTAAAATTCGGTGTTCGATCAGCATGTGCCTGTAGCCATTTTGCTCTTTAGTCGGAACCGGTTGACCGAATATTTCAATGGGCCATCCCTGGAACCTGAAATTTGCAACAATTCGTCTAATCCCGTCTACCGTTCGGGTTACACATCGAAAATCTTGCAGATCGCCAAACTCCGATACCATCCATTGTTTAAAACCGTTAAAATCGTGAACTTCGCAAATGATGTCCAGATCACTATCCGGAAGATCAATATGAATGGGAATCGTGCCAACCAAAATGGGGTCGTAGCCGTGCAGCACATCCATTATTTTCAGTTTGCTTAACGTCTCATAAGCACTTCTTTGCCTCTCTGTACCCCGGGCCAAATACTCAAGGGTTGTA
This sequence comes from Paenibacillus sabinae T27, assembly GCF_000612505.1. Taxonomy (NCBI): domain Bacteria; kingdom Bacillati; phylum Bacillota; class Bacilli; order Caryophanales; family Paenibacillaceae; genus Paenibacillus; species Paenibacillus sabinae. The sequence continues at coordinate 5,063,960 of NZ_CP004078.1, forward strand.
AAGTCTTGGTTTAGGTTGTTCAAGCTTGAATCATTCCATTCTTCGGCACGTTAGTTGTGCTGCATAACCCAATCTTACTTTTTTATATGAAGCTGAACAACCGCCGCACATTTACTGCGGCTTCCGGCATAAACTGGTATAATATCCATCAAAATACTTGGGAAATGGAGAGTGGAACCATGATCCCCGAAGGAAATCATCAATCCAACATTGTACGATTCAAGGGATTTCAGAATGAATACGACCGTTACCGGCCTCAGGCGCCCAGGCTCGTGACCGAACTGCTTACAGGCTATTTGAAGCGCAGGCCCGCCCTTGTTGTGGACCTTGGCTGCGGCACCGGATTGTCTACTTTCCTATGGCTGGCGGCCGCCGATTCGGTCATCGGCATAGAGCCAGGCGACGATATGCGCGGCAAGGCGCTGGAGAAGTGGAAAGCGCTCGGCAGTCCGGAGGGGATCTCGTTCATCCCGGGTTATTCCAATTCGCTCGGCCTGCCGCCGGAGAGCGCCGACATAGTGACCTGCTCCCAGTCCTTCCACTGGATGGAGCCCGTAAGCACGCTCAAGGAAGCGGGGCGGGTACTTAAGGCTAGAGGAATCTTCGCCGCCTACGACTGCGACTGGCCGCCGGTGCTCGAACCGTCGATTGAAACCCTCTACCACGAACTGATCGAGCAGGCCGAAGCGATTATCGGGCGCCGGCTGCCGGCGGAGGAGCGGGCCTTTAAGTGGAATAAGGATGAGCATCTGCGCCGGATTAAGGACAGCGGTGAATTTGCCTTCGCCCGCGAAGTCGTCTTCCACAACACCGAGCGCTGCGACGCGGAGCGGTATGTCGGCCTCACGCTCAGCCAGGGAGGCGTCCAGACCGTGCTTCGGCTCGGCGGAGGGGAGCTTGATGAGACAATAGCCGTTTACCGGGAAGAGGTCGAGCGTTATTTTGACGGCCGCACTTTGGAGACGCTGTTAAGCTACCGTATAAAACTCGGAATCAAATAGGATACAGGGATAAAGCCTTCGGCCGCGCGTCATTCGCACTTTCGGAGGCTTTGCTTTGGCAAAGGCGCTTTAGCTGTTTCGAGTTCGTAATGTTGTAAAAACTGCCCCGCGTCCCTCTGTCTTCAAGGTGCTATAATGAAAATAACTGAAAACCTTATATTTTTTCTAAAATTTTTTCGAAAAGAGATGACAACACATGGACGAGGGGCTGCAGGAGCGCCTTGAAAAGTTTGGTTTTTCACTTTATATGATACGGGTTACACTCGCAGCCTCGCTGTCCTGGATGGTTGTTCACGCCATGTACGGCAACGAGTTCTCGTACTTCGCGCCGCTGGCGGCGATTCTGATTACCCAGGGCACGGTGAAGGCTTCGCTCGAGAAGGGGCTGTGCCGGTTGCTTGGCATTGTGCTCGGCGGAAGCGTCAGTCTGACGATCGGGCACTTTTTCGATGTCGGGCCGCTGTCCATCCTGCTGATCCTGCTGATCGGCCTCGGCGTGGCGACCGCCTGCCGGATTAACTTTCAGGCCATTACGCAAGTTGGCGTCACTTCGGTGCTGGCTCTGACCTTCTTTCAGGATCATTATGTCGTATTCCGAGCTACAGATACGCTGATTGGTGTAGCCTTCGCTTTACTCTTCAATATCGTTATCGTGCCGCCTAAAGGCTTCGTCAATGTGAAGAACACTGCATTGGCCGGCACTCTGCTGTTAGCCGACGGATTGAGCGGACTTGCGCCAGGACGGGATGAGAAAGATCAGCGCGAAGCGCTCAAGCGGGCCGGAGAGCTGCTGAAGGACAGCGCCCAGAAACAAAATGAGATGCTTTTTACCCTGTCGCATATTCCCTGCCGGAACAATTTGTCCGTCATGAAGCAATCGATCACCCATTTACAAACGATGCACGGGTATGTGAAAGAAATCGCAACCGAGCTGCGCCTGCTGCCGCCGCATTACGCCGCCGCCGACTGGATGAAGCAGACTTTGACTGCAACATCGGACTGCATTGCCATCTTCGGAGCCAAGACTTTGTCGAACACGGAGTGCGACGGTTCACTGCCTGATGCCCTGCGCCGCGCCCGCCAGCTTCAGCTCACCAGCTTCGCCGAGCTTCAGGGCAGCTGCCCGCTGACCGCCATCCGCGACCTCGGCGCGGTCTTCTCGCACCTGAACCGGCTGCTGGATGAAGTGGAGCGCGCCGACTTCGCGGTCTGCTCCGCCGCTCCGCAGCGTGCCCGGGCTCATGCGAGCCGGGCCGTACGCGTCGTCAAAAAGGGACTCTCCCACAAGCTATAAGCTTGGGAGCGTCCCTTTTTTTGTACCATCTATACTTCTCCGTTCTCATTTCTCCTCGTAGACCGGCCGCTCCAGATCGAAGATCCGCCCGATAGCGCTGTATGACGATCCCGCCAGGCGGCTGATAGGCTTCAGCTTGCCGATGTCGATCCGGCCATTATGAACAAGGTCGTCCCGCACATAGAAGCTCAGCACCTCGCCGATAATAACATCAAATTTGCCCAGCTCCACAATCTGCGCAAGGCGGCATTCCATCGCAACCGGACTTTCCTGCACCCGCGGCACAGACACCGTGGTACCGGGAACGGCCGTCAGTCCCGCAAGCGTAAGCTCGCTAATATGGGCGGGTGCATTGATGGACGTATGATTGATCGCCTCAATGTTGTCCTCGTCCGTGACATGGATGACAAACTCCTGATTCGCCAGAATATTGCGCGCCGTATCCTTCAGCGTGCCGTCCGCATGCCGCCCGCAGGAGAACATGAGCATCGGCGGATCATTGTTCACAATGTTAAAATAGCTGAATGGAGCCGCATTGACGACCCCCTCCGCACTCACCGAGGTGACAAACGCAATGGGTCTTGGGACCACGCTGCCAATCAGCAGCTTGTAATTGTCACGGGCTGTCTGTTCGTTCATTTTAAAAATCATAGTCCCCCTCCTCCAAGGCTCTGATTTCTGCCACTGCAGACGCCGGGCTGCGCCGGAACCGGACATTGACCAGTATGATGCTGATTACGACCAGAATCAGGCCTATCACCAGATTAATCGTTATCTTCTCATTTAGGAAGAGGACGCTGGAACCGATGGAGACGAGCGGGACCAGAAAAGTATAAGAAGCCACCTTTCCGGCCTCCCCTTCGTGAATCAGCTTGAAATATACGAGCCAGCCGAGCGCAATCACAAATATGGAAATGAACAGCGTGACCGCGACAAAATCGGTGCTCCATCTGATGGCTTTCCATGGCTCGGCCGCGCTGCCGGCCACAAGCAGGATCAGCCCCCCGAGTGTGATCTGCATGGCCGTCATCCACAGCATATCGACCCGCACCGCATTTCGCTTCATATACACCGTCCCAAGTGCCCAGCACAAGGCGGTAGCCAGCGCGAGAAGGATACCAAGAAGCGAAATGCTGCCGGTCAGGCCGCCCGCGCTCAAGCAAGCCACGCCCAGAAAACCGAGCACGAGCCCCCCAATTTTTTGCCCATGCATCTCTTCCCCAAGCCACAACCAGGAAAAAATCCCGAGCAGCACCGGCTGAAGAAAGACGATCGCCGAGAACAGTCCCGCCGGCACGTACTGCAGCCCGATCGTTTGTACGCCGTAATACAGCGCTATGCTTAACAGGGCCGAGCCCAAATATACCGGCCACAGTGTCTTAAACCGGAGCAGCCGCGCTTTGGGCAGCGCGATCAGGATCAGCAGCACACCTCCGATTACGGTACGGATACCCGAGAATAGCAGTGGCGGCGCGTAAGCCAGCGCGATTTTGGATAAAGGCCAATTAATGCCCCAGACGAGGACGAGAAAAGCCAATAATAGAACACCCGATTTTTGACGTGTCATATGGTACTCTCCCTTGTTTTTGAACCTTTCCTGATGATACAATACTTCCAAGCATAAATATAATGAATTTTTATTATAAGGAGCATATCAAATTTGTTATGAACAAAGTGCAGATTGAGCTGTTCGTCAAAATTGCGGAAAGCGGCAGTTTCACACGGGCCGGACAGGAAATGAACATGACCCAGCCTGCGGTCAGCCGGGCGATTTCTACGCTCGAAGCCGAGCTGGATGTGCAGCTGCTGGTGCGGGACCGGCGCGGTATTTCGCTGACGGAGGTGGGCAAGCGGATTCTCGTTGCCTTTCGCGACATTCTCAAGGGATTCGGCAAGGTGGAGCAGGAAATCGCAGCGGAAAAAGGGCTCGAAAAAGGCCTGATTACCATCGGCGCTTTTCCCGCGGCCTCGTCCTATTTCATTCCGAAAATTATCGGCGCCATTAACCGGCAATATCCCCAGCTTGAATTCCGTCTCCATGAGGGCACGATTGCCGAAGTGAAGGAATGGCTGGAGACGGGAGTGATCGATGTCGGTATATTGATACCGCCCACCGACGAATTCGATTCGTTTCCTTTGTTCCGCGAGAAGCTGTACGCGGTTCTTCCTGCCGGGCATCCGCTTGCGAAGAAGTCTGTCGTCAAGGTACGGGATTTCGAGAAGGAATCGATGCTGATCTGCAAATCGGGCTACGAGCCTCCCGTCGTCGAGTTGTTCGAGAGAACGGGAGTGAATCTGAACGTGAAATACGTGATCAACAGCTATCACACCGCCCTCAATATGGTGCGGGAGGGTTTGGCCTCTGCCGTTATGGCCCAGCTGTCCCTGCTGTCACCACCGGACGGCGTCGCCATCCGGGAGCTCGAGCCTCCGGCGTACCGGGACATCCGCCTTGCAGTGCACTCGGCCGACAGATGCTCGATTGCGGTCAGGCTCTTTATCGACACGGCGCTGAAGCTGTTTGCGGAAGGCGAAGAAGGAGACCTTAAGCCGGAGGCGGGAATAGACCGAATTCATATGTGAACAAAGGGAGAGATTGGGGTATGAAATATCAACGGCTTGGAGGAAGCGGGCTGCAAGTATCGCAGCTGGGACTTGGAACCAACGCCTTCGGCAAACGGGCGGACCAGGCCGCTTCCTCGGCGGTGCTGCATACCGCGCTGGATAACGGGATCAACTTCATCGACACCGCCAATATATACGCCGGAACGGAATCGGAGCGGATTATTGGGGAAGCGCTCGCGGGGAGAAGGCATGAAGCCGTGCTCGCGACCAAAGCCGGGCTGGTACGAAGCCCCGGCCCCGGTGGCAGCGGTTCGTCCAGATTTCATCTCATGCGGGAGCTGGAGGACAGCCTCCGGCGCCTGAAGACGGACTATGTCGACCTGTACCAGATTCACACCTTCGATCCCTATACGCCGCTGGAGGAAACGCTGCGCACGCTGGACGATATGGTATCCTCCGGCAAGGTGCGCTATATCGGCGCCTCCAATTATGCCGCCTGGGAGCTGATGAAGGCGCTCGGCATCAGCGAACGGGCAGGCTATGAGCGCTATGTATCGCTTCAGTGCAGCTATTCGCTGGCCGACCGCACGCCGGAGCGGGAGCTCGTTCCGCTCAGCCTGGACCAGGGCGTCGGCATCATCCCTTACTTCCCGCTTGCCGGCGGTATCCTGACCGGCAAATACGGCGAGGGGAATAAAGCCCCCGCAGGCTCAAGAGCCGACACCGATCCGAACTTCGCCCGGTTCCTGACCGATGAACGGATCGCCCTGGGGCGGGAGACGGCGTCGCTCGCGGCGGAGCTTCAGACAACTCCCGCCGCTCTGTCGCTGTCCTGGCTCATGAGCCGTCCGGCAGTGTCCACTGTCATTGTCGGCGCTACCCGGGCGGAGCAGCTCGAAGAGAGCCTGAAGAGCGTCTCCCTTGCCCTGAACAGCGAGACGCTGGAGAAGCTTGACGCTATTAGTCAACCTTTTATCCACAGCGAACCGTTTGCGGTGTATCGGCTGCCGGAGTAAACGGCGGGCATCAGCGAACTGCCCGGGCTTATACTTCGCCTGCTGCACAGTTTAAGCGACCTGTTCAAAGGATTCTTTATTGGTAATCCGATACAAATTCCCTTTTCCCATCGACAAATTAGGACAAGTTATTTACTCCAAAGCTGATATACTACAAGTCAAAATCGGCTATTGTCCGGTTTATACCATTTCGGGGAGGAACAGAATTTGAGAACAAAGGTCGCCGCTGTCGTAGGTTCTATGCTGATTGCCACTAGCCTGTTAGCCGGGTCCGGGTATGCCAAGCCAGCCAGTCAGAGTCAGGCGGGTCAGGCGAGTCAGAAGCAAAAGTATGTGATCGCGTTTCAATCTTCACTTCCGGCAAACTACGAAACATTAATAACGAAAGCGGGCGGCAAAGTCCTTCGCGCCCTCCCGGAATTGGGCGGACTCGAAGCAGAATCCGAAAGAGCGGACTTTCTTTCGAATCTGAGCGGGGTTTCCGGCATACAAGCGGCTAATCCCGAATTGGAGTACAAGCTTGATGAAGATACCGCGGCGGCCGACGGCCAGCCGGTAACCGATATTCCGCAGGATGCCGATACGTATTGGCCCTATCAATGGGATATCCAGCGGATTACGAATAACGGAGCCTCCTACAAGCTGGAAACGGGCGGCACAGTTAATTCGGATGGAACGGTTAAGCACAAGGCGGTTGTAGGCGTCATCGATACGGGAATCGACGCCAACCACCCCGACCTGAAGGCCAACTTCCTCGGGGGCGTGAACTTTGTCCCAGCAGGTGTCGACGCCAGTGAAACAGGCGATCCAAGCGACATCAGGGACCGCGAAGGCCATGGCACGCATGTGGCCGGCTCCATAGCGGCGGACGGCAAGGTCAAAGGCGTAGGTCCCGGCCTCGGCATCCGGTCGTACCGCGTATTCGCGGCAGAGGGCGGCGCCCCGACCTCATGGATCGCCGCAGCCGTCGTTCAGGCGGCCAAGGACAAGGTCGACGTCATCAACATGTCGATCGGGGGTTACGACGGCATTGCCCGATACACTTATGACGGCCTCAAATACAATGATGTGGCGGACATGCTCCTCTGGAAGCGCGCGCTGCAGTATGCCGTTGGCCGCAACGTTACAGTAGTCGCGGCCGCTGGCAACGAGTCGCTGAATCTAAATGACTCGAATGCTGTTGTCGACTATATGAACCAAACGTACGGCTACCTTGGCCTGACCTTCAAAAGCGCTGTGAAAGAAGTACCGGGCACACTGCCGGGCGTCATCAACGTATCTTCGTCGAATAAGTGGTCTTCGGACAAGATCGCGTTCTATTCCAACTACGGCAGCACAATCGACGTCGCGGCTCCCGGCGGGGACAACGGCCCGGTCTATGACGCAAGCCGAAATCTCGATGAGCGGGACTTCCATTACCGCACGCTCAGCACATGGCCAACCTACCTCGAGCCCTACTTCACCTCGAATCTGAGGGGCTATGCGCTGCTGCACGGTACTTCGATGGCAGCACCGAAGGTTGCGGGCATTGCGGGTGTCATCAAGGCCGCGCATCCGGAATATACACCGGCCCAGGTGCAAGCGCTCATCAAGCAGACGGCCAGCGATTTAGGAAAGCCGGGGCAGGACCCGCTGTTCGGCTCGGGCGAAGCCAATATCTTCAATGCATTAAGCCATTAATCCTGGAGAGGATACTATATTTTGGATATTAAGATCATTCACAAAGAGCAAGCCTGGCGGCTGCGCCATGAAGTCATGTGGCCGGAAAAGGATCTCGATTATGTAAAGCTTAAAGACGATGATGAGGGGACTCACTTCGGGCTTTTTGAAGGGGAAGCGCTGATTTCAGCCGTCTCTCTTTTTGTACATGGATCGGAAGCGCAGTTCCGCAAGTTTGCGACGTTAACCTCGCATCAGAATCAGGGGTGCGGGAGCCGATTATTGTTCCATATCCTCGGAGAAGCAGAGCAGGCCGGCGTGAAACGGATTTACTGCAATGCCAGGAGCGGAAAAGTTTCGTTCTATGAAAGGTTTGGATTAATCCCAACTGCAAGCACGTTTACAAAAGGCGGCAAAGATTATATTGTGATGGAACGGTTCTTCGGGTGAGGGAATAAAATCATTTATAGGTCCTAAAACAGGAGCAGGCCAGCCGGAATTTCGGCTGGCCTGCTTTGCTTAGGTTTGGACTTGAGGTCCACTCTTTTCTAACCTTGACGGTTCGATTACACCACCGACAGGAAACGCTCCACATCTTCATTCACGGTTGTGATGCCGCCGATGCCGAACGTCTCGACCAGCACCTTCGCCACATTCGGGGACAGGAAGGCCGGAAGCGTCGGGCCGAGGTGAATGTTCTTGACACCCAGGTAGAGCAGCGCCAGCAGCACGATGACCGCTTTTTGCTCATACCAGGCAATGTTGTAGGAAATCGGCAGGTCGTTGATGTCTTCCAGGCCGAATACTTCCTTCAGCTTCAGCGCGATTACGGCCAGCGAGTAGGAATCGTTGCACTGGCCCGCATCGAGTACGCGCGGAATGCCACCGATGTCGCCAAGGTCAAGCTTGTTGTACTTGTATTTGGCACAGCCAGCCGTCAGGATTACCGTATCGCTAGGCAGCGCCTGAGCAAAATCGGTATAATAGTTCCGGCTCTTCATCCTTCCGTCGCAGCCGGCCATTACGAAGAAGCGCTTGATCGCGCCGGTCTTCACCGCGTCGACCACCTTGTCGGCCACTCCCATCACAGCCGCATGGGCAAAGCCGCCGACAATCTCCCCGCTCTCGATTTCGACCGGAGCCACGCAGGTCTTAGCCTGCTCGATGATGGCGGAGAAGTCTTTCGGAGCGCCGTCTTTACCTTCCCCGATATGCTTGATGCCGGGATAGCCCGTGTTGCCTGTCGTGTACAGACGGTCCTTATAGCTGTCCTTCGGCGGCACCACGCAGTTGGTCGTCATCAGAATCGGACCGTTGAAGCTATCGAATTCCTCATTTTGTTTCCACCATGCGTTGCCGTAGTTGCCGACAAAATGGCTGTATTTTTTGAAAGCCGGGTAGTAGTGGGCTGGCAGCATTTCGCTGTGCGTGTACACGTCGACGCCCGTTCCCTCCGTCTGCTTGAGCAGCTCTTCCATATCCTTCAGGTCGTGGCCGCTGATCAGAATGCCCGGGCGGTCGCCGACGCCGATGTTCACCTTCGTAATTTCCGGGTTGCCGTACGTCTCCGTGTTGGCACGGTCAAGCAGCGCCATAACGTCAACGCCGTACTTACCGCATTCCATAACGAGAGCAACCAGCTCCTCCGCGGTCAGCTCATCGTTCAGCGTAGCGGCAAGTCCGCGCTCAAGGAAAGCCTGCGCGCCGGCTTCATGATAGCCGAGCACCGCGGCATGCTCCAGATAGGCGGCCATGCCCTTCAGGCCGTAGGTAAGCAGCTCGCGCAGGGAGCGAACGTCCTCGTTCTCGGTTGCAAGCACACCAACCGCCGCTGCCTTGGCTTCCAGCTCTTCGTCCGTGCCTGGCGTCCATTGCGCGGCGTCATGGCCTCCGAGCGCCACGTCTGCAAGCGAGCTGGCCAGCCGTTTTTTCCAGCCGTCACGAATGACGATCCCTTCTCTGACTCTCGCAATAAATCCGTCGCGGTCGAAGTTAGCGTTGGTGATCGTTGCGAACAGGCTCTTGATGATGAAATGCTCTGAAGCAATGTCAGTCACTCCGAGTTCGCGGCCCTTTGCCGCATAAATGGAGATGCCCTTTACCGTGTAGAGCAGAAGGTCCTGCAGATTGGCGACATCACTTGTCTTGCCGCAGACTCCCTGAATCGTGCAGCCCGTTCCTTTGGCCGCCTCCTGGCACTGAAAACAAAACATACTGCTCATTGAATCATCTCTCCTTAATATTCATGTCATTCGTCTGCCGTCTGTGTCTTTACTAGTTACTACCGATTGTAGTAGACTGACGTCGAACAATCGGTAACGGATGTTACCGTTTATCTAAAATTATTTTAAAAATTGGAGGAATTCCATGAAGCCGGAGCCTGCCGTGCTGCAGACCTGTCTATTTTTTCGGGGAAAGAGCATCGAGGAGCTTGACGCCATGCTGGATACGATGCGCTACACCGTCCGGGATTGCAGCAAGTCGGAAATGATTATCAGCGAAGGCGAGACCGCCGACCGGCTGGGAATTGTGCTATCCGGAGTGGTGGAAGTTCACAAAATCCATCAGGGCGGAGGCGGCATAACCATTGCCAGGCTGGGGAGGGGGCAGACCTTCGGGGAGGCGGTGCTGTTCCGGCGGGAGAACGTGTATCCGGCCACCATTATTTCAGCGGGGCGAAGCACCGTCATGTTCATCGGCAAGCAGGAGCTGCTGCGCCTGTTCGCCGCCGATACCGACATGCTGTCCAGGTATATGGAAAATCTGTCTGAACGCCTCGTCATGGTTAACCGCAAGCTTGAAATCCTGTCGGCCGGTTCGCTGCGCCGCCGGGTTGTGCATGATTTGCTGCAACAGGCGGACCAGCAGGGGACGGATACCCTCCGGCTGCCCTTCAGCCGCAAGGAATGGGCCGAGCATCTGAATGCCGCGCGTCCTTCGCTGTCCCGGGAAATGGGGCTGCTGCGCGACAATGGCTGGATTTCGTTCAAAGGAAACACGGTCACGCTGCTGGACCGGAAGAAGCTGGAGGGGATTATGGAGCGGGAAGAATAATGCTTCGAGCAGCCGCAGGCGTTTGCCGAGTATGCGATAGAGATGAAAAAAAGACCCTCCTTATAAGGAAGGTCATTTCTCTCCGGGCTTCAGTATCCCGTCAGCAATTAAAGCCTGTTCAAACAACCGGACCAGTTCGGCGTCATAATGGATGCCCGACAGCCGCTTGAGCTCGTCCATCGCGACTTCCGCCGGAAGCCCCTTACGGTATGGCCGGTCGGAGGTCATCGCATCAAAAGTATCGGCAACGCCGATAATTTTGGCTTCGAGCAAAATCTCTTCTTCCTTAATCCCGTAGGGATAACCGGAACCGTCAAGGCGCTCATGATGCTGCAGAATGATATCGCTAATATTGTTGTAATATAAATCCTTAACCATGACATAGCCGTCATAACAATGACGCTTCACAATCTCGAATTCCTCTGCCGTCAAGCGCCCCGGCTTGTTCAGAATTTCTTCGGGGGTATGAATCTTCCCGATATCGTGAAATGCGGCCGCAAAATATAAATCTTCCAGCTTGTCCTTTGGCATTTTGATCATCCTGGAAATCATCAGGCAGTATTTCTGTACCCGGCCGCTGTGCTTGAATGTATAGTTATCCTTTTCTTCTATCTGTTTAAGAATATTCTCCAGCTTTCTCAATCGGTGGCTGATGAGGTGAAACGCAGGCTTGGTTGTATGCCACAGCAGCTTCATCTCTGTCAGAGTGCTGAAATAGACGGCTTCCTGGAGATAATGGGTGTAGAAATAGTCACCTTTACCCAAGATGATATGCCCATTATCGCCTTTATAACTGCACTCACCCTCCAGTATGTAGAAGAACTCCATCGTATCGGCTTCTTCGCCGGGATAAACATAGAATATTTTATCTTTCTGAATAGTCTGTAAAATTATTTCGGAGCCGTCACCTCTAGCCAACAGGAAAAATTCAGAGGATCCTTGATGTTCTTGTGCAATGTTGTCTCCTTCCCTTCCCAAGTTCAGGCCCTTCATAATTTTCAGTCCCTCCTATATTTCCACAGCGATAGGATCGATCCAAACCTCGCGATCCGCAATCTTCACAAGCTTCCAGAAACGTTCGGCAACCACACCCAGTTCGGCCGCTTGAGCGATCGCTGTGTCGGCAATTTGCAAGGTTTCGTTATACAAATCCGTAACCAGCTTGTCCAGTGCGCTGGTATAAATTTTGGTGCGTTCAGCAATCAAAGTGCCTTCCGAAGCGGCGTCCGCGTTAAATTCGGCGATTTGATCATCCGCTGCTTTCGAATCTCCCCCGCCCGGGGTGAACAACTGTTCCACCAGATCGTCGGAAGCGGTCTTTACATCCGCAACCTCAGCCGAGATTTGGGCAGTGTCCGGATTCAGCTCGGCCGCGGCCTGAAGCTGTTTGATCGCCTGAATATCTTTCAAGTAATCCTCTTGTAGTTTATCGGCTTCTGCGACAGCTTTTTCAATCTTTTCGTCAATTTCTTGGTTGGCCTTCTCAATAATTGAGAGTGCAGTCTGTTGATCTTGAGTGAGATTGTCGGTCGCCGGCGATGCGAAGACCGCGCCAGTAACCATAAGAAGAGCCAGCATAAAGATCAAGCCGCTTGCCAATAGCTTCTTTACCATGTCCACTTTCCTTCCGCGAATGGGTTGAATTTCAGTTTAATTATAGTATCGAAGGTTGCCGTTTACCAGTTTTATCCGTTAAAGAACGGGCATAAATCGACGGATTATTAGGCATTTTTTCAACACTTTTCTACATTGATCATTTGGCGGGCATATTGGCGGGTCCAAGCCTGTACCTGGCCCTCTGCAATCGGACGGCTGATGTAGTAGCCCTGTACCTTGTCGCAGTTCACCCGTCTTAGGAATTCGAGCTGTTCCTTCGTCTCGACTCCTTCCGCCGTAACGATCAGCCCCATATCGTGACCGATTGCGACGATGGAGCCGGCCAGCGGCATGCTGCTTCCTTCACCCGGGAGGCCGTCGATAAATGATTTGTCGATCTTCAGCGTCGTTATCGGCAGCTGCTTCAGATAGCTGAGGGAAGAATACCCTGTCCCGAAATCGTCCAAAGCGATGCCGATGCCCCGCTGCTTCAAATACTCCAGCTTGATGCTGATCTCTTCAAAAGACTCCATAATGATGGACTCGGTGATCTCCAGCTCCAGGTACCGGGGGTTCAGCCCCGTTTCGCGTAAAATCTTCAGCACGGTTTCCGCGAAATCGTCCATCAGCAGCTGGATGACCGATATATTGACCGAAATATGGTACGGTCCCAGCCCCTGACGATGAAGTCCGGCAAGAAAAAGACAAGCCTTGCGCAGCACCCATTCCCCTATCGGGATAATCAGGCGGCAATCCTCCGCAATCCCAATGAAAGACAAAGGGGAGACAAAGCCCAGTACCGGGCTGTTCCAGCGAATCAGCGCCTCGAACCCCCACAGTTCTCCGTTGGGAAGAGTCACCTTGGGCTGGTATTGCAAAGACAGCTCGTTGTTATCGATGGCCTCCCGCAGATGCTTCTCGATGATTACCCGCTCGTCAAAATACTGCTGCATATTCTGTCCATACAGCATGTATGTCCCTTTGCCCGCCTGCTTGGCCCGGTACATGGCAATATCGGCGTTCTTGAGCAGCGCCTCGGCGGTCCTGCCGTCACGCGGGTATTGGGCGATTCCGACGCTGATGGAGACATGCACGGTGCTGTCGCCCAGCTGAAACGGCTCTTTGAAGCTCTGAATCAGTGCCTCCGCGTAAAAAACCGTCTGCTCCGGCTGCTCCGTGTCCTTGAGCAGAATGACAAATTCGTCTCCGCCGAAACGGTAGCGCCTGCTGTTGCCGGCGGACAGCGCGAGCAGCCGCTCACCGGCCTGTTTAAGGAGCAGATCGCCGAATGTATGGCCCATCGTGTCGTTAATATATTTGAAATTGTCGATGTCCATGAAGAACAATGCCGCCTGTCCGCTCTCATTCTTCTCGATGAACGCCTTCAGCTCCTCCGTCAGCGACAGCCGGTTCGGCAATCCACTGAGCTCGTCATTGAAGGCTAGCACCCGGTATTTTTCCTCGCTCGCCTGAAGCAGCGTCTGGTTCTCGACCACCTTGTTGTACTGCTCCAGCAGTTCATCCTGAAGGGCGGTCAGCTCCTCGTACGTCGATTCCAGCTCCTGATAGCTCATCTGCAGCTTGCTCTCATACCCTTTGCGGTCCGTAATATCCGTCATCGAGCCGGCGAACCGGACGTAACCGCCCTCCTCGTTCCGCTGCACCTTGCCTCTGGCCTGAAACCACTTGTACTCCCCGGACTTGGCGCGTATCCGGTATTCGCTGTAATAATAGACCGTCTTTCCGGACAGATGATCCTTCCGCTGCCGCTCCTCCTGCTCGAGGTCATCGGGATGAATAATGTTACTCCAGCCGATATAATGCTCGTCAATCTCCCCGATTTCATAGCCCAGAAGCTCGTACCACCGGTCCGAGAAGTAATAGATCATCGTCGTCATGTCCAGGTCCCAGATGACCGCGTCGGCGCCGAACGCCGCCAAGGAAAATCTCTCGTTACTCTCCATCAGCTGTTTGCGGATTCTTCTGACCACCCCGGCATGGAACAGCAGAATGGCGATGAATACAATCAATACGGAGAACACCGCGATAAGGATAAGCACAAGGCTCCGATAGGTCTCATAAAAAGAGAACGGCTTGTTAATCACTTCGCTGCCCGGCGGGAGGTCCTTCACTTTAATATGAAAGTGCTCCAATTGGTTGTAGTCAAACGCATTGCGGCTCGTGCCGGCGTAAGAGACGGGGATGGTGTCCGGATTTTCTCCGCCCAGGACACTCAGCGCCACATTCGCAGCTTTCTCCCCCAGGAGCTTCCCGCTGAGCAAGTTTCCACCGAATGCGCCGTGATTGAGTCCGTATTCATACATATAGTAAAGCGGTACTGTACTAATGGCCGAAAGTTCGCTCGAAAACCGGTCAAGCTCGGTAATTTTGCCGGTAACATCGCTGTAAAAGGTTGTCGCCAGCAGGATGCTGTCGGAAGAAAGCGACGATGCCGTCCGTTTGATTTCTTCTTCTGACATCCGGTTCATGCTATGGAGCTTCAAGTCAAGGTTCATCGATTTCAGTTTCTTTATGACTAGTTGGGCAGTAGACAAGCCGCTCTCCGAGTTATCGTATACAAGATAGACATTTCGGATGGAGGGATTAATGTAAAGCGCCATTTTTATCGTTTCGGAAGGGTCGATATTCTCGATGACGCCAGTGATGTTCTTCTGGTTCTTGATTTGATCGTAGCCAACCTCATTTATGCCGCTAAAAATAATGGGCGCGTCGCTTAACAGCTCTTTTCGGTTCTTGGCTGCAAAATCGAACGCGCGGTCATCTGTCGTTATAATAGCGTCGATATGTAATTTTGCGTATTTGCCTTTGATCAATTCGTAAAAGTGCTGCAGATTCTCCTCGTTTGGATACCTTTTCCAGTCCAGGTATTCCGTATAAATGACAGGAGGAACCTTCGAGCTCTTGAGCCGCTCTTCAATGCCGTTGTTCTGGTCGTCCGTCCAAGAGAATCCTTTATGGTAGGAATGCAGGATCAGGACATTCTGCTGGGGAGCTTCCGCCGCTCCTTCGGCCAATGGCGGGCAGAGGCCCATCAAGAACAGAACGAGCAGTAATAACCGCCAGACTCCCTGCTTTGTTATATATGCCATTTCTGATCCCATATCCTCACCCCGCTTCGAAATGCCTGCATCCAGCTGCGAAAATTTTTCGGTAAATTTCGACAATATATAGATTCTAGGCTCACCTCTCCCTTCCTTCTATTGTCGGAAGAAAGTCTGTAATTTTACATATTTGTAGAGAGAAGGCGAGAAAAATATTTATAACAACCCAGAAATCAGGGTATGCTAACCGGTTGACATATGCAATATACGGCTCTTATACTGAAGATGTCTTCATTAGTCTTGCGATCTGCCCACCATTCCAATTGAACAGGAGCCGATTGAATTGACCATCAAAAACGAAATTATGCTGATTACGTATGCCGACAGCCTAGGCAAGAACCTGCACGAGACCGCCGAACTGCTCTCCGCCCATTTCAAGGATATTGTTGGAGGCGTTCACATTTTGCCTTTTTACCCCTCCTCCGCCGACCGGGGATTCGCTCCGCTTACTTACGAGGAGGTCGATCCCGAGTTTGGAAACTGGGATGACGTCGCCAAGATTGCAAACGGTTTCTATTTGATGTACGACTTCATGATCAACCATATCTCGCGCAGCTCTGCGTATTTCAAGGATTTTCAGCAGAACAAGGATGCCTCTCCCTACCGCGACCTGTTCATCCGTTACAAGGACTTCTGGCCGGGCGGCGAGCCTACGCAGGAAGATGTGGACGCGATCTATAAACGCAAGCCGCGCGCGCCTTATATCGATGTAACCTTCGCGGACGGAACGGCCGAGAAAATCTGGTGCACGTTCGACGAGGAGCAGATCGACCTTAATCTGTATACGGAAACGACGAAAAAGTTCGTGAGGGAACAACTTCAGGGATTGGCCGAGCGGGGCGCTTCGATTATCCGCCTGGATGCTTTTGCATACGCTACCAAAAAGCCGGGCACAAGCTGCTTCTTCATCGAACCGGACACGTGGGAAATGCTTGATGAAGTAAAAGCCATACTGGAGCCGTACGGAACCGAGCTTCTCCCCGAGATTCACGAGCATTACAGCATTCAGCTGAAGCTGGCGGACAAGGGCTACTGGGTCTATGACTTTGCGCTGCCTATGCTTGTGCTCCATGCGCTCTACAGCGGAAAAGCGGAACGGCTAAAGCACTGGCTGAACATCTGCCCGCGCAAGCAGTTCACCACGCTGGACACGCATGACGGCATTGGCGTGGTCGACGCCGCCGATCTGATGACTCCCGAGGAAATCGAGGAAACGAAGAACAACCTGTTCTCGCAGGGCGCCAATGTGAAGCGGGTCTACAATACGATGGCATACAACAACCTGGATATCTACCAGCTCAACTGCACCTACTATTCGGCTCTAGGCGACGATGACGACGCCTACGTGCTGGCCCGCGCCATCCAGTTCTTCGCGCCAGGGATTCCGCAGGTGTATTACGTCGGGCTGCTGGCCGGCAAGAACGATATCGAGTTGCTGGAGCAGACAAAGGTCGGCCGCAATATCAACCGCCACTATTATACAAAGGAAGAAGTCGTAGAGAATCTGGAGCGTCCCGTGCTGCAACGGCTGTTCGCGCTGATGAAGTTCCGCAACAGCTATCGCGCTTTTGACGGCGACCTGACCGTAATGGACACAGGCGAGGCCTCTAAGTTAGAATTGATCTGGACGAACGGTCCGCTACGGGCCGTACTGCGCGCCGACCTTGCGGCAAAAACCTTCACCGTACATTACACGGACGAGCATTCCGGCGAAGAGACGCTGCTGGCGGGCGTATAACGTTTTTCCGACGACAAAAACTGTGTTCCTTTCGAAGGCGCGATTCATCTGCAAAAGGGTGAACGCGCCCTTTGCTTACGGAGCCTGCAGGCAGGAGCGATTGCATGCCCACCATTAAAGATGTGGCTTTAAAGGCCGGGGTTTCCGTTACCACCGTATCCCGGGTGCTGAATAACAGGGGATATCTGAGCGAGGATTTGAAGAAAAAAGTATACGGCGCCATGGAGGAGCTGAATTACCGGCCCAATGAGCTGGCCCGTTCGCTGAGCCGCTCCAAGTCGAATATCATCGGACTGATTATTCCGCATGCGGCGCATCCCTTCTTCGGAGAACTGGTCAGCCACATCGAGGAGCAAGCGTATCTGCGCGGGTACAGGCTGCTGCTCTGCAACTCCCATCTGGACAGGCAGAAGGAAGCGGAATACATCGATATGCTGCGCTCCAGCCGCGTCGATGGCATTATTCTGGGCAGCCATACGCTGGAGGTCGAGGACTACCGCCAGATTCATCTGCCCGTGGTGACATTCGACCGGCGGATCAGCGCCGACATTCCCTACGTCTGTTCCGATAACTTCCGCGGCGGGGAGCTGGCAACGGCGCGGCTGGCCGACAAGGGCTGCCGCAAAATCGCCCACATCGGCGGGCATCCCCATCCCGACCTGCTCGCATTGAAGCGGCTTGACGCCTTCAAGGAGATCGCCAGGCAGCGAGGACTGCAGCATGTCGAGGTGCACACCGATTGGGACGGGTTTGACTTCGCGGAATATGAGCGGCTCGTCAATCGACTGCTGGAGGAGCATCCCGACGTGGACGGTATATTTGCCAGCAGCGATGTGATTGCCGCTTATGCGCTTAAAGCATGCCTGGCCCGGAAACGGCGGGTGCCCCAGGATATCAAAATCGTCGGCTACGACGGCATTTCGCTCCGCGGCCTGCTCACGCCCGTTCTGACAACGGTCGCCCAGCCGATTGCCGGGATGGCCCAAAAGGCGGTCGAGCTCATCACCCAGCAGGTGCAGGGCAACAAGGTCCCGGCGGAGAATATACTGCCGGTGCGCCTGATTGAAGGAGAGACAGCATAGGAAAAAGAAATCCCCCAGGTTTATTGGGGGATTTTGTGTTATTTTCTAACGCAGATGCCACTCCTTAACCGTTACAGCCGAAGAACCGCTTCGGATCAGCGGGTCGGCCTGGCCGATCTTCTCCGCTTCATCAAGCGACGATGCCGTGAATGAACCTCCCCTGCTTACACTTCGTTTAGAAGCAGAGGTTTCTTACCAGCCCCTGCCGTTACTTTCGATAAGCACATAGGTTGGCTATCTGCTTTCGCTGACTGCGGAAATCTAACGGCAAGGTTCAGTAAGCAACACTTGTACAAGTGGGTGGGAACTCACCTTCTACTACTTCTCGCGCTCACGCGATCCGTAGATACTTGATTTCTTTCGTTTCGCCCATATAACGGATATCTCCATGCAGATACTTGGATAATATCCCTTTGCTCCCGTGTATATCCCGGTGTTCGGTATAGCCACAGGAACAGTTGTAGTTTCTTGAAGAAGTCTTTTTTCTTCTTCCGCAACAAGGACATTGTTGGCTAGTGTAGCTCTCATCTATCATTTTTATCGTGATTCCCTTGGCTTCCAGTTTGTATCCGAGCTGCTTCTGTATCTTGCCGAAGCTCCAATTGGACAACTTTTGGGTTACGATCTTTCTCCTCTTCTTTTTCGTGTTCCGCTGTACGCCTTCCACTTGGCCGACAACCGCCTCTTTGACTTCATTTTCCGTGCACCATTCTACGAATTGTCTTGTGGTTTTGTGGATGGCGTCATTCAGTTGGCGCTCGCTTTTGCTGAGTATGTATTTTTTAGCCCGGTTGTATTTTTTCCATTGCCGGCTGCCTTTGTGGCATTTGCTCATGAGCTTCTGGATCTCGGCCAGCTTCTTGTTTCTTAGCCGGTGAATGCTTCTTACCTTTCTTCCGGTGATGATGATCGACTTGTTTTCGGTGGTTGTTGCCGTGATGGAGTGGATTTCTCCCAGATCAATGCCTGCGATTTGGCTGCCATGATTGTCCGCTGCCGCTTGTCCATCATCATAGCTCATGGAAATCATCAGTCTTAGGTCATATACCAGCTCGATTTCCTTGATGTCCGCATCCGGTAAACGCGGGACAGTGATTTTGATGGGGGCCTGCCGTTTGCCGTTTTGAATACCCAGACTTAAGTAGATCGTGTTGCCCTCAATTTTGAATGCTTGATCCACCCATTTCGTGTTGAAGCGTTTCTTCTTTTTGTAAGGATATTTGGTAGGAAGACCTTGGCTTTTAGCTTGTTTTGCGCTGTCTCTGGCAAAAAGATATTTATGGCAGACCGCCTGTACCGACTGGGAATGTAGAGGGAACTGATTTTTCAGCGCCGCTTGAAGTTCCGTTTTTCCGATCCATTTCCCATCGTGCTGTAGGGCATAGTGTTTAGCAATGTCTAGACACCTGTTCCAAACTTCCGCTGATATGCGGTTGCACGCAAACAGTCGTTCCAGATCCGTTTTGGAGGTGTGGAACGCTGTTTTGACACATCGGATCATCTGGTTCTCGCCTCCTTCCCTTGATTCTCGATGTATGCCTTCAGTACGTCCAAAGGTGCACCGCCCACAGTAGTTAGGCAGAAACTTTGCGACCAAAAGTACTCTTTCCATAGCTTCGTTTTGACTTCGGGAAAGTCTTTTTTGATGAGGCGAGAGCTGGCACTCTTGTAGGCATTGATAAATTTGGATAGTTCGGTGTTGGGGTGCGCCTTGAACAGAACATGGATGTGATCGTTATCATGATTCCACTCGCTCAGCGTAATACGATAGTTCTCTCCAATCCGTTCAAAAATGGCCTTCGCATACTCGGATATCTCGTCGTTGAGCACTTTTTTACGGTATTTAATGCAAAGGATGAGATGGTAACTCAGAAAGAATACCGAGTGATTATTCGAGTCTAATTTCATTGATACACCAGCCTTATCTCTAACTAAGACTGATTATATCAAATGGGCTAATATAGATCAATAATTTTCCAGAGTTGTTGCCTGGCCGATATTCATCCCCTACCTGTAGAGGAATGGGACTTCTCTCGGAATGCTGTTAAATAAGCGCCGCCAGAAGAATCGCTAAAAGGACCGTACATTTCGAGACGGTTCTCTTTTTTTAACTGATCGAGATGTTCATAATGCCCTTGGATATCGTCCGGATTGAACCTTTCGGTTCGCTCCGTGATGATTAAGTACCGGTTCATCGCCGTTCCCCCTATCAATATACGTTATATACAAATGATAACAAACGATGTCAATGCTTGCCATAGAGTTCCCATCCGGGAATATGCTCCCCTTACTTAAAGTATGTAAATGATGTTTAGTTATGCTATAATGCCTGTACTGTGCTGGTTGGCAGTTGTAAATCCTGCTTTAATGATAGATAAACCGTGTTATATGGGAGGCTTAGCCATGAACAAGCTTCAAGATATACCCGTATCGGTACTCGATCTTGCCCCGATTGTGGAAGGCGGCACGGCGGCGGACGCGCTCCGCAATGCGCTGGATCTGGCCCGGCATGCCGAGCGGTGGGGATACCGCCGCTATTGGCTGGCGGAGCATCATAACATGCCCGGCATCGCCAGCTCGGCCACCTCGGTCGTCATCGGGCACGTGGCGGCCGGAACCCAGAGCATCCGCGTCGGCTCGGGAGGCGTTATGCTGCCGAACCACGCCCCGCTGATGATCGCCGAGCAGTTCGGCACGCTGGAATCCCTGTTCCCGGGCCGCATCGATCTGGGCCTGGGCCGCGCGCCCGGCTCGGACCAGCCGGCTTCCCGGGCGATCCGGCGCGGGCTCGGCAGCGACGGCAGCGACTTTCCGGAGCAGCTGGCCGAGCTGCGCGCCTATTTTGAGCCCGGCGCGGCGGACTCGCGCCCTTCGGGCGTGCGGGCCGTCCCCGGCGAGGGCCTGAGCGTGCCGATCTGGCTGCTCGGCTCCAGCGGCTTCAGCGCGCGGCTCGCCGGCCAGCTCGGGCTGCCGTTCGCCTTCGCCAGCCATTTCGCGCCGGACTATCTGCTGCCCGCGCTTCATTTGTACCGCAGCAGCTTCCGGCCCTCCGCGGCGCTGGACAAGCCGTACGTCATGGTCGGCCTCAGCGCCGCCGTTGCCGACACGGCGGAGGAAGCTCGGCGGCTCGCAACCTCCCCGCAGCAGCAGGCGCTGAGCCTGATCCGCGGCCGTCCCGGCAAGCTGAAGCCGCCGGTGGACAGCATGGAAGAGCTGTGGAGTCCGCAGGAACGGGCCCTTGTTCTCGGCAGGCAGCAGTACGCCGTTGTCGGCGACCAAGCCGCCGTGCGGGAGCGGATGGAGCAGATTCAGGAGGAGACCGGGGCCGACGAATGGATCGTCACCTCGCAAATTTACGACCATTCCGCACGCCTTCGCTCCTATGAAATGCTCGCCGAGATCCTTATCAGGTGAAGACCCGGGCGGGAATCGCCGGAAATAGGGTTTCCCTTCCGAACATGATAAAATAAATTGCAGCATTGAAGATCCAGAGGAGATGAAGAAAATGAAGCAAGAGGTTATAGAACGCTTTATTTCATATGCGCGTGTCGATACGCAGTCGGATGAAGGCAGCCAGACCTGTCCTTCGACGCCGGGGCAGATGATTCTGGCCCGGAAGCTTACGGAGGAGCTGGCCGAAATCGGCATGGAGGAAATTACGATCGATGAGAACGGCTATGTGTTCGCCTCGCTTCCGTCCAATAGTGACAAAGATGTGCCGGTCATCGGTTTTCTCGCCCATGTGGACACCGCCACCGAGATCACGGGGGCAGGCGTTCAGCCGCAGATTGTGGAAGCCTATGATGGCGGCGATATCGTGCTGAACAAAGCGCTGAACGTCGTTCTCTCGCCTTCAAGCTTTCCGGAGCTGAGCGAATATGCGGGGCAGACGCTGATTACGACCGACGGCACGACCCTGCTCGGTGCGGACGACAAGGCCGGAATCGCTGAAATTATGACGGCCATGCATTACTTGAAGCAGCATCCGGAGATCAAGCACGGCAAAATCCGGGTGGCCTTTACACCGGACGAAGAAATCGGGCGCGGCGCTCACAAATTTGTTGTTCCGGCCTTCGGCGCACAGTTCGCGTACACGATGGACGGGGGACCGCTTGGAGAGCTGGAGTACGAAAGCTTCAACGCGGCCGCGGCGAAGATCATTTTCCACGGCGTCAATGTCCACCCCGGCACAGCCAAGGGAAAAATGATCAACTCCGCCAAAATCGCCATGGCTTTCCACGAGCGGCTGCCAGCCGGGGAAGCGCCGGAATTCACGGAAGGCAAGGAAGGCTTCTACCATCTGAATTCGTTCCAGGGAACTGTGGAGATCAGCCGGCTGAATTATATTATCCGCGACTTTGACCGCGAGCGGTTCGAGGAACGCAAGGCGTACATCCAGGCCCTGGCCGACGAATTCAGACAGACTTACGGGGAGCACAGCATCGTGCTGGAGCTGAAAGACCAATATTACAACATGCGCGAAAAAATCGAGCCCGTAAGCCACATCGTCGATATCGCCCATACGGCCATGACCAATCTCGGCATCACGCCGATTGTCCGGCCGATTCGGGGAGGCACCGACGGCTCCCAGCTGTCCTATATGGGGCTGCCGACGCCGAATATTTTTGCCGGCGGGGAGAACTTCCACGGCAAGTTCGAGTATATTTCAGCAGATTCGATGGTCAAGGCGGCCGAAGTGATTATCGAGATTGCGCAGCTGTTCGAGCGCCAGGCCTGATCTCCCGGGCAGCTCATCACTCCTTTATACAAAAGCCTCCGAAGCCTGGCGTCAACTGCCATGCCCGGAGGCTTCTTTATGCGTAATGGAGGGTTGCTCAGACGGTTTCATTTATAATCTTGCCGAACTGAGCGGTCCCTCTTCCTCACCCGGTCGTCCGTCTTTCCAAATGACATTTTCCCCGTAGTTTTTGCCCCAGTCGTACATCATGCGCAGGACGGGCATCAGACTTTGGCCATATTCCGTCAAAGAGTATTCCACTCTCGGGGGGACCTCCGCATACACTTTGCGCAGGACAAGCTGATCCTCTTCCAGCTCCCGGAGCTGGTTCGTCAGCATTTTTTGCGTGATATGGGGAATGAGCTTTTTCAGCTCGCTGAACCGTTTCGTACCGTCCAAGCCGAGATGCCATAGAATAATCAGCTTCCACTTTCCGCCGATGACAGCCAGAGTCAACTCTTTTTCACAGTTAATTTCCTTAAGATTGATCCGGTCCTTGATGTCCGTTGCCATGCTTGCACCTCCTTTTGTTGATATCATACTACAAAAAAGAAACGCATGCCGCCCCGGACAGGGCTGATGCGTTTCCCATAAAATTGGAAGAGCAAGGCATTTCCTTTCAATGAAAATCAGGGCAGTCCGCGCCGCTACTCCAGATTGGCATGCTTGCCGAACATTTGGTTTGTCGTTTGCCCCGTTTTATCCATTAGCCGCAATATAACGGCATCATAGAACAGGAGAAGCGTCTGCTCAAACAGCGAGGCCATCGGCTGAATCGTCGAGCCGCTTCCTGCCGCCTGATCTTTCGGCGCTCCGGGGAGCTTCACCGTATCATCGGCCAGACGTCCAAGCGTCGACTCCGGGTTGATCGTAACCACGGCTACGCCCGCGCCCAAAGCCTTGGCTTTATTCGCCATCGCGATCAAGCTCTGCGTCTCTCCCGAGCCGGAGCCGAGGATAAGCAAATCTCCCTCGAATATACCGGGAGTCACCGTTTCTCCGACCACATAAGCTTCCTTGCCAGCATGCATCAGCCGCATGGCGAACGCCCGTCCCATTAGACCGGATCTTCCTGCTCCCGCAAGGAATATCCGTTTTGCGCGAAGAACCCGTTCGGCGAGTTCCTCCGCTTCCTGCACGGGAAGCCGGGATACGGAACGCTGCAGCTCATTGATAATTTCCTCCGCGTATTGTACGGTGTTCATCGGCCGCTTATGACTGACTGACAAGACGCTTCATTTCAGCAGCAACTGCTTTTTTGTCGTCTTGTCCGGTAATGCCTCCGCCTACGATGACAAGGTCCGGTTTCGCCTCGATCACTTCAGGCAGCGTGTCCAGCTTGATGCCGCCCGCGATGGCCGTCTTGGCCTGCTTGACCACACTCTTGATCGCCTGCAGATCCTCAAAGGAGTTCTTGCCTTCGGCTTGATGATCGTATCCGGAATGAACGCAGATGTAATCGACGCCAAGAGCGTCCACTTCCGCCGCTCTGCCTTTGATGTCATTGACATTAATCAGGTCGACGAGAACTTCCTTCCCGCTTTTCTTGGCTTCTTCAACCGCGCCTTTGATCGTGGAGTCGTCGGAAACGCCGAGTACGGTAATAATATCCGCGCCCGCTTCAGAGGCTTTCATCACTTCGTAACCGCCCGCGTCCATAATCTTCAGGTCGGCCAATACCGTAAGCTGCGGAAAAGCATCCTTGATCGCTTTTACAGCGTGCAGTCCTTCATTAATCACGATCGGGGTTCCAATTTCAACAATATCTATATAGTCGGCAACCTCCGCTACTACTTCTTTCGCTCCGGGAATGTCTACCAAATCAAGCGCCAATTGCAGTTTCATGGGTGTCATGTCTCCTTCGTGGATATATAATTTATTGCTACGTCTATAGTAGACAGTACATTTCCATTTAGGAAGTAGGCACTTTGCCGTGGTGTAGTCACCTGGAGGATACTATTGGCTAATCCGCAGAAAATTTCAGAACACCATAATCTTGTGGTTACACGGGAAAAAGGGGTGATTTTATCCAAAAGCTGTGCTAATATGATCCTTTGGAAATTGATCGAAAGAACCTGACTTTACAAAAAGAAGGTGACCCTCATGGCTGCTGACACCGCTGTGAACAAGACGGAAAATGAAAGCCCCTCCCATGAAAAAATCAGTCTCGTCAAGCTGACCTGGCCGATCTTCCTCGAACTGTTTCTGTTCATGCTGATGGGTACAGTAGATACGTTTATGATCAGCTCCGTTTCCGACGATGCCGTATCCGGCGTAGGGGCTGCAAACCAGATCATCCAAATCGCCATCCTCGTGCTCAGCGTAGTCGGAAACGGCGCAGCCATCGTCATCTCCCAGTACCTCGGTTCCAGAAAGCTGCTCGAAGCGGCGGACGTTACCGCAAGCTCCATTACGCTCAGTCTGGGCCTAGGGGCGCTGCTGAGCATGATCTTCCTCGTATTCGGGGGAACCCTGCTGTCCGTCCTAAACATACAGGGCGATATTTTTGTCTACGGGAAGACGTACATTGTTATTGTTGGCGGTTTTATTTTTTTCCAGGCGCTGATTAACGCCCTTGCGGCCACGATTCGCACCCACGGCTTCACCAAACAGACGATGCTGCTGTCGCTGCTTATGAACATTCTGCACGTGGTCTTCAACTATATTCTGATCTTCGGCCACTTCGGCTTCCCGGCGCTCGGCGTGCAGGGCGCGGCCATTTCAACCGTGCTCAGCCGCCTGATCTGCCTGTTCCTGTTCTTCCTGCTGATGTACCGGATCATGGAAGTGCGCATCAAGTGGTCTTCTTATATTTTCCTAAGCAAAAGCTACGTCATGAAAATACTGAAAATCGGCATCCCTTCCGCTTTCGAGTCGATTATTTACCAGGCATGCCAACTCGTGTTCACGCTGTATATCACTTATTTGGGCGCGGAAGCTTTGGCGACCCGCCAATATGCGCTTAATATTTCAAGCTATGTATACCTGTTCAGCATGGCGGTAGCGATGGGCACCTCCATTATCGTCGGTCACCTTGTGGGAGCGAAGATGCCGCAGGAGGCCTACAGGCGGGTGTTCCAAAGCGTCAAATGGGCGCTGCTCGCCACCGTACTCATTGACCTGGTTGTCATCGCCTTCCGCATCCCGCTCTTCGGGCTGTTCACGGACAATGGGAATATCATTCTAATGGGGGCTCAGGTGATGCTGCTCAGCTTCTTGCTGGAGACGGGGCGGACCACCAATCTGATCATCATCAATTCCCTGCGGGCATCGGGAGACGCCAACTTTCCGGTATACATGGGGCTGATCTCCATGGTATGCATGAGCCTGCCTCTGGCTTACGTGCTCGTCTTCCAGTTTCATCTGGGGCTTGCCGGGGTCTGGATCGCGAATGCCGCCGACGAATGGACGCGGGCGGTCATTATGTATTTCCGCTGGCGCGGCCGCGCCTGGGAGAAATACGCGCTGGTCGAGCGCGGCCCTGCCGAAGGCGGGGCGAAGTCCGCGCTGACCTGACCGCGTTTCATGGAAGCGGCGGAGCCTTCATTCCTTCCTAAAGCCGGGATACGGCCGAAAATAAGAAAAACTCCCATCGGAGCCTCTCGAAGATGTTGCCGAATCCCTCTTAAGTGGTTGTTTTTCTTGCAATATCAGGGAGTCTGGTCTTAGAAGTTTATACTTCCTGATATTATCAAATAAGCAGGGCCGGGAAAGAAACAGCTTCTTTCCCGGCCCTGCTCTTTTATTGCCTGTCAACCGCTCTTGGAAGCGGCGGCCTCCCGGCGACAAGGCCGAAAGACCATCGCCGCCTTGGTTAATCGACGTAGCCGGCCAAGCCCTTATCCATCAGGTAGTCCATCTCCGCATCTAGAATCCGCTCGACCGTCAGCTCGTCCAGCTTGACGTCGCGGCGGCTGAGCACATAATCGACCAGATCGTCGCTGTCGATGTCGACGTCTCCCTTGGCGTTCGCCTTGGCGCTGTTAATAAACGTCTGTTCATGCTTCAAAATAAGCGTGATCGCTTGGGGATCGGCTTTCGTCTTGCCCGCGATATAGGCGATCATTTCCCGCTCGTTTATGGGTTGATTCATATGTGTTCATCCTTCCCGCTTGGAATTGCAAACCCATTGTAGCACAAGCCCCCCGCCTGCATACAGCGAAGCCTTGGAGGAACCGGGCAAATTGCGTCCCTTTTTTTGATTGCTTATAATACTAGATAAGCTGCGTCCTCTGCTACTTGACACGTTCATTAGGAACGCTTTTCAGCAGCAGCAGGCGCTTTTGGGTGAAAGGGCGTGAATGCCGTGCCTCATGACGAGCAGGATAAGAACCGGATCAGACCAAAACTTAAGGTGATTTCGTTCAACGGAGACGAGAGCAGCCTTGTCGAAACCGAGCAGCCTAAGGTTACCTTTCAGGATGTCGGCGGAATGGAACAACTCAAGAAAAAAATCCGCCTGAACTTTATTCTGCCGCTTCAGCAGCCGGAAATGTTCCAGGCCTTCGGAAAGACAGCGGGAGGCAGTCTCCTGCTGTACGGGCCTCCGGGCTGCGGCAAGACGTTTCTTGCCCGGGCGATCGCCGGGGAGATCAACGCCAACTTCCTGCATGTCGAGCTGCAGGCCATTCTTTCCATGTACATCGGAGAAAGCGAGCATAATCTGCATGATTTCTTTGAAAAAGCGCGCCAGGAAAAGCCCTGCGTCCTATTCATCGACGAGCTCGACGCGCTGGGCGGAAGCCGCCATCAGATGCACCAGCACCATAACCGCATGCTGGTCAACCAGCTCCTGATCGAACTCGACGGACTGCAGTCCTTCAACCATGAAGTCCTCGTCATCGGTGCGACGAATACCCCCTGGTACCTCGATTCGGCGCTACGGCGGCCGGGACGGTTCAATCATCTGTTCTTCGTGCCGCCGCCTGAGCCGGCGGAGCGGGAGCTTATCCTTGGCCTGAAGATTCAGGGTAAGCCGCAGGAAGGGCTGAACCTGAAGCGCTGGGCCGAGATGACGGCGCATTTCTCGGGCGCCGATCTGGAGCAGATTGTCAGAGATGCGGTGGAACGGGCGATCGAGCGTTCGCTTGAGAGCGGCAGCATTCAGCCGATTACGGACAAAGATATGAAGGCGAGCATCGAGGCACGCAAACCGACGACACTGGACTGGTTCTCCACAGCTAAGAACTACGCGACCTTTAGCGATATCAACAAAGATTACGAGCAGGTGCTGGAATACGTGAAGACCCACCGAATCAAATGAACAGGCGGTGATGCTCGTGAGCTTGCACAGCCCTGACGGCTTCCACTGTGAGCGTGCCTTTCAGCTGATGAACTGGCGGCGCTTCGCGGAGGCCATTGAGGAGACGGAAAAGTGGATACGCGAAGATCCGGAGAACGCCGATGCATACGGAATGCTGGCGCAAATCCATATGAAGGCCGGCAGTTATGACCATGCGCTGCATTGGGCGGCGGAGGCGCTCCGCTGTGATCCGGAGAACGCGCTCGGCTGGTTCGTGCGGGCCGTATCGCTGTATTCGCAGGGCAATGAGGCGCTGTTCCTGGAAGCGGCGGCGGAAGGGCAGCGGATTGATCCGCTGGAAAGCTATTATCCTTTTCTCAAATTCAATATTTACCATAAAAAGGGGAATTTTCAGGCGGCCCGGGAGGAAATGGACCTTGCCCTCCGGCTTGCTCCGGACCGCTCCCTGTTCCTCGCAGCCGACAGCTATCTGCGCGCCAACTCACACGATTTCGAAGGCTCGCTCTCGTCGGAGCGCATGGCGCTGTTCTACGATCCCGAGGACGACCAGACCTTTCTCTATCTCGCCTGGGCGGCGGAAAGACGGGGCGATTACGCCAAAGAGATCGAGTTCATGAAGAACGCGGTCCGAATCGATCCTACAGACGAGCAAATCCGCCGCGAGTATTTGAACAGCCTGCAGAAGAAATACTGGTTCTACCGCGTGCTGCTCCTGCCTTTACTCATGAAGAAACGGCTTCGCAATTGGCAGTTTTTTTTCGTCTGGATCGTGCTTTGGGTCGTATTCCGCCCCTTGGTGCTGGTGTTTCTTCTTCTGTACGTGCTGGCGTACTGGCTGAGTAAGCTGCTCGTCCGGGTGCAGGTGTTCGGCTGGAGATCGTTGTTCCGCAAAATATAGCCTGAGGATAGAACGAAAAAAAGGACCAACCGCAGACGGCCGAAGCCTGACGCGTTTGGTCCTTTTTGGCCGATATATACCCTTGGCGTTATTTCTTGTAGTTCAGCCGCTGATTGAAGCGGTCGATGCGGCCGCCGGTGTCGATATTCTTCTGTCTTCCGGTATAGAAAGGATGGGAAGCCGAGCTGGAATCGACCCGGATCACCGGATACGTATTGCCGTCCTCCCACTCCATCGTCTCGTTCGAAGACTTGGTGGAAGCGCTCAGAAATTTAAAATCCGCGCTGGCATCATAGAAAATGACCGGCTGGTATTTCGGATGAATGCCTTCTCTCATCGTAACTCCCTCTTTCTTAAATAAAATAGACATCTTTATTAACTTACCCTACTTTTGGATAAAGCTTTCAACAAAATGACCGCTTTCGTGAAAAATTTCGGAAATTACCGGGGCGGACCTATGATGGCACGGTATCCGTCAATGCCAGCTCCATATACAGCAGCTCATGTGCCGGGACAAAGCCGGCCCGCTCCAGTACAGCTGTAAAAAAGGCGTCAGCGGCCGGAATATGAACGGCTCTAGCTCCCGTGCCGTCCGGGATGCTGGAGAGCAGCCGGGACAGCAGCGTGTCCGCGATCGCCTCCGCGTCCATGCGGCCGCCTGCCACGCCGCACGGATAAATCAGCAGCGCGGACAACTCGCCGGTCCCAGAATAAATCCGCCGGAACGGAAGATATCCGGCCGCTTGTCCTTCCTGCTCCGCGATCAGGCAGCGATCGCCCTTCAGGCTCAGCCAGTGCGTCTGCCACGGCCCGCGGTGGCGGTAGAAGGGAAGCAATGCCACCTCGGCCACGTCGGCTTCCCGAACCTCAATCGGAGCGGCCGCCCCAAGAGACGAGTCCCTTGACGGCCGGGCTCCGGCGGGCAGCTCGTAAAACCGCGTCATGCCCTTGTTCACATAGCCGCACCGCTCATACAGCGCAATGGCCGGGGCGTTCTGCACGAACACTTCCAGTGTCGCCAGATCGACGCCTTCCTCCCGGTAGCGCCGGATGCTCTCCTCCAGCAGCTGGCGCCCGCCTCCCTTGCCCCGGTAAAAGGGGGCGACGGCGGTCCCCCCGTTCCAGGCCACCTTGCTTCCGTTCACCATGCGGATGCCGTTCAGCGTTAGGCCCGCCGGCCGCTCACCATCGAAGAGCACGATGGACTGCTCGGGCAGCAGATCCTCATTGTTCATCCGGGAGACAAAAGCCAGCGATTTCATCGACAAATCAACATAATAGTCCGCAAATCCCGTATTCCAAGCTTCCAGCGCCGTACTCAGCGGCACCTCGTTCAGTGTTCTGATACTGGCCATAGCGCTCCTGTTCCTTTCTCAAGCGGAATTTCTTTCATTGCCGTTATCCCGTTTTGCCCGCGATTTTCCGGTAGGTGGCCTCGTCGGAGACGACATACAGCCTCGCATCCGCCGGGATCGGATCGTCCAGCCTGCGGTTGATCCCAAGATCATGGCGGTCGGCGATCAGGGTGGCCCCTTGGCGCAGCAGGTCCTGAAAAGCGTCCCCGTAGGTTTTCCACGACCGGTCTACCGGCACCTCGTAAATATCGTCGCCATGGGAGCGGCTGATAAGCTGTGTAATGACCTCGGGATTCCCCTCCTGCAGCGCCGCTCTTACCGCCAGCCGGGAGACGGCGTCATGCGACAGGACGAAGTCGTTGACCCGGACATGCCGGAAGTTCTGCACGTTCTTCTCCTGCATGATTTCCACAGTGGTATGTACATCCGGCGCAATGCGTTCAATGCTGGAAGCGATCAGCAGCGATTTGCCGTCCACGAGCGCGGGCTCGTCGATCCGGATATCGCCGAAAATAATGGCCGCCTTGGCCTTGGCGAGTCCCGCCTTCACCAGGATATCGTCGGAGGAAGGGTCGCCGCTGATGAAATGAACCTGCTTCATCTGCTCCAGCGGATGCTGACCCGATTCGTCGATAACAACGATGTGACCGTCCGGCGTATAGCTGAGAATTTCGCCTACCGCCGCCTGCGCCTTTTTGCTCCAGTTGATAAGAATAACATGATCCTCTCCAAAAAACGGCAACCTCCCCGCCCTCCTCTGCCTTCCAATTTCCGCGATTGCGTCGATAACCTTTCCGATCACGAGACTAAGCAGCCCGATGCCGAAAATGTATAGAAAAATCGTAAATATTTTGCCGATGACGGTCTTAGCAAAAAAGTCCCCGTATCCGACCGTCGCCATAGTCGTCATCACCCAATAGAATGAATTGAACCAGCTGCCGAACGTATCCGGTTCCAGCAGGAAGGCAACCGTTGCACTAATCCCGACAAACAAGAGAATGCTCAGACCGATCGTTCTTTTCCTGACGTTGGTCATCATAGTAGACAGCTTTAACAAAAAGTGAATGGCAGTCACCCTCCCCGGACGTTCCACAAAAGCCCGCAAAGCCGCCCGCCGATTGACGGCTTTAAGGACAGCCCTGCGGGCCTTCAAATCGTTAAATAATCAGACTGCTGACCGCAAACGCGGTTCCAATAAAAACAAAGCACAGCAGCGTTCCCACCGCGACATTGCCCTGCTTCAGATGGTCGGAGATTTTAAAGCCGATCGTGACCAGCTCGAAAATCCAGTACGCCGCCACCAGACAGATATAGCCGACAGCGAACCAGAGCACCATAAACCAGATTGAGGAGTTTGTATAGGCCGCCACACCGAGAATTATCGCGGTCGCCAGAAATTTCCCGCCAAGCGCCAGACCTACGGCAACATTGCCGTTCTTCAGCTCCTCCATATCTTTGAACGGGGTCATCCAGCTGAAGATCAGCATCCCCAGCAATTGAAGCGCGATGATGAAAATGACACTAACCAGAATATTGATAACGACCGTCAATTCGCCCACCCCCGAAATTTTGCATAAGCCAAATCATAATCGGCAAAATCGTGAACTTCTTCCAGCACGACCTGCACCGTCTTCTTCTTCTCCATCGCGGTGTAGCGCTTATCGTCGATCGGCTGCTTGATCCGGTTACCCGACGGCAGCTCCACAACGGCAAAGTTTCTTGTCTTGTCCTTGTATTTCGTCTTGTATACGCCGATCAGATCGACGTCCGTTGTTACCGATACCTTCAGATTCTTCAGATCATCGGTCGCCGATTTCAAATCCTTGTAGGATTTGATCGTAGACCATGAAGACAGGCGGACCTGGTTCTTCTGATCGGCATCCGTCGTAATTTCGGCGTCCATGTATTGAAGGGTATAGATTTTGTCTCCTGTTGCGTAGTTGCCGTCGTTGGGCAGCATCTCGTTGTTCGGCAGAATCGTCATATCGCTGCCGATCAGATCGCCGACCGTCCCCTCCACGACCCGGTAATCCCACGGCACTCTGGCTACATCGCTGGTCGACGTCGCACTTGAATCTGTAGAAAATACGCTGTCCGGATTATCAGAGCAGCCGGCCAGCGCCAGCACCGCCGCGATAATCAGCAGCAGAAAGGCCAAGCGGAGCGGCCGCTTTCTCCAAAGCCCTCTTGAGCTCTCGCCCGGCGTCTTATCCTTATTCTTGCGCAATTGCTCTCACTCCCATAGCAATAAAATGGCTTGTATTTCCGGTAATGAGCCCGCCGCCCCGCCCCAGCAGTCCGCAGGGCCGGCCGTTGATCATGAACATGCCCGTAAGCAGATGCAGCTCGCCCTCAGAGGTATGAATCCTCGCCAGCTCCGCCCTCTTCTGATAGACGGAAGGGAACAGCACGCTGCTGTCGAAGCCGTCCTCATCCTCAAGCTCCAGGCTGCCGGATTCGTCATACATACGCACAGAGCCGCCTTCGCGGCCGAACATCGATTTGGACACGAAGTTTCCCGAGAACACCGGCTTGTTGTACGTAGGCAGAATATATTTGGCGATGGTCTCCCGCTCTTCTTCGCTGAACAAAAAGCCCAGCTCATACATGCCCCAGACTGCTGCCATCAGCCCTTTGGACTGAAGCAAAATGCTGTGCGGCGGATTAAACAGCGTGAGCTGGCCGGTCTCGACAGCATACGCCAAGGCGTCGCCGCCCTCATCCACCGCCATCCACTCTTTCGGGTACAGAGCGAACATCCGGTGAATCACACGGCCCTGCCCGTCTCTTACCGTTCCATCTTCAATGGTAAGCTCCAGGCAGTCGACGCATTGGATCGCGAGTCCGCTGTGACGGACCAGCGCTTCGATCGTGCCGGAATCCTCCAGATGGCTTCCGTAGTTCACGCAGGCCGCGGTGTCCGGCCGCTCTTCGCCCCAGGCCGCGGCGACCAGCTCCGGCATCCTGCCGTTCACGGTGGGAATGCCCGCCTGCGCGCATATCCATGGTGTTGCAATGGACGCCTCCACATAACCGGTCGGCGTGTCGGCGTTCAGCTCCAGCAGCTTGATGCTGCCTGTCTCATCAATAGCGAAGTCAAACCGCGCATACCGGCTGATCAGCCCAGGCGGAGCGAGCGGCGCACTGTCCAGCATCTCCCACAGCACTTCCGGGATGGCGAGCAGCGCGTACAGGTCGTGCCTGCGGTGAATATAGCGCGCGGTCTTGTCGAGAATGGCCCACAGCCGGGAGGATGCTTCCTCAAGCTCCCGGTAGGTGTCCTCTCTCATCACGGCGACTCCGTCCAGCCAATATTCCTCGTCCTCGAGGTCTGCCCAGGCAAAGCCCAGACGCCCCAGCTCCTCCACTCTGGAGGCCCGGTCTTCGCCGGGATGCTCCAGCCACTGAAATACAGGCTCCGTCATCCGCCGAACCCGAACCCGCCGCTCTTGCCCGAGCTGGACCGGGAGCTGGACCCAAGGCCCGACGATCTTGAGCTGGACGACGAACCGGACGAGCTTAGGCCGCTCGACTTGCCGCCGATCCCGCCCGCCTTGGAAGACGTCGACCGTCTCGTAATGGTGCCTGTCGTGGAGGTGGAGGTCTTCGGCTTCACCACGGAGCCGACCACCGGCTTGTTCTGAAATGTCGTGCTGTTATAAGTACGCGGTTTATAGACCGTATGCGTACCTCCATAATAGGTTTTGCGATGTTCATACCATCGGCTCGGCGAATAGCTGGAACCGCCGCCAAACAGCATGTGATACAGCAGCAGATCATCCCAGCCGAAGCCGGAGTTATAGCCGCCGTAGTTGTTGATGACCGTCGTCCCGTTCGACGAGGTCACACCCGGAGCCTGGGTGGGCTGAGCCGTTTCCTCCTCCTTCTGATCGGGGTACGGGATGTTCCAGTCCACATTTTTGTCGAAATAGGCCTTGACCTCTTCTGTAGACCAGGACACCAAAGTCGGCTCATCAGCCGACGAGCTTGCCGTCGAAGCGCCCGGAACGAACAGCGCATTGGCCAGCAAAGCGATTCCGAGCGAGGTAGACAGCACGCGAACCGGCTTGCCGCTCACAACCGGCTCCTGTTCCTTCAGCGATTCCTTTCCTCTTTCATTGTCTTTACCCAAAGCGGGTGCCTCCCTTGAATGTTAATCTTCTGCCTATTCGGTCCTCATCGGAACGAGCAGCAGCTCAAGCTTGCCCTCATCCAAATTGAGCCTGCCCTCCACCGTTTCGAATTCGCGGCCGCCGACCACTAAATAATTGACATGCTCCAGCGCGGCGATCATAGTGGCGTTCCATACGCGTTCTTCGATCGCATTCAGTGCGCCGTCCGGCATTTTTTCATATAAAATAACGCTCATTCCATTGTCCAAGCGAACAACCTTCCCTTCATGATTCGATTATCCTCTAATACGGGGAAATTCCGCCTAATGTTTCATGGAAACTGCCAGGAGAATGTAAAACCTTCCCATAATAGAATAATGCGTTCGTCCTACCGTAGGCAATCTTTTTTCACTGGCAGATCAGGTTGATCTCTGGGAGTCACGTTTGACAATACAGTCTTGGCTCAAATAAAATAATTAAAACGATATATTTTCCGCGTTTCCCATTGAGAGAAGGGAGGGCTACTTTTGAAACAAAGAATACTTGCCGAGGCCCGGCAGGAGATTTACAAGTCCGGCTTCCGCTTTACAATGGCGGATATGGCGAAGCGCTGCGGGCTCAGCACCAAAACGATCTACCAGGTGTATTCGTCCAAAGAAGAGCTGATTCTGGATATGGTTCGGCTGGCCATTGATGAGCTCGCGCAGACTGAGCAGTCGATCGTGAGTGATCCGAAGCTGGGAACAATGGATAAGCTGAGAGCCTTGCTCGTCCTTTTTCCGCGCGACTTTCAGTTCTTCGATATCAAGCGTCTGCACGAGCTGCAGCGTTATTACCCGAATGTATGGAGCATTGTGGATTCTTTTTTGACGGAACAATGGGATGGTGTGACCCAAATGCTGGCGGCGGCTCAGGCTGAAGGACTGCTTGAAGATTTCAATAAAGTTCTGTTCATTCAGCTGTACATCGGGGGGCTGTACCGGTTAATGGAGCAATCCTCCGCGGGCGGGATCACGATAACGCTCAGACAAGCGCTGGACGAAATGGTTGACATTATGTTAGACGGGATAAGGAAGAGGTGAGATTATGCACTGGTTGCTGCTGCTTGCCGCAATAGTCTCAGAGGTGGCCGGGACCACATTCATGAAGCTGTCCATGGGTTTTACGAAGCTTGTGCCTTCCGTTCTGCTCGCGGTCTGTTATCTGATTAGCCTGACCCTGCTTAATTTGGCGCTGAAAGGTGTCTCCGTCAGTGTCGCCTACGCGATCTGGTCCGGCGCGGGAACCGCTTTGGTGGCAGGGATCGGCTGGGTACTGTTCGGTGAACGAATGTCGCTTATCAAAATCATTTGCATCCTGCTCATCATCGCGGGTGTAGCGGGGCTGAACCTGGCGGAAGGAAGACGCGAAGCCGGGAATTCCGGTAGCCCGCAGCTCGAGGCTCAGCTCTCCAAGGAAACCGGCGTTTCAAAAGATGGCCTATGATCGGCGGCGCGCTGCCAGATGTACACTTTTTAATAAGGAGGATCAACTGTTGGAACAACGGAAGGCGATAGCCATCATCGGAGGAACAGGCAAAGCAGGCCGTTATCTCGCGCGAACAGCGCTGGAGAGCGGCTACAGCGTTCGTATGCTTGCCCGGAATCCGGATAAAGTGAACATGAAGGACGACCGACTGCAGGTGATTGCCGGAGACGCCCAAAACGTGCGGGACATTCGTTCACTGCTGGAGGGCTGCCATGCCGTGATTAACACCTTTGGGCAGCCTGTAAGAGCCGAACCGCATTACAGCAGCGTCACCCATACGGTCCTCACGGTCATGCGAGAGTACGGAATTACCCGGTACATAGGGGTTGCAGGCGGTTCGCTGGACGTCCAGGGCGACAGGAAGTCGTTATCAAGCCGGATCGTCTCCGCCCTGTTCGCCATTTTGTACGGCAAGATGATCTCGGACCGCAAAAAGGAACTGGAGCTGCTTAGGCAAAGCGATATCCAGTGGACTCTGGTGCGTCTGCCTTTTGTGGTAGAGGGATTGGAAACGGGGCGCATCAAGGAAAATCTAAGGGACATTCCGGGAAGACGCATTACCAATTCGGACATCGCGAAATTTCTCGTCGGCCAGATCCACGAAACGAAATACGTTAATAAAGCGCCCTGCATTTCAAATTGAAGTAAAGGGGCGCTGTTCTTAAATCCCATAAGTTTTATTAATGGAATATTATGGTGATATAATCATGGTAAAGGAGATGTTCAAATGAGTGACTTCTTTAATCCAGGACCCCCTGCAAATTCCACAGACCCCGGCGGTCATAAAGCTAATCATGATATCAATGAGAAAAAACTTCATACAGAAGGCGTCCGCGGCTTTTGGAGACAGGTAACGGATTTGCTTATCGGATTGGCTATTATTGCATTAATTGTTATTGTTATTCTTTGGATATTTTAAAGTTAAAAACAGCGACAGGTTCGGTATTGTTTGTCCATATCTGTCGCTGTTTTGGCTTCCCGGCACAGAGCCATATGATCCAGCCACTGGGATGCCCAAGCGGAATAACCTCATCCGTTTTATCCGGGCGACAAGCTGTACATCACCGTTCTGCTCTTGTCGTTCGCAAGCGAACGGTACGTCAGTGTCAGCCGGTTCCCGTCGCGCTTGGTCAGAATAAGCATTCTTGCTAGCACGTAGGGGTCTTGGCCGTCGGACTTCTCCCAGTCCTTCCAATCTTCGGGCGTAACCAGTTCCTTGTTCAGATTGACGGCGGCATCCGTGCGGTTTTGAATTAAATACAAGTGCGACGTATCGATGAAGCGGAGGATCAGCGCATCGGGAGCTGCATATTCGACGGTGAACTTGCCGCCCTGTCCGGTAAGCGCCTCTATGTCATACAGCCTGCCGAAACTGCCGTCGCCGTTAATATACTGCACGCTGTCGTCGTCTCTTATATACAGCTGCGTGGACGAGACCTTCGGATCTTCCGAATAGGCCGGAGCCATGAGATGAAAGTCCATCTGCTTAACGATTTTGCCGTCCCGGATTAACGCCTGGTATACATTGCTGAAATTATTGAACATGGCGTAGTGGTTGTCGCTTAACACAAGCAAATGCGTTCCCCGGGCCACTGTCTTTATCTCCAGATTATGCATATACGATGATTCAATCAGAGGCAGCTTGCCCAGAAGCGCCGGCTGTCCCGAGGCGGAAGGGGAGATGTAGACTTCGCCTGTATGCTGCGATACCCAATACGTCATATCAGGGACGGCGGCCGTGACAAACCGCGCCTCGTCGATGATATTCACATTGCCTCTATCCGGATCACGCCCGATTCTTCCTCCCAGCGCGCCTGTTCCGCTTACAAGCGGAATATAGACGGTGCCTGCTACAATGCGTACCGGCTTCGCAAGCTGAAATGCGGTTCCATTCACTTTGGCGACTTTGGAGCCAGCCGTTACGGTAATCTGCCGCCTTGGACGCGTCAAAACGGCCGTTTTGGATGCCTGGTTCCATACGACCGAATATCCCATATCCATTGCAAAGGTTTTGAGAGGGACCCATGTTGTTCCCGCCGAGACGGTTGCCTTGCTTGCAAGATCCAAATTCTTATAATTCAGCAAAATCGGGGAAACCTCGGCACCAAACGCTGTACTCGCACCCCAACCGAGCGCCGCAGCCAGAACAACGGCCGCCAGTCTGCCAGTTCTCATTTCTTACCAACCTCCTCTTCATGTCCCTTTCATAATAGTTGGACGAGATTACCTGGAAAAAGTTTCATGATCTCGTTCTCCGGCAGCGCTTTAGAGGAGACCGCGCGTTACAAGTGCCACCATGATTCCTGAGCTCACCGATTGCATATCCGGTGATTCAGCAGAAAAAACGGATACCGTCCTTAAGGGAACGATATCCGTTACTTTCAATCTGATGCTATATTTCTACGCCTCAAAGGCAATCAGGCCTGCTGCGCTTCCTGCACGGCGGCCGGAGCCGTCATTTCCCGGGCATCCTTCGTCTTCGAAAGGCCCCCGGTGATTTCCTCATTTTCGATAAAATGCACTTCTCCCGGCGCCATCGCCGAAATCCGGGCCAGGGAATGAACCTCCACGCCCATCTCCTCCAGCAGCCCGCGGCCTTCCTGAAAGCACTTCTCGATGACGCAGCCGACGCCCAGCAGCTCGGCTCCCGCTTCACGCACAATATCGACCAGGCCCACCAGGGCCGCGCCCGTGGCGAGGAAATCGTCGACGATGAGCACTTTGTCGCCGGGGCCGAGATATTTTTGCGAAATGCAGACCTGATACGATTCCTGACGCGTGAACGAGTGAACCGGCGCCGAATAGACCTGCTCAGAGAGGGTCACAGCTTTCTTCTTCTTGGCATACACAAACGGTACGCTTAGCGCAATTGACGCCGCCATGGCAAACTGGATGCCGCTCGCCTCGATCGTCAGCACCTTGGTGATCGGTCTGCCGCCGAAGATCCGGCCGAATTCCTTCCCGATTTCAAGCGCCAGGCCGGTATCGACCTGATGATTCAGGAACGAGTCCACCTTCAGCACCGTATCGGACAAGATCTGTCCTTCCTGTCTAATGCGTTCTTCCAATACTTTCATCTCTGCTTCTTCCGCTCCTTCTTCCTTTTCGGAAACCTGAAATAGCCCGTAAATCTCCCTACACTTTGCATAAAGCAAAAAAGGACAGATTCCTTGAGCGTTTCTCTCAAGTGAATCTGCCCCTCCGGGTGATGTCCCTTATGGTGTAACACGGCAGGCGTGTCCGCTCCGCCTCAAACCCGGGTCGCGCTGTTCACTCATAGTCGGACAATTGCTGTGGTCATCCGGTAGAAACTTATGGGCCATATTCCCACGATTATATGAGTCCAATTGTTTTTTTCTTATCGTTTCTTACATTTTGAAAAAAGCACGCCCTTTATATTACACGCTATGCTTTAACGTTACAAGGGCATTTTCCCCACCAATAACCGTCCGATTGACGGCATTTCTTGCGCTTGCACCGCCCCTAGGCAGGCTCCCCACAGCAAGCTCCCCACAGAATTGACAGATGGCCCTCCCGGTTATATACTCTAGGGAAATGTTTAGCACCTTTTTTGTTTGTTTAGCACATATGTGCACCAGATGAGGTAGTCGAACTCGGGTTCAAACAAGCGAAACGGAGGGATTGAGTTGAGTACAATCAAATGGGGCATTATTGGGCCGGGCGGAATCGCCCAAGACTTCGCCGAAGCGATGAAGCAATACGGCGGCACGCTGTATGCTGTAGGATCTCGAAGTGTGGATAAAGCGCAGAGCTTCGCCGAAAAGTTCGGAGTCTCCAAAGCCTACTGTGATTATCACGAAATGCTGCAGGACCCTGAAATCGACGCCGTCTACGTCTCCACGCCGCACAGCAATCACTATGAATATATAATTGAAAGCCTGAAACAGGGCAAGCACGTGCTTGCGGAGAAGGCGATCACTGTCAATATCACCCAGCTGCGGGAAATTGCAGCTTTGGCCGAAGAGAAAGGGCTGATCGTGGCGGAAGCGATGACGATCTACCACATGCCTTTGTACGCCAAGCTCCGGGAAATTCTGGACAGCGGCAAAATCGGCCCGCTCAAAATGATCCAGGTCTCCTTCGGCAGCCATAAGGAATACGACGTGAACAATCGGTTCTTCAGTAAAGATCTGGCCGGGGGAGCGCTGCTCGATATCGGCACCTATGCCCTGTCATTCGCCCGATACTTCCTGTCCGAGCAGCCGCATGAGGTGCTTACTACCGTCAAGCCGTTCGAGACCGGCGTCGATGAGCAGTCGGGCATTATTCTGAAGAACAAGGCCAACGAAATGGCCGTCGTCGCACTGACGATGCGCGCCAAAATGCCGAAAAGAGGCGTCGTCGCTGGAGAAAACGGCTTTATCACGGTCGATAACTTCCCCCGTGCCTCCAAAGCTGTCATTCAATATCTGGACGGTACGACGGAAACGGTTGAAGCCGGAGAGACGGAAGCGGCGCTCGAGTATGAAATCAAGCATATGGAGCAGGCGATCCAGTCGGGCGGCAGCCCTACGCTTCAGCTGTCCCTGGACGTGATGGATATTATGAGCAATGTCAGAGGGCAGTGGGGCATCACCTATCCTTTTGAATAAGGGGACAGACCAGAAGCTGTTCAGTCAAAAAAACCGGTCATTCGCGATCATGCTCGCGGATGGCCGGTTTCGTTTATTCTTCATTTTCGACGATATGCTTCAGAATGGACAGCTTGTTGCTCCAGAACCGTTCGTAATACGACAGCCAATCCTGAAGCTCCCGCAGCGGTTCCGGGTGCAGGCGGTACAGCTTCTCCCTGCCGGCCTTGCGGCCGCTGACCAGCTCCGCCTCAGACAGGATACGCAGATGCTTGGCAATAGCCGTACGGCTTACCGGAAAATGGGCGGCAATCTCAGAGATCGGCCTCTCCTTCTCGGAAAGCAGCTTCAGCACCTGCCGGCGGGTCGGATCGGCAATCGCCTGAAACACATCATGCTTCTCCGCCGCCGCCATATTAAGCCTCGACCGCCTTTTTCAGCCGCTCCTGCACAATGGCTGCCCAGCCGCCCGCCATCCGGCCATGAATGACCGAGCTTTTCTCGTTCGCTTTGCCGATGAGCTCGTCCGGCTGCTTCCACCCGCCGTGAATCAGCGTAAACTCCGTCTGATCGCCCAGCTCTTTCAAGTAAAAAGAAACGGTCCAGCCTTCAGTATCCCAGGTAAAGGCCAGACTGTTCGGCGGATCAAGCTCCGTTACCTTGCACGGCGTCGGGCCGAATGGCGACTGCAGATGAAATTCATGGCCGACCTCCGCTTGAAAGTCGTTTGGCATAAACCACTGCGCGATCCCCTCCGCTGTCGATACTTTTTCCCATACCTTGCCGATCGGCGCATTGATAACAACGGTCTGCACCACGTCCGGCAGATTGTTCCCCCGGTTGTCTTCCATTTTGCTTATCCCTCTTTCGCTTTTTAATATAACACCTTTTGGTTTCACTTTATCATTATATAAAACCTTTTGGTTGCATGTCAAAAAGAAACGGGCTTCCTTCTTCAGGATGCACCGTTTCACCGGAAAACAGGAGTCAGAAGTTCTCTGCCGGAGCTTTACCCCGCAATTGCCGCGATAAGCATGGGAAGCACCAGGAAGGAGGACAGCGTCGTCCAAAGAATGCAGCGGGAGACAACCGAGGGTGACGCTCCATAACGTTCCGCCAGGACAACCCCGTTAACCGCCACCGGCATGGAAGCAAGGATAAAAAGCACCGAATGGAGCGTTCCCGTAATCCCGAGCAAGGCCAATATGACCAGGGCAAGCAGCGGTCCCGCCAGTACCCGCATCGCGATTCCCGTCCAGAACACCGAGCGTTCTCTCTTGACCCCTGGCATCATGCCGACCTTCATCATTTGCGCGCCCAGAATGGCCAGCACTACCGGAGAG
Organism: Paenibacillus sabinae T27; assembly: GCF_000612505.1. NCBI lineage: Bacteria > Bacillati > Bacillota > Bacilli > Caryophanales > Paenibacillaceae > Paenibacillus > Paenibacillus sabinae. The sequence continues at coordinate 5,105,915 of NZ_CP004078.1, forward strand.
TATGCGCCCGCCGCCATCGTAACTCCCTTCTCCACTTCAACTGGCAGATGCAGGTGAAAGGCCCGGAGCAGCACCGCCAGTATGGCGGCGTAGATCGCGGGGAGGGAGAACACCGATTTAACGGCATTTTTCACGGAAAAATGGGACCTTGCCGCAAAATAAATCCCGATCGTGTTGACGATAATCATCTGGCCAATGACATACACGGAGGCTTTGTCGAGTCCCGCTTGACCAAAGGCGAGCAGCACGAGCGGAAGGCCGTAGTTCACGCTGTTGGTAAAGGTGGAAACCAGCGTAAGCCCGGCCCGGTCCGGTGAGGAGAACTTCAACACCCGGCCCATCGCCGCCGCCGCGCCCCAGAGAACCACCAGATTCGATAAGGAGAACGCCAGCGTCAGATAGATATCATCAAATGAAATTTCCGCGTGTAACAGCGTATCCAGAATAATGGCCGGGCTTAAAAAATACAGGTACAGAATAAGCAGCGGCTTCGTGTCCAGACGCTTAAAGCGTTCCAGCAGCGCGCCGGAAATAACCGGAATCGACAAAGGGACGATGACTTCAAGCAGCGTGGACAGCACGGTTTGGATCACGAACGGGCACCTCGTTATGTAGAATATTTCCTTCTACTATACCCCCGTGCTGACAGGCCGTCCAAGACTTGTAAGCAATATTCCCGATAGATACCGCCTATATAATCAGTACTTATTGAAAGGGTATCCGGTTGAAAAGGTATCCGGCGCAGCAGGAGATTAACGCTCCGGCAGATGTTCCTTGCAAAAGGCTTCCAGCTCTTCCTCTTCGTCATCTTCCAAATCGAAGTCGAGCAGCTTCTGCGTCGTCGTCTCGATCAGATCGTAAGTTACGACGCTTACCTGCCCACCATCCTCTTTGACAATGACCCGCACGGTGACCCCGTTCTCCGAGTACAGCTCGTCCTCTTCCGGGACGTTCAGGTTGATCATGAACTCATAACGGTTTCCCGCAATAATACCGAACGGGTCCGGGACCTGCTCGGCTGTGTAACCCGATATTTCAAGCATGTATATCGCTCCTTTTCTTCGTTCAGGAAATCATCATAGCACAGGCCCGGCAGGCTCCGCCAGATGGACCGCGCGTTCCCGGTCAAGGTGCTTTGGCCCTCTTCATTTCAGCCTTTCCGTCTGCGGACGCTTGTACAACAGGGTGGCCAAAAATAAAGGCCATGTCAAGACACTTAAGCTTCTTGGCATGGCGCGGGACCTGTTCTCTTAGCCGATCATTGGCTGCTGATCATTGGCTGCTGATCATGGCTGTCGGTCATTTGTTGGAGCGCCATCATATTAGTAGTTCTGTATAGAACTATCATTTGTAGAATCGCGTCGCCATGCGTCGCCTCTAGGAGAACGCCGCTGTCGTTTGAAGGCGAAAAATGATGGAGTCAGACGAGAAACATGGCGACTACGGTGGTGACGGCAAGGCCGATAAGCACGGGCTTGAGGTTGCGGCGCGCCAGTTCGAACGGACTGACGCCGCAGATGGCCGCTGCCGGGATGAGGGCCCAGGGAATGAGCGTGCCGCCGCCGACCCAAATGGCGGCGATCTGGCCAAGCGCCGTCAACGTATCGGCACCGGAGCCGATGGCGGCGGCGAACAGATGCGCGACGGAACCGGCGAGCGAGATGCCGGAGAAGCCGGAGCCGTCAAGACCGGTGATGGCGCCGGTGACGGTTAGCGTGACTGCGCCGACGATGCCGTTCAGCGGCACGGAGTTCGCCAGCGCCACGCCCAGGTCATTGACGATGCCGTGCGAGGCTTCGGGAAGGACGGTGCCGAACAGCTCGGTGAAAGCCGAGTCGCCGAGGTAGAAGAAAGCCGCGATCGGAATGACGGGGCCGAAGACTTTGAAGCCGAAGACGAAGCCGTCGATGAGGTAGGAGGTGATCTGCTCGAGCCCCTGATTGCGGTGCGCGAGCAAGGTAACGAAGATTAAAATGAGGACGGCGGTGCCGCCGATCAGAGCGGTCGCGTCGCCGCCTTGAAGATGCAGAAGGAACATCGCAGCCACATCGGCGAGAAACAGAAGCGGAATGAGGATGGCCAGCGATTTTTTCATCCGGGGATGAAGTATGGCCGGGTGAAGAGGGGGAGAAGATGGCTCCCCGAATACGCCCGATGTCCGCCCCGCCGAGACGAGTCCGTCTCTCCAGGTCCCCTTCTTCTGATCTCTGCGCATTATCCAGAAGGCGGCGGCGGTCGTCACGATTCCCATGACCGCGACGAGCGGAACGCTCGCCTCCATCACGCCGGCGACCGGCAGGCCCGCGGCGTCCGCCGTCAGCTTAGGCGCCCCTTGGATAATGTAGTCGCCGGAGAGGGCGATGCCGTGGCCGAACAGATTCATGGCCATCGCGGCTCCGAGCGCGGGCAGGCCGACCCGGAGCGCCACCGGCAGCAGGACCGCACCAACCAGAGCGACAGCCGGCGAAGGCCAGAAAAAGAGGGAGGTAACCAGCATTATGATGCCGATTCCCCAATACGCCATCGCCGGCGTGCGCAGAAACCGGGTCAGCGGTGACACCATCGTTTCATTGATGCCGGTAATCATCAGCACCCGGCTCATCGCCACAATAATGGAAATGATCATAATCGTTCCCATCAATTCTTTTGTTGCGTAGACAAAGGAGTTGAACACACCGGATACCGAACCGCCGAGCGTCTCCGTCGCCAGAAGCCCCAAGACAAAGATGCCGGCCACGCAAATCATCGTCGTGTCGCGCCGCCTGATCAGCAGCGCCATGATGAATACGATAAACGCCAAATAGACGTAATGGATTGCCGTTAACTGGATTCCCATGGCAGAAATCGCTCCCTTAACCTATAGCCTTGATACTATAAGCTATGCGGGAGCCCAGCAGGCGGTTCATGCGCCTCTATGTAGAGCGGGTTTGCATTTCGCCTATTTCGTCCAGCCTGGCCAGTATTCTCCGCTTGCGGTACAGCATCATGGCCGCTTCCGCCACCGCCTTCAGCATCTCCCGGTTCGTGTATGCGCCGAAGAACATCCCCACGACAGGAATCGTCTGCAGCAGCTTCTTCGAGCTCCAGTTATCGCGGTAGGCGGCAATCACTTCCCGCCAGCCCTGAATTTTGGACACCGCCGCGCCCTCGCCGCCGCCAATCCGGCCGCCCTTACCAAGCTCCAGATCCAGCTCCTCCAGTATCGCCCGTCTGCCGACCGCCTCGGCGGAGGCTAACTGCATCACTTTGACGGCGAAGATGCGCTCCTCCTTCTCCAATGGGTTAAATCCGTAGCAAAGGCCGATCTCCTGGATCACCTTCAGTGACAGGCCGAGGATGGCGGGGATATCCGCCGCGAGCGTAAACACGCCGCCGAAGCCGGTAGTTGCCCCTTGAGCCGTGGCGAAATTGCTTCGGCTCTTGGACAGGCGGCGCGCCGCTTCATCCATCACCGCAAGCGGGTAGGGGCCTTCCCCCTTGCCTCCGGTCTCGCGGCTCACCTCGCCCACAAGCTCGCCCACCTTGCGTCCCGCCACAAGGTAGTTGCCGCCATTCTGAATATAGCTGCCCAGCTCATTCAGCAGCTGGCCTATTTTTTCATGAACAACCTTAGGGGTTAGCTTGTCCAGCAGCTTAAAGGGAAGCCGGGTCAGCCGTTCCCAAATCATCAGCTGTCTCTGCTCCTTTTCCCATTTCCTGACCTCTTCCAGTGCCAAGCGCAGCTCTTCCTGCATTTCCAGCCCTCCGGAACCCAGCGTCAATTCGGTCATCGCCATGCCTCCTTTTTAACCGTTATTTACGCGGCAAACGTTCACCCGTTTCCTACTATATACCCCAAATCCGCCTGCACCGCTTGAAAATAACGTTTCTGGGCATCCTAAAATCGGCCCATTACAAGAAGAAATGGCTTGAGCGCCGTCTTATAATTTTTTATATTTTAAAAAGACCTCCGCCGATGGCGGAAGCCTTTGACTTTGTTATTAAACCATGTCTGTGCTCGTGGCCATTTGCCAGGCGGATCAGCGGTTTTGTTTGGACAAAGAGGCCAACCGTTCCTTCTCCGTCGCCAGCATTTCTTCCGCCAGATCGACGCCATGCCCCTGCACCGAGCCTTCGGGGGCGTGGCGGACTGCCTGCTCTGCATGCTTCAGGCTGTTCTCAGCCTGCTCGATAACCTGCTCCGTGGGATGGCTCATCGCCTGAGAAACGGCGTTATGCAGTTTAGCCGCCGCATCCTCCGCCTGATCGACTGTGCTGTTCGAACGCATACTGGACTCATAATGTCTCATAAATAAGGACCACTCCTTCTCAAGCGGACTATTCTTTCCTGTTTAGGATGGCCGGATGGCGAAGGTTTATGTACTTGGCATGAAGGGAAAATGTGGGGGTCGTTCCCCATTTGATTGCTGCTACTGTTGTTCGTGGCCACCCGCTCCAGTGCAAAAAGCAGCGGATTCTTATGATCCGCTGCTTTCTATGCTTCCCGGCGGCAACCTGACCGCCAGGCCCCCCGCCCGCTGGTTCAACCCGGCGGACGGAGTTCGAAACACGCTCGCGCCTGTAATTAGGCCAGCGCCGCTACGAGGCTCTTGCCGAAGTCCCGCGCACCGTCCGGTCCGTTGCTGGTGATGATATCGTCATGCGCCACCACATTTTGCACCACATAGTCCGCACTGTTGGCTTTCAGCTCATCAATCATAATTTCCACCGGATAGCAGGTCGCCTGGCGTCCAGCCAGCAGACCCGTTTTTGCAACCGCCACAGAACCTGCGCAGATGCCGGCCACGAGAATCTTTTGCTCATAAGCCTGCTTCAAATATTGGATCAGGTTGTCGTCGCCCCACAGGTAATCGATCGTTCCGGAGCCGCCAATGACGGCCACCACATCATAGTCATTAGCGGAAACGTCGGAATACACGACTTCGGCGTTTACTTTTCCCTGATTGTCGCCGGTGATTTCTCCGGTCTTCGTGCTGGCTACTGTTACCGCGATGCCCGCGTTCTCAAGCTCCGCCTTTGGATGAAACAGTTCGTCCTCGTTGAAGCGGTCCGGCGGAATAATCAGCAGTGCTTTTTTGCTCATCGTTATTTCCCTCCCAAGGTTATCTTCACGCAACAACCATTGTAGCGCCGCCGATATTCCTTGTGAAGAATGCACTTTTTTGTACAGAGGTTACCAAATGGTAACCCGCTCCATGCTTTTTCGCTCTATAACTGCGTGGCTGTTCAGGCTTTTTTACAGGTTCCCTCGCACTGGTCCGCTGCTAATTCCAGGTCGCCATCCGGGTTCAGCTCCTGTCTGATCCGCTCGATCCGCATTTTTCCCCATTCGTACATCATCTCGACAATCGGCAGAAGCGTCATCCCAAGCTCCGTCATCGAGTACTCCACCTTCGGCGGGATATCGGGGTACACCTCCCGGTGGACAATGCCGTCCTCCATTAATTCGCGCAGCTGCTGGGTCAGTATTTTATGAGAAATTTTCGGAAAAAGCTTCTGCAAATCACTGAACCGGTGCGGCCCCTCCACGCCAAGATGCCACAAAATGACGACCTTCCATTTTCCGCTGATGATAGACAGGGTAAGCTCCTTTTCGCAGTGAAAATCGCCGTTCACGATTTTTTGTTTGATTTCCTCTCTTAACGGATCGGACATTCGGCCGCTCCTCCTTATATCATTGGTACGCCGTGCTCTTGCGCCGGTCTATAGGCTCCTGGGACGTCTCCCGTTATTATACATCATTATCGCCACGGGCTTCGGCGGGCGGCGCAATGTTCCTGGACCATTCAAAAAAGGACACCCCAGGGATGCCCTTGCTGCAACGGGATTCGACCCCCGGAAGATGTAATGTAGAGGTCTATAACCTTTTTCAGCAGCAGCTTCAAAGTGCCGGTTCCCCTATTAAGACACTGAGACGGCGGCAGAAGCTTGGGGCGGAATGCCTATCAAACGGGATAGGGGGTGTTTACGTTTAAAGTCAAGCAAGATGTCCCGACAGCGGAATAGTTAGCAGGTGCGTGGGAGTGGGGCCATGGGCTGCCTACGGTAGATAGGTTGATTGGGGTTCGATAGGTTCGATCGGTTGGTTGGGTGGATGGGGTTTGATAGGTTCGATCGATTGGATGGGTGATTCGATAGATTCGATCAGATGGAAGGGTGATGGATGGGTGGTTCGATGGGTTCGATCAGTTGGAAGGGTGGTTCGATGGGGCTTTGGTTAGTTGGTCGGGGGCCCGGTTGGTCGATGGGGGTTTGATAGGTTTGATAGGTTTGATAGGTTCGATGGGGTTCGATCAGTTGAATGGGGGGGGGCGATAGGTTGGATGGGTGTTCGATTGGTTGGGATCGGTTGGGTGGGTGGTCGGATGGGGCTGTGGTTAGTTGATCGGCGGCCCGGTTGGTCGATGGGGTTGTGGCTGGGTTGGCGGAATTCCTGCGATCATACATCTTTTTTCCGCGGAAGTCCGCCTCCCAGACTGAATGCCTGCAAAAGTGCAGGCACTCCCCTCCCCTCACCCCGATTGGCGATACATAAGCTCAAAAACCTGCACATTCGCATCAATCACTTTTTCCTACTCGAAATTCACCTGTCAAACCTGCAGGTTTGCAGGAATTTCCCATCCACCAGACACCGCCATACACCGGGCACAGACCGAACAGTAGTAATCAGGAAGCTGTCCGTTACTCACCCCGATTGGCGATATCATAAGCTCAAAAACCTGCACATTCGCATCAATCACTTCTTCCTACGCGAAATACACCTGTCAAACCTGCAGGTTTGCAGGAAAATGCCAGCCGCCATACACCGGGCACAGACCGAACCGAAGCAGTCAGGAAGTAGGCAGAAAGTAGGCAGTAATCAGGAAGCAGTTAGAAAGTAGTTAGTAGTCAGTCAGTAGTCAGTCAGTTAGCCACCTCTTCAGCGCGCTTCCCTCTGCAGCAGCCTACCCCAACGTTTCCTCCCCGTCCCAAGCGGTCGCAATCTCACCTCGTATCCCTTCCAGCAGCTGCTCCTTGTCGTCCCGGTAGAACAAATTATAGGTGTCAAAAGGAATGATCCGCCCGTCGGGGTGGGCGATGTGCACGCATGACTTCTTCACCGACCGCACGTCGAAATTATGCGCATCGAGAAACTGCATCACGATGACCCGGAACACATTGTCATAACTGATCTGCTCCGGCACGGCGGCCAGCGGCAAACAGCAGAGCAGGCTTTTCAGCGACAGAGCGGAGGAGACCGGCGAGTGGCCGGTGGATAGCAGCTCGAACATTTTGCCCCGGATCTCGGGGTCCTGCTCGAATACGATCGTATTGCTGCCCCCTTCAAGCAGAATATCCGGATCGATCAGTCCGGTCAGCGGCAGCACCTCCCCGCCCAGCTTCAGCGCGTAGCCCATCGCAAGGGAGTCAGGATGGCAGGGCACCGGCAAAATATCCGCCTCCCCGAACACACCCGACTGCTCAATAATGCTGCGGCGCACCTCGCTTACCGTCAGCCGGTCCGTCGCCGGATCATAGCCCTCCAGCCTTCCCGCCGCCTGGATCGGCTGAATCGTCACGCCGCGCACGGCCTTTTGCTTCAGCCCGTACTGGATGATCGAGCCGATCTCCCCGTCATTCAGACCCTTCTTCAACGTGACGACAAGCGTCGTCGAAATATTGAATTCGTTCAGATGGCGGATCGCCTCCTCCCTGATGTGCCGCAAATCCGCGCCCCGCAGCTCCTTCAGCACGGATGCCTCCAGACTGTCAAACTGAAGGTAAATCTCGAAGCCCGGCATGTACGAAGCGAGCCGCCGCGCGAACTCCCGGTCCTTGGCGATGCGGACGCCGTTCGTGTTCACCATGATATGCTTGATCGGACGGCTCTTGGCCATGTCCAGAATCTCGAAGAACTGCGGGTGCGTCGTCGGCTCGCCACCGCTGATCTGCACAATATCCGGCTCGCCCTCATTCTCCACGATCCGGTCCAGCATGAACTCGATCTGCTCCAGCGACCGGTAGGTTGTGCGGTGGGGCGACGATTCGGCAAAGCAGATTGGGCAGCTCAGGTTGCAGTGATCCGTAATCTCCAGCAGCGTCAGACAGCTGTGCTGCTCATGGTCCGGGCAGAGGCCGCAGTCATATGGGCAGCCGTATTTAATCGGCGTATTCCACTGCAGGGGCATTTCCGAAGGCTTGATAAACTCCCGCGTCTTTTTGTAATACGGAACGTCCGTGGAGATGAGCACCTTTTCCGGGCCGTGGAGCAGGCATCTTTTGACCATATAGATCCGCCCGTCTTCCTGGATGATCTTGGCCTCGACTTTGCGGTAGCACACGGAGCAGATGCTGGCGGTCAGTTCATGATAGAGATACGGTCGATTCGGCATGGAAGGACTCCTTTGTGGTGGAATGGTGAAAGCTTAGGCAGGCCATGGATCGCCCAAAAAACCGCCGGCGCCTGCCGCTATTATTTATAGCTTCTTGCCTCCGCAGCAGCGGCCGAGCGGCGGACACGCCCCCTGAACCACAGCAGCCAAGCATAATAGGCAAGGCCGGCCAGGCAGGCAAGCTGAACATTGTTAAGTCCGAAGTAAGGATGGGGCGTCGGCTTAATGAAATCAACGGCAAACCGGAATGCCAAATAGCCGAACATGAACCACTGGAACATTCGTCCCGAAAGGTAAAAAGAACCGGCCGATCCGCCTAGAGGCGCGCGGCTTCGCCGGTACAGAGGGATGAGCAGCACCGCCAGCGCCAGCAAAAAGGCGATCTCATACAGCTGGGTCGGATGCCGCCGGATACCGTCACCGAAATCGATGCCGGTGAACCAGGTCGTCGGCGTACCGTACGTATGGTCGTCCAGGCCGGTCAGAAAGCAGCCGATCCGCCCGATGCACAGCCCCAGAATGAGCGGATAGGCAAAATCGTCGCCGGTGGACCTTGTCCAGCCCACCCATTTCTTGGTCAGCTCCACGCCGATCAGTCCGCCAAGCAGACCGCCGACGATGGTTTTGCCGCCCCAGAGAAAATGAAGCTGCCAAAGCTGCCCCCACGTCACGGCCGGGTCCTCCAGCCAGAACAGCAGCTTCGCTCCGAGCGCCGCGCCCAGAATAGTACCCGCGAGAATTTGCAGGCTCATCAGCCGGGTCATTTCGCTTGGGCGGCGAGTCAAGAGATACACCCGAAAGCCGATAAAATAAGACAGCGACTCGAACAGCACATGCGGATGAATCCGCCAGGGACCAAGAGCGATATATACGGGAAATTCCATCGGCTTCGCTCCTTTGCCTAATTGGATAGCGTGAAGATATAGGCTCCGCAGATGGTCACCAGCAGCACGACAAGCGCTCCAATAACCGCCAAAATTGCAACAATGACCCGGAAGACCGCGCTTCGCCCTTTCGGCTCCGGTTTAACAAGCGAGTCCGCACAGTTCTCCCGGCATCTTCCGAAATCGGGATTATAGCATTCCTCACAGAGCGGCTTGCCGCATCTGGCGCATTGGTGGACCGCTTCGCGTTCGGGGTGGTTCATGCAACGAAAGGCTGCCATATCTTCACCTCGGCTCAAGATTTACCCCTATTGTAAACGCTTTTCAAGGGATATGCCAAGCTTACGCCCTCATAAGATGATGTAATGAGATTGGCGCGAGGAGGCGGAGCCCAAAATGACAAGCAGGTGGGTTGTTTTTTCACCCGATGGGGATATTCAGACGGAATTTATGCTTAGCAGCGGCATTCCTTATTATTGTGTGCGCTATTGTAACCGGCCCTTGATCCGGCCTTCGAAGCTGGGCTTCACCCTGGAACATGCCGAACCGCTTAACCGGAACTTCAGGGTCACCGCCGCCAGATATGACAGCTTTGATGAGACGTGGACACAGCCCTGGGGTGAAGTTAAGGAAATACGCAATCATTACAACGAACTCCGCGTGGAGCTTGAACAGACAACCCCGTCTGCGCGCCGAATGTCGATTATTTTTCGCGTATACAATGACGGTCTGGGCTTCCGCTACGAGCTGCCCGAGCAGGAGCACCTCTCCCGTTTGGAAATCCGAAGCGAAGAAACCGAATTTGCCCTTACCGATGTGGACGAGGCCTGGTGGATTCCCGCTTATTCGAAGATGTATACCGAAGGTCTTTACAATGTAACCCCCATTCATTCCATTCCTTACCGCGCCGTCCATACCCCTTTAACGATGAAAATGACGGATGGATTATACCTCAGCATTCACGAAGCCGAACTCTCCCGCTATTCCACAATGACCCTGATGCCCCTGGAAAATAATACGCTTGCAGCCGACCTCATTCCCTGGTCCGACGGCGTTAAAGTTAAAGGCTCCACTCCGCTAAAAACGCCCTGGCGAACGATCCAGATTGCGGAAACGCCGGGCGATTTGATTACCTCCTATTTGATTCTTAATCTGAATGAACCGAACAGGCTGGGAGAGGTTTCGTGGGTGCGGCCGGGCAAGTATATCGGCATTTGGTGGGGCATGCATCTGGGGCTTTACACCTGGAGCTACGGCCCGAAGCATGGCGCAACGACCGAGAATGCCAAGCGGTATATTGATTTTGCCGCCGAAAACGGTATACCGATGGTGGTAATCGAGGGGTGGAACATCGGGTGGGAGAACGACTGGACCAAGCATGGTGAGAAATTCAGCTTTACAACCCCTTATCCGGACTATGACATTGTGGAAGTCACTTCGTATGCCGCGAGCAAGGGCGTGAAAATCATCGGTCACATGGAGACGGCTGGAGCGATTCAGAATCTGGAGCGACAAATGGAGGCGGCTTTTACTTTATTTAAAAAGCTCGGGATAGACGTTGTCAAAACCGGGTATGTCTCCCCCGACCCTGCTCTCAAGCGCTTTGACGATCAAGGGAATCTGATCAGTATGGAATGGCTTGGCGGTCAATATATGGTCGACCATCATCTAAAAGTCATCGAAACCGCGGCCAGGTATCAGATCAGCCTGATCGCCCATGAGCCGGTAAAAGATACGGGTGAACGGCGGACCTACCCGAATATGATGACCCGTGAAGGCGCGCGGGGACAGGAGTTCGATGCTTCCGCCGAATATGTCGGCAACCCGCCGGACCATACGACCATCCTGCCTTTCACCCGGATGCTTGCCGGGCCCATGGACTATACGCCGGGGATTGTTAGGCTGATCTATAAGGAATTCAGACCGGGCAACCGGGTGCGGGGGACGTTAGCCAAGCAGCTCGCGCTGTATGTCATTCTGTACAGTCCTCTGCAAATGGCCGCCGACCTGCCGGAACATTACGAACAGCAGCGGGCAGCCTTTCAATTTATTCTGGATGTTCCGACCGATTGGCAGGATACCAAGGTGCTGAACGGTGAAATCGGAGATTATGTAACGATTGCCCGCAAAGACAGAAACAGCGAGGATTGGTATCTGGGCAGCATTACCGATGAGTGCGGGCGTATGCTTGAAGCACCGCTTGCTTTTCTTGATCCCGGAAAATCTTACGTGGCCGAAATATATGCCGACGGCCCCAATGCGGACTGGAGGATCAATCCCTATCCCCTGACTATTTCCAGGGTATTGGTTGATAGCAGCGTAACCCTGTCGCTGAAGCTTGCCCCGGGAGGCGGGCAGGCCATTCGCATCCGTCCGGCTGCCCCGGACGACATCAGGTCCCATCCTTCGCAGCATGATCAAAAAAGATAGGGATCAAGTACATTACGACAGCAAATGATTAAGTCCACATGAATTAGAGTTCAAAAATTTCTCGAGCTCGTAAACTGCTGAAAGAGCAATTGTAGGAACTTAATAAATGTAAGATGCTTAATTTATCGTAACAAAACTATGAATCCTACATATAGTTTCCATCGTATCCTCATACAACCTGATGCTTTTTAAATGTTCGATAAGTAAGAGGCAGCAGCAGGGCTATAACGATTACTGCAAAGCCTACCATGACCTTGTACTCTGGAATCAACTGACCAAAAATATGGAACACTTCGTAGCCGGTTACTCTTACAATACTATCCATCATATTACTCGGCAGCAAATGCATCATGTGATTAAACAAGCGGCTGCTTTTGCTTTCCTGAAGAAACATCGGACCGATAAGGAAAATTGCGATTGCAATGATAACGGGAAAAGGACTCTTCATACGGCTGGACAGCCACAGCGTCACTGCTCCCACAAGCAGACAGGCCAGACCACCAATGAAAACCGCCCACAAATACGTTTCAAAAACCGTGTAGGGGACTGGCGCCAACAGATCAATGATTTGTACACTGGCATTTCCGCCGTCAAATCCGCAAATCCCCAGCATCAAGAGTGTATAGGCTGTCAGCGCGAAGACTAGGAGTCCCAGTGACACGATGAAGCTCGCTTTCAACTTGGCGGCAATGACCCTGCTACGCCCGTAGCGAGAGGATAAAATGATGGAGTCAGCCCCACTCTGGTATTCACCTGAAAACACAGGAGCGAGACTGAGTGCGATAACGAAAGCGGTGAAAAAAAAGACATATTGCAGATTCAAGAACACATTCTCCCAACCCGTAACATAGTCCATTTGGAAAGGAACAGGGATGTTCTTATTCATCTTGATGAAGAAGGCTTTATCTTCCGCCGAATAATTGCCAAACGTATAATCCATGTTCAAATATCCATGAACCTTCTCCATCCGTTTCTCGTAAAAAGCTTTTCCGTCACTTGGTTTCAACTTGTCGATAATATAGTAATTGTATTCCCCTATGGGAGAAAAAGCGGAACGAATCAAGGAGTCAATCTGTTGATCCTTTACTTCATATTTAGCATAGGCTTCATTGGTAATCTCTCCTTTTTCATTAAGATTGTTCGGATCATGCATCAGCTTATAATGCCGATCAACCGCATCTGCTGCTTTTTCCACGGTTAGAGGACCGGCAAGTTGACGGTTGTACTCCTTTCGCAACGGGAAAGCTGCTATTCCTTTTAACTCTTTACCGTCCTTACCCGTTATGTACGCACCCGTAACCAAAGTACTTGTCATCAATATGACCATTGCTGCCAAAATCGCAATCCCTGCAAAGAATGATTTCCGGCGCATGATCTTGCGCAGCTCGAACCGAGTCAACGTATCCATCGGCTATGCCCCCTCTTTCTCTTCATCACTCACTGCGGCCTGTTCATCCTGGAAGTGATGCAGATAGAAATCCTCCAGCGTCGGCTGAACCGATGCTGCTTGATCCGCAGGTTTCACCTTGGACACTATTCGCAGCTCCACCTGATCCCCTTCATGCCGCAGATTACTCACACAGTAGCGGGCGTTCCATTCCTCCGCTTCCCGGGCTGGAACATGGCATGACCATACGCAGCCTTCCATCGTCGCCGTCAGTTGTTCCACCGTACCTGTCATCAATAGTCCGCCTTGCTTCACCACTAGAATCTGGTCGGCTATGTATTCCACATCCGATACAATATGCGTCGAAAGGATGACAATCTTGTCCCGGGCAAGATCAGCGATGAGGTTGCGGAAGCGTACCCGTTCCTTGGGATCAAGTCCCGCCGTCGGCTCGTCCAGCACCAGCACGCGGGGATCGTTCAGCATCGCTTGGGCAATGCCCAGGCGCTGCTTCATCCCCCCTGAGAACGTGCGGATTTTCTTGCGTGCTGCCTCCGACAGGGCCACCGTCCGCAAAAGCTCCCTAGCTTTGCCCTTTGCCGCGGGCAGAGTCAACCCCTTCAGTGATCCCACATACCAGAGGAACTCCTCTGCGCTGAAATCGGGGTAATAACCGAAGTCCTGGGGCAAGTAGCCCAGCAGATCCCGATAACGCTCCCCCATGCGGCTAATCTCCTGGCCGTTCATCTGAATCGTTCCCGATGTCGGGCTCAGAATACCGCAGATCATCCGCATCAGCGTTGTTTTTCCCGCCCCGTTGGCTCCAAGCAGACCGTATACACCGCTGGTCAACCGGACCGAAACGCCGTTCACCGCTTTTTTCGCGGAAAAATGCTTGCTTACCTCGTTCAAGGTCAGTTCGAGCATCTTATGCCTCCTCCTTGTATGCCCCGTTTCTCCTGCATGCTTTTCCAGAATGTCACATCAGCATTTTTGATGCGGTTTCCAGACTCCGGCAAGTCTTGCGCACCCCGCTTACCTCGAAAGCAATTCCTGCGGCTGTGAGCATCATCAAGGCCTGCCACACCCCGATTGCCGATGATTCAAACAGCCAGTGGGAGGGATTAAACGCCAAAACCGTCTGCATCAGCGCCACCAGAGCGCCATAGATCAGGCAGTAGTATCCACAGTTTGGGGTACGAACCCGATTCAGCAGCCACAAGCAGCCAAAACAAGTCAGATTGAATGGCGCCAGCAAATAGAGCAGTATGACCGCGATTTCCATCTGCATCCAAGCACTCATTAAGACGGCCAGCAGTGCCAGACCTATCAGATCCGCCATTCCGAGCAGACTCATGCGAACTAGCGTCAGCTTCTCCAGAAGATGGCGCGTACTAAGTTCAATCTCCAGCATATGGCAGCTTAACGAACGGGTCAGCGTCTGTATCCCCGCTATCACTAAGAGCGGTGCGGCGATAGAGGTCAGCATGACAAGCTGAACATTTCTAACTTGTTCTTGAAGGGAGTTGTGCAGCAATAGCCCCATCCCGAGAACAATCAGCAATTGAACAGCCCACACCTTCCAGCTGATGAAGCGAAGCTGGGTCATATAAAACTCTCCAAAGGAAGTTCTACGGCTCGCCTGTGCTTGACGCAGCACCTCCGCCGCCTCTTTGACCGTCTCCTGCAGCTTCTGCTGGTCAACGGGGGGCGAGGGGTAGTTCTTTAGGGCGGTGACGAGGGCATATTTCGATTCCTTCTTCACCGGACTCACTCCTTTCTAAATAGCGTCTTAATACGCCCAGCCCGCGCTTCACCCGATATTGCACCATGCACATATTCACTCCCGTTATGCGAGCAATGTCGTGGAAGGCCAAATCCAGGCAAAACCGCATGAACACCATCTCCCGCTGCTCTTCAGGGAGCAACTGGAGCAATTCATGCACCAGTTGCTCCCTTTCCACCTGCTCCTCTATGGAACTGTATTGCTGTGAAGCTACCCGGCCTATTGCCTCCCCCGCTTCCTCCCAGGATAGGGGCGGCCGCTTCCGCAGATGATCGTTGCACAGATTACGGGCGATCATGTATAAGTAACTGCGGCATTTTCCGGTATTTTTGTAATTCTCAATGTGTCTGCAAAAGCGATAGAAGGTTTCCTGAGTCAAATCCTTCGACTCTTCCCCGTTCCGGACCCTCCAATAACAATACTTCTGGATACCGGCGTAATATCGCTCAATCAGCGGCGTCAGATACTCAGGTTTCCCCCGCTGGATGCGCCGAATCCATTCACTCTCATCCACTACATCCCCTCCTCTCTATTATGTATAACTGTTTTTTTTCGAGAAAAAGTGAACTCAAACTGTGACTTTTTTGTGAAACTCCCTAATCTTTATGTTTTCGTATGAACCAGCATGCTTGTGATAGAGTTGAGCATAAACCCCTTCTTTTTTAGTTTGGTATCATATTGCTCCGTAAGCCTAACAATAAATTCATCCTCACCCGAACGTTTTGCCGCGGTAATAATCTGGTCAAAATTAACGACATCAGGTCGCTTACGCGGGTGACCACCTGACCCGGCCGGGTGGACCCTGCGCAGCTCCCGCCAAGCTATCTTGCTGGCGATGATAAGCACAAAGCCCCCTCGGGTCAAAGATAAGGCAGGACGCATCCGGCGGATGGCCTTTTATCCTTGTTACCCAGGAGGGGGCTTATATGATCAGCGCTTTAACTAGCCTTTTTTCATTCCTGTCTCAGCCTTATGCCTTCAACTGGCCGATGATAGCGCGAATGCCTTCCGCAAGCGGCGTTGCCGGACGGTTCAGCAGCTTCTCCAAATCGCCGCTCTCGATATCGATTGCCCCTTCGCGGATTCCCCGCTGGATGCCGAGAAGGATAGGCAGTACGGCTTCCGGAACGCCCGCTTCGGACATAATGCCCGCATACGTCTCATCATCCACCTGCAGAACGGGAACCTCTCTGCCCAGGGCATCGGCTACGGCTGCAGCCAGCTCCTCTTGCGTCTTCGGTCTGCCAGCGAGCTCATATACCGTATTCTCATGGCCTTCGCCCGTCAACACGGCCGCAGCCGCCTGCGCGTAGTCGCGGCGGACAGCCCATCCGGTCTTGCCGGAACCGGCCGAAGTCACCCAAGGTGCTCCGCCCAATGCCGCTTGAATGGAGCCCGTCTCATTCTCCAGATACCAGTTGTTCCGAAGGAAGCTGTAGGGAATCCCGGACTCGCGGATAGCCTTCTCCGTGATGCGGTGCACTTCCGCCAGAAACAATCCGCTCTCATCCGCATTGCTGACGCTGGTGTAGGCAATGAAGCCAACACCGGCCCGCTTCGCCGCGTCTACGGCGGCTGTATGCTGGCGGATTCGGGTCTCATTGTCGCCGTCGGCAGATACGATCAGCAGCCGATCCACGCCGGCAAACGCCGCATCCAGCGTTTCCGGCGCATCAAAATCCCCGTGCCGGACTTGGGCGCCGCGTGCCTTAAGGCTCGCCGCCTTCTCCGGGTTCCTTACGCTGACGACGAGGTCTCCCGCAGGCACTGATTCAAGTAAAAACTCCGCCACAATCGAACCGAAATGTCCCGTAGCTCCTGTTAACGCGATCTTCATTTAAACTCCTCCACTCTAAAAGGTATAGCCCGATGAGGGCACAGGCTTTCAATCAATCCTGTAACTATTGTAGTTACAGGTTGGAGAAGTGTCAATCCTTTTTACTGTCCTTTGGGTCATTTTCCCGCAAAATACCGCTCCACCTTGTTCAGCTTCTTCGTATGATTCCCCTTCCGGCTTTCCATAGACCCGAATTCGAAGAACTTAACCTTGCGGATGCCGACGAAATGGAACACCGCCCTCTTCATCAGCACTTTATGCGCATTGTTCAGCGTCAGCAGAGGATAATGAGCCGGACCTTTCATCGTGGAGATGCAGACGACGCTTTTTCCCTTCAGCAGCCCTTCGGGATAAATCCGGTTCGGCCGGTCCCTGTAAGCAAAGTTCGAGGAGAACAGCCGGTCGAAATAGCCCAGCAGCATCGCCGGCGGCCTCCCCCAAAAAATCGGATAAATGAACACAATCCGGTCGGCCCAGCCGATTTGCGCTCTGTATTTTTCCATCTCCGGGTCCTTGTGCATATCCCTTCTTCTGCGCTCCTTGTTGTACACCAGCGCCGGGTTGAACTGCTCTTCATACAAATCCAGCACCTGGATTTCCCCGGAAGCCGCATTTTGCCCGATCCCCTGCTGAACGGCGTTCAGGAAGGCACCATTCAGACTTTCACGGCTCGGGTGGGCATAGACGATCAAGGTGTTCATCACGCATCGCTCCTAATTAGTTATCAAATGATAATTTTCATTTTACAACCATATTAAGTCACCGCATTTTAGTTGTCAAATGATAAATAGATTGCGCGCCAAAAAAATATTTGTCATAATAATCCCACATAGAGAGGTGATCACCATGCCATTACCTGAATTCGCCTTCAAACTAAGGACATTCGGAACCGGATTCTCCAAGATAACCCATCGGCTACTTACGGAGATCAAACCCGAAGACGTTACTATGCTTCAGTTCGAGATCCTGTATCTTCTGTACACCGAGGACTCCCCGACTTTTGGGCGGATCGGCGCCTGCGTGGGCATGTCCCTGCCGAATACGAGCCGTGAAGTCAAGAAGCTGATGGAGAAGAAGCTGGTGACCAAACGGGCCGATCTCAAGGATAAAAGAGTTCATTTTGTCGAGCTTTCTCCAGCCGGAACGGAACTTATGGACGAATGCTCGGCCAGACTGGAGAGGCTGATCGCCGAACAGTTTGCCCATTTGAATCCGGAGGAGACCGCCGAAGTGATGCAGGCTCTTGACCTTTTGTCCGAGAAGCTGCTGGGGGAATGAAAACTTATGATGGCGCAAGAAGAAACGGCTTCGCCGTCCTCTGGAAGAGGAAGGCATCCGTCTCTCGTAAAAATATCAGGTTAAGGATAAGCGCGAAGCTTACCTTTCTGATATTTCAAAAAAAGGCCGGGATTTCTTTCAGGAAATCCTGGCCTTTTCTATTGGATTCCTCCATTTGTAACTCTCAAGTTACTATATGACTTCAAGGTGCGTACTTTTCAGCCATCGCCCGGCTCCCGCACAATGTGGGTGTAACCCCACTACAGGGAAGGAGAGGATCAAATGATGGACACTATAGCAGCGGAGGCGCGTAAAACGGCGCTAGTCGTTGGAGCTAACGGGGTGATCGGGCGCAATTTGATGGATTATCTTGCGACACTTCCCGATTGGGATATCATCGGCGTATCGCGCTGCGGCGGAGAATCCTCCGGCCGCGTTCGCTATATCGCCGCGGATTTGCTGGACCCCCTGGAAAGCCGCGAGAAATTAAGCGGCCTGACGGAGGTGACCCATATTTTCTATGCTGCCTACCAGGACCGCCCGACATGGGCGGAGCTCGTCCCCCCGAACCTCGCTATGCTCGTTAACACCGTTGAGGCCGTCGAGCCGGTTGCCGCTAAGCTCAGGCATATCAGTCTCATGCAGGGCTACAAAGTATACGGAGCGCATCTCGGACCTTTCAAGACGCCGGCCCGCGAGAGCGACGCCGATCATATGCCGCCTGAATTCAATATCGACCAGCAGAAGTTTCTGGAGCATCGGCAGCAGGGAAAAGAGTGGACCTGGTCCGCGCTCCGCCCTTCCGTCGTATGCGGTTTCGCTCTCGGCAATCCAATGAATCTGGCGATGGTCATAGCCGTCTATGCCTCCATTTCGAAAGAGCTGGGAATCCCCCTTCGCTTTCCCGGAAAGCCGGGGGCTTACCACAGCTTATTGGAGATGACAGACGCCGGACTGCTTGCAAAAGCCACAGTGTGGGCCGCTACCGACGAGCGCTGCGCCAATCAGGCTTTCAACATTACGAACGGGGACTTGTTTAGGTGGAATGAGCTTTGGCCCAAGATCGCCGCGTATTTTGAGCTTGAGGTCGCACCTCCGCTGCCGATGTCGCTGGATGTCGTCATGCAGGACAAAGAAGCGCTGTGGGACGCCATGGTACAGAAATACGGCTTAGAAAACAACAGCTATAGCAGCGTTTCCTCATGGCGGTTCGGCGACTTTGTGTTTTCCTGGGATTACGACTTTTTCGCTGACGGCTCCAAGGCGCGAAGGGCCGGCTTTCATGAGTTTGTGGATACGGAGTCCATGTTCCTGAATATTTTTGAAGACTTCCGCCGCCGCAAGGTTATTCCGTAACCTTTACACACAAGAAACCGGTCTTTCGCATTTCAAAGACCGGTTTCTTTCTCTGTTTGGACTTCAGACAAGATAACAGCTTGATCCCCGTATTTCCGTTCAACATGGGTATCTCCCCATCGGCACATGAGATGAAGAATTTCCTTGAGACTCCAGCCGTAGTCGGTCAGCTCATACTCGACCTTGGGCGGGACCGTGTTGTACGTTGTCCGCTTGACGACTTCATCCCGCTCCAGCTCCCTTAATTGCTGCGTCAGCACTTTCTGTGTGACAGCAGGCATCAGGCTCATGAACTCGCCGTTGCGTTTCTTGCCAAACGTCAGATGGAACAAGATTAGCGGCTTCCACTTCCCTCCGATAACTTCAAGGGTCGCTTCCACCGCGGTATTGTATGTTTTCACCGGTTCCGGCATACGTTCGAACACCTCCGCCCTTAACCTTTCATCTGGTCTGCCTCTCCCTGGGCTTCTTTGGCTTTCTTCAGCGGCTCGAGCATTTGCTCGATATGGCTCTGCATCAGCTGCCGGGCCTGCTCGATGTTGCGCTCCTCGATGGCAATGGCAATCAGCACATGATAATTGGACGATTTCGTTCGCATATTGGGCAGCGTATTCGTCTGTCTCCGCCCCTCCTGAAGAAGCGGGAGAATAGCCTCGCTCATCCGCGACAGCACCGGTTCCCGAGCACCGGCAACGATCGTCTGGTGAAACTCCAGATCGGTCTCGAGAAAAGATCCTCCCTTTTCCATCTGCACAATCATCAGATCGGGCCAGGCCTTTCTTTTGGACAAAAATAGTCTATACCAGCTTCATTCTAACATAATTCGTTGGACAGCAGGAGACAAAGAATGCAGACAACTGCCGAGCCGGTAACGGAGACGGCGGTTGTTTGCGTTTGTCACCCTCTCTCTTTTTTGCTATTCTTAATAGAAAAAAATTCAAGTCTGAAAGGTTCCTGCGCCATGTCTAAACCAAGAGAAAGCATTTATAAACGGTATATTCCGGCAGTTGCCGCGAGCCCAGGTTTCAGCGGGCCCGTCTATTGGTTCATATTCAGCTCCGGCCGGCTGCTCGTCGACGAGTCTTCCGGCAGAATCGATATTCCGCTCGCGCCATCGGCCAAGCAGCTCGGGGTTTCTCCCGTGCGTACCTTGTACCTCGGAACGTTCGAGGAAATCCCGTGCTTCGCCGCGGAAGCCCCGGCGGATGCGGCCGATCCGGAGGGACTGGCGTTCCGCCCTCTCCGTCCTCTGTACGATGTCATGGAAGAGGATCTCTTCCATCTGGCGGGCAAGGCGATCCAGATGATCGCCTGGGACGGTACGCATCAGTTCTGCGGCCGGTGCGGCACGCAGACCGTCCTGTCGCAAATCGAGCGCTCCCGGGAATGCCCGGAATGCGGCCTGGTCAGCTACCCGCGCCTCGCGCCAGCCGTCATTACGGCCATCCTGAAGGACAAGCAGATTCTGCTTGCCCATGCCCGGCATTTTCAAAACAATATGTACGGGCTGATTGCCGGCTTTGTCGAGCCCGGCGAGACGCTGGAGGACTGCGTCAAGCGCGAGATTATGGAAGAGGTCGGAATCAAGGTTAATAACATCCGTTATTTTTCCAGCCAGCAGTGGCCGTTTCCCCACTCCTTGATGGTCGGTTTCATCGCCGATTACGAGAGCGGAGAGATCAACGTGGACGGCGAGGAAATTGCCCATGCCGCCTGGTTCGATCCGGACAACCTCCCCAATATCCCGCCAAAAGTCAGCATCGCCCGCAAAATCATCGACTGGTACGTAGAGAATTATTCCTGAGGTTCACCCTTCGCTTGGATGACTGGACAGACATTAAGGAAGTCAGCGGCTTACGTCCGGCCCGGACCGGGATAATTCGTTTCGGCCCGGGTCCCAGCGCCAGGGGATGGACCGTCCCTCCAGATGCAGGCCGCCGTACCACTCGTCAATGCCTTTCAATGAAAGATAGTCCGCCTCTCCGTCCAGAACCTTCCGGCCCAGCGCAGTAAGTGTAATTCGGCAGTCGGCAAATGACCAGGCGGGATTCCGAAAGTCGGGGAAGGCTTCCAGACCTTGAATATGCAGCAGCGGATAAGGCTCCATCGACATCTTTTTAAGGTGCTGCCAAAACTCCAGATCGCCCATGCCGAGTATATGCAGCTTGTCCCCCGCCTCCGCGAATAAAGCGTGCGGTCCATATTCCTTGTCTGTAAGGGTCGCAAGCGTCGTCTGCTCAATGACCCCGAGCCCGTTCGTAACGGAAGGAATGCGGGACAGATGGGCCTCAAACGCCGGTCTCACAAAAGGCAGCGCCGAGGTATCCTCCTGCAAAAACCGGACATGCTCTTCAGGCAAAGGTGAAGTGTAGGCCTCCCACATCCGGCTTCCAAGCACCAATTCCCGCTCGCCGACCGGCTGCCAGGAGCCGGATAGTGCCTTGAGCTGCTCGATCGTCAGCTGGCCCAGCCCGCGAAACCGTTCAACCCCCGGATAATCCCCGATGCACAGCAGGCTTACTTTCGTGTCTCCAAGCGCCTGCGATGCAAGGGAATGCAGCAAATAACACAGCATCGTCTGGTCGAACAGATCGTACTCGAACCACAGGACGACTTCGTCATATTTTTCTAGGTTACGCAGGATTTGCTCCTGCTCTTCAATCTTCAAATACTCCTCCTGCGGAATCCCGAGCCTCCGTTCCAGATCCCGCGCCCTTATCTCCCGGTGAGCCTTCGCCGCCATATCGCGGAATACAGGCCCCACCGAATAGATCTCCCTCCAGGCCATAACCTCGCCTTGCACGGCGCCCTGCCTGAGCTTGTTCGCGACCGAATCTCCGTTGGTTATGTGCAGCAGCATCTGACTGCCTCCTCCCTGATTCCTCATTGCACTGCCATTTCTTTTCCATTATACTATTGAGGAATTGATTAATCACTAAATATCTTACCCTATTCGAAAGGCGGAATTTTCATGGCTAAAGACACATCGGCATCCGTTAACCGCAAATCGGACATTATCTCGGCTGCTATTGAAGTGTTTGCGGAAACCGGCTACTACAGGGCAACTACGGCTCAGGTCGCTGAACGGGCGAGCATATCACAGCCTTACATTTTTCGCTTCTTCCAGACGAAGGAAGTGCTGCTGCTTACGGCTTTGGAGGTTTCCTGGGCGAGAATCATCGAGTCCTTCCGTCAAGTCGTAGAATCTGCCTCTCCCCGGCAGCTTGAAACCGATCTGATCACCGCATACGTACAAATTCTGGAAGAACACCGCAATGAGGTACTGCTTCAAATGCAGGCCCAGACGATTCAGGAACCCTCGATTCGAGAAGCTATGCAGGACGGCTTCAGGGAAGCCCGCCAAATCGTGCTTGACGCCTTCCGTCAGGCGGGTATCGCGCATCCCGAAGAACGGACGATGCTGTTTCTGGCAAGGGGAATGCTGTGCAATATTGCCGCAGCCATCGGCATGCCGGAATTAATGGAAACGTGAGAAGGCGGAGTCCTTCTCTCTGTTTTGCGGGAACTCTCTGTGCATTTTTTAAATTTAGTTATTGACTGATCACTAACCACGGTGCTATGATGAGATCAGGTTAGTGATTGATCAATTACTATTTTAACGAAAAGAGGCGAAGGATCTATGCAAAAAGCAATCGTCATTGGAGCAACAGGCGGAAGCGGCGCCGCCATTACGGAAGAGCTGGTCAAACGGGGAGTTCGCACCATCGCATTCGGGCGCTCGCGTCAGAAACTCGAGCAGTTCGCGGCCGGTCTCGGCAACCCGGACCATTTGTCCCTTGCCACAGGAGATGCCTTCAAGCCGGATGACATCGTATCGCAAGCGGACGGAGCGGACGTCTTGTTCCATTGCGCGAACGTTCCGTACCATGAAATGGCGGATAAGCTGATCCCGCTGGGGGAATCGGTTATGGAGGCGGCCAACCGGCTGGGCATTCATGTAGTCGCCATAGACGGGATCTATCCCTATGGAAGAAGGCAGATGGACCTTGTGACCGAAGACCACCCGAAGCAGCCTCATACGAAAAAGGGCAAGGTCAGGCTGGCCTATGAGCAAATGCTGTTCAGCCCCCGGTGGAGCCGTACCAAGGTGATGATTGTCCGCTTGCCGGATTATTACGGCCCTACAGCCAACGAAGCCTCGTATCTGGGATCAACCCTTCAGGCGATCGCTGATGGTAAAATGGCTTTTTTCATCGGCAACATGAATGTTCCGCGTGAATATATCTACCTGCCCGATGCCGCTGCCATGATTGCGGAGTTAGCCGGCAAAGACTTGGCTTACGGCCAGAATTGGAATATCCCGGGCTCCGGCGTGATTTCCGGTAAAGAAATCGTACGAATCGCCCAAGCTGCGAGCGGCAGCGCCAAACCGGTCATTCCGCTTAAAAAAACGGGGTTATCTCTGCTGGGCCTGGCTGTTCCGGTCATGAAGGAAGTTGTCGAAATGCTCTACCTGACCGTCGAACCGCTCACCTTAAGCGGGGAGAAATACGAACGGTTAATCGGACCGGTTCGGGCCACATCGTTCGAAGAAGGGATTTCCTCTACTATTCGCACCTTGCAGAAGCGGAAAAATTCTTTTGCCGAAGCGAAGTAATTGATTAATCACTCACTAAATCCTGAAAAATCTGAATCAAGCTCACAAAGAAGACCATCCCTAAACAGGATGGCCTTCTCTTTCTCATCGCGGTTATTTGATTGACGGCAGGTACTCTTCCAGACGATCCCACGTTTCGGTGATGCCCTGCTCCATTCCCATCTCCATGACGGTCTTGAGTGCTTCGGCGGACTCAAAGCGTCCGCGGCTGATCACCTTCGTCTTCCCCTCCTGCTCGACAAAAATCATCGTAATCTGGGAGGAGGGCATCCCATCCGTTACATTGCCTTCCGCATCCGAGAAGTAATCGGTATAAACGATGCTCTCCGGCTCTACGATTTCCTCGTACACCGCCTTGCCCCAGGACTCCATGCCGTAGAAATCGCCCTGCTTCTCGTCGACGCATTTCATACAGTAATGCCATACGCCGCCCGGACGAAAATCGATGTTGCAGACCGGCAGTGTCCAGCCGCGAGGCCCCCACCAATGCTTCAAATGCTCAGCTTCCGAGAACGCCTTGAATACCAGCTCGCGCGGCGCATCGAACACACGCTCCAGAACAAGTTCCTGACCTTCTACCCGGGTAACCATTTTGTTCGTCATGAAAACTCCTCCTTAAGATTAGGTTTCCTTTGGCTCACTTTCCCCAGCTTGCGGCTTGTTCTCTTCGGCTTGAAACTTCCGCAGATACATGTCCAGATTGTCGAATCGGTCAGTCCAGATTCTGCGGTACGCATCGAGCCAGGAATCCAGCGCCCGAAACGGCTCGGCGCGGAGCCTGTAATTGCGGCGATTGGCGACGGCCTCCACTTCTACCAATCCGGCCTCCAGCAGAACCCGCAGATGCTTCGAGGCCTGGGGCTGGCGGAGCCCCAAATGATCGGCAATTTCCCCTACAGTCAGGGGACCGCCGCGCAAAAGCTCAACCATGCCGAGCCGGTTAGGTTCAGCTAATGCGCTGAAGGTTGTAATATTCATCGGATCCTGCGCGGCCTATGCTTCCTGTGCGGGTCATGTCAGGCCACCTCATTTCATGAATTAAGTATGGGCTGCTTTATGTAGATAGTATACCTCATATCGAATATTCCTGTAAAGGAATATTATAAAATTTTAAATTTTCTCGCGATTATTCCAGCTCTGTCTCACGAACCCCGAACTGCTCCTGGTATTGGCCGGGCGTACAGTTCGCGTACTTCTTGAAGATGGCAATAAAATATTTATAATCCCGGAAACCCACATCTGAGGCGATGGTATAGATTTTTCCCTCGCCGCTCTTGAGCTTGTCCATCGCCCGTTGAATCCGGTACCGGTTCAGAAAATCATTGAACGTGTAGGTGGTCTCGCTCTTGAATTTCCGGTTCAGGTAAGCCGCGCTGATTCCCAGCCGGTCCACGAGATCATTGATGCTGATTTTATCGGCATAGTGCTCCTGGACATATTCGATCATCTTCGAGACGTAAGGGGAGGACCCGGCCGGAAGCTTCATTAATGAAGCGTAAATCTCCTCCTCGCTCTCCGAAGCCGCCTGGATCAGCGCATCGTATTTCTTCTTCAGCTCGACCTGCTGCTTGGCCCGCTCCAGTGCGCCGAGCAGTTGCTCCTGCTCAAGCGGCTTTACCAAATATTCCGTGACCCCAAGGCGGATCGCCTGCCTGGCAAGCCCGAACTCGTCGTAACCCGATAAAATAATATAGCTGCACACCGCTTCCTGCACGCTCTGCTCGATCATTGAAATCCCGTTCATGAGTGGCATGTTCACATCAACGATGACGATATCGGGCTTAAGCGCCCGGATTTGCTCCAGCCCGGCCTCGCCGTTCTCGGCTTCGCCGATGACGATGCACCCGGCCGCCAGCCAGTCAAAGGTATAGCGCAGGCCTTTACGAATCATCTCTTCATCTTCCACCAGCAGCACTTTAAACATCGGCGCCCCCCCTCATGAAAGGAATGTTGATTAGAACAGCGGTCCCCTCTCCGGGCACGCTGTCGATGCGGATACCATAGCGTTCCCCGTACATCAGAACGAGGCGGCGATGCAGGTTGTTAAGTCCGATATGCGGCGACTTGTTATCAGGGTCCAGGATAATCCTGCGAACCTCCCGCAGCCTCTCTTCGCTCATCCCTCCGCCGTCATCTTTGACCTCGATGGTTAAATCCGGACCGGCCACGTATCCGCACACGGAAAGCTGCAGCCGTTCTTTTTGCCGATAGCCGTATTTGATCGAATTCTCAATAACCACCTGCAGCATCAGCCTCGGAACGAGCGCCTCTATCGCTTCTTCATTGACGTTCATCGTATAGCTCAGCCTTTCCTTGAACCGCATTTGCTGAAGCTTTAAGTAATCCGCGACATAATTCAAATCATCCTTCAGCATCACCGTGCTTCCCTCCGTGCTGATGCTGTAGCGCAGCAGCCTCGAAAGAATAAGCACAATATCCTGAGCAAGCTTATTATCGACCACAATCGCATAACGCAGCGTTTCCAGCACATTAAAAATAAAATGAGGATGAAACTGCGACTGAAGATGCTTTACCTCGGCAACTCTCCTTAAGTCGGACAGCTCTTCATTTCGGGCAAGCAGTTCATTCAGACGGGAGAGCATCGTATTATACTGATTGGCCAGCGTCTCGAATTCATCGCCTGAGTCAATATGAACATAGGATTGCATATTCCCGGCCTGCAGCTGCCTTACGGCATAGATCAGCTTGTCGACCGCCCGGGTATGGCGCGAAGAAACCGTCCTTGCAAGAACCTGGATCAGAAACAGCAGCAGCACGCTGGCAATGGCAAAGAACACCACAAGCGACAGATAAGTATAGTTCATGAGCTGGATGGCGTTCAGCGTGTAAATCCGCCACTGTGCCTGCGGAATGGACGTTTCGCTGCCGTAATATTTTCCATTGTTGATCACAATATTTCCGTTCTTCTTCTCAAGCGTTAACTTATTCAGGAGCCCTCTCACAATGTTGTTGGTGGTGGCAATAATGGTCTGGTGCTGATCCGTCACGATGGCTATTTCATTATTTTGCACAAAAATAAGCTTCTGAAAATCCTCTTCATACAACTGGTAAGTCAGATACCCTATGATCTTGCCGTTTTTCCGAATCTCCTTCGCAAAGGTGTACACCGTGTAACGGTCATGGGAAAAGCGGATATGGTTGCTTTCGGCTAACAGAGGCTGCCCGGTTCTGGACATCCGGAACACAATGGCTTTCAGCGCATTTTCAGAGGACTCGGGACTGAGATTAGCGGAAGAAGCAAGGATCTCGCCATTCTTGCTCAGAATATGCATGATGCTCTTGACCTGCTGGCGGTTGTTGAAATTATAGAACTCTTCGTATACGCGGGGACTGCCGCGCCGGGTATCGGCATACTCAATCACCTCTTGGAGCCCTGCCATCCGGTTCACTTCTTCATGGTAAGACCGGTATACCTCTTCAAGCGATAAACGGATGGTCCTCCCGGCTTCCTTCGTCTGATGAATCAGCATAAAGCGGGCGTTAACGACAGTGAAAATCAGGAAAAGGATAAACAGTATAAATATAGGCACAAAAGCATGCAGCAAAAACATGCGGCGGATCGAGTCTTTGAAGTTTCGCTTTTGGGCCATCGCCTTCCTCTCCTTTTCATAAGCCGATTGATTTTCACTATCGTAGCCCATAGGGCCCTTCCGGGCAAGCCGCAAAAAGCCGGCTCCGCCTCGCGGAAACCGGACTTGATGGACTTACATGGTTACATCTTTCTTGCCTGTCAGCTTGAAGAAGAGCAATAGCGACAGGACGGTGATGACGGTAAGCAGTGTGGACAGCGCGGCGGCCACACCGTAATTGCCGCGGACAACCTCCGTGTATACGGCTACGGTCATCGTCTTGGTCTTTCCCGTATACAAAATAATAGAGGTGCTCAGCTCCGTAATAATGCTGATCCAGCTTAATATCGCGCCGGCGATTACACCTGAAATCATCATCGGCACCGTAATCCGGAAGAAGGTCTTCATGGTAGAAGCGCCAAGACTAATTGCGGCTTCTTCAATGCTGTCGTTCACCTGATGCAGCACGGCGGCGCTGGAACGGATCGTGTAAGGCAGGCGCCGGATGACGAATGCCGCGATCAGGATGGCAGCCGTGCCGCTTAAGAGAATCGGCGGCTTGTTGAAGGTGACCAGAAGTGCAATGCCGAGGATCGAACCGGGTACAATGTACGGCATCATCGTGAAGGTATCCAGCAGATTGGCGACAGCGCCCTTTCGTTTCACCGTGGCATAGGCGATCAGAACAGCCGTAAGCGTAATGATTATGATCGTAATAATCGCCAGGAAGAACGTATTATAGATCGAATCGCCGACTTTGGTAAAGGCTGCGCGGTAGCTGTCGAGCGAATAGCCGTCCACGAAGATTTTGCCCGATGTCTTAAGAAATGAAGTATACGCCACATAGACTTGCGGCATCATGGCCAGAATCGTGAACAGATAGACGTAAGCGTGAGCGGCAATATTGGCGAGCCCTTTCTTAGGCTTCGGCTCAATCGGATTCAGCGCGCTCATGCTGTAGGACTTGCGGTTCGCGATATACTTTTGCAGCAGAAAGACCGCGGTTGTAAACAGTACGACGATCACACTGATGGCTGCCGCGAAGCCGTCGTCTCCGCCAACTTCGCTGATGAACTCATTGAAGATCAGGACAGGGACCGTCCGGAAGCCCTCCCCGATCAGCATCGGTGTGCCGAAGTCGGCAAAGGCCCGCATGAACACGAGCAGGCCGCCCGCAAGCAGCGTTGGCGTGATGAGCGGCACGAGCACCTTCCACATTTTTCGCAGACCCTTGCAGTTCATGCTCTCCGCCGCTTCCATCAGCGAGTGATCGACATTCTTCAGCGCGCCCGAGACATACATGAAGATCAGCGGCGACAGCTGCAGGGTCAAGACGAGCAGAATGCCTGTAAACCCGTAAATATCGGGCATCTGCAGCCCAAGAACCCGCTCGGCGAATTTGGTGATGACCCCGCTTCTGCCCAGCAGCAGAATCCAAGCGTATGCTCCGATAAACGGCGCCGACATAGAAGAAATCAGGATCAGGATTTGGATTGCAGCGCTACCTTTAATCTTTATGGTGGACATGATATACGCGAGCGGACCGGCAACGATAACCGACAATACGGTTACGCATATCGTCACCTTGAGGCTGTTCCACACGGCATTCATATAATAGGCTTTGCCGAAAAATTTCTGGAAATAAGCGAGCGAGAATTCGCCCGTGGTCCCGTCAAAGAAGCTTTTAATCAGAATCATGAACAAAGGCAAAGCCAGAAAGACGATATAACCCAGAAAAATAATGGCGGTAATAAACGACCATATATCTCTTCGCTTCATTGCATTGTTCATAAGCGCATTCCCCTGGTCAGGTTGACTTCTCCCGATGCGTCATAGACGTTAATTGTCTGCGGATCGACCTTCAGCCATACAGTCTCTCCCGGGTTCATCCCGCCGCTTCCGGCGGACGGCTGAATAATTTCGACTTCTTGCCCATTCTCCAGCTCCACCTTCAGGTGAGTGTTCAGACCGAGAAAAATGCTGCTCACAACCTTTCCTCTGAGGCCATAGCCGTCACCAGACAGAGCGAACTCTTCCGGCCGCACGGACAGCTTAACATTTTGAGCGGAACCGAGAGACTTGTCCGCTTTCAGCCCGGGTATCCGCTCTGAGTAGCTGCCCCCGATACGCAATACAGCCTCTCCGTCTTCACCGGCGGACATCACCGCGTCCATAATATTTGTGCGCCCGATAAAGGTCGCCACGAACAGGTTGGCAGGACGCTGATAGATTTCGCGTGGGGTTCCCACATGCTGAATGACGCCGGATTTCATGACCGCAATCCGGTCGGAGACCGCCATTGCCTCCTCCTGATCATGCGTCACATATACGGTTGTAATGCCGACCTCCCGCTGAATCTCCTTGATCGCATTCCGCATATCGACCCGCAGCTGGGCATCCAGATTGGACAGCGGCTCGTCCATCAGCAGAACATCCGGGCGAATGACGATCGCTCTGGCCAGCGCGACACGCTGCTGCTGTCCTCCGGACAAATTCTTCGGCATCCGGTCCTGATAAGGCTCAATTTGCACAACCTTCAGCATCTCCTGGACTCTCCGGATTCTTTCCGCCTTGTCGATCTTTCGGTTCGTTAGTCCAAACTCTACATTTTGCGCGACATTAAGGTGGGGGAAAATCGCATAATTCTGAAAGACCATCCCGATGTTCCGCTTACCCGGAGCAACCTGGTTGATTACCCGGTCATTAAATGAAAGCTTGCCCCCTTCAATACTGTTGAACCCCGCGATCATCCGCAGCAGGGTCGTCTTCCCGCACCCCGAAGGGCCCAAAAGGGTGAAGAACTCACCTTTCTGGATCTCAAGAGACAGCTCCGGAATCACCGTCGTATTGCCGTATTTCTTGACTATTTCACGAAATGAGATCGTAACGCTCATGTAAACACCCGCTTTGCTGTTATTACTTGGACAGGCTGGTGAACAGCTCCGTGTATTTCTCAATAATTTCTTTCTTATGATCACTTACATAAGTAATGTCTTCTTCGATCACCTTAATCTGGTCCATCGGCGTCATATAGCTTCCAAGCTGTGCATCCGCTCTGAGCGGCCGATTCGTCGTCTCCGTACCAAGGGCGTCCTGCGCTTCCTTGGAAATCAGGAAGTCGATAAATTTCTTGGCGTTCTCTTCAT
Organism: Paenibacillus sabinae T27; assembly: GCF_000612505.1. Taxonomy (NCBI): domain Bacteria; kingdom Bacillati; phylum Bacillota; class Bacilli; order Caryophanales; family Paenibacillaceae; genus Paenibacillus; species Paenibacillus sabinae. The sequence goes on from NZ_CP004078.1 coordinate 5,136,599, forward strand.
GCTTCGCGCCTTTGACAATTCCGGCCACCCCGTCCAGGAACACCGTGCCTTCCGAAGGGTACACGACGCGAACCGGAGCCCCGTCTCTTACATAGCTTGCGGCCGGATCTTCATACGTCAGGGCCACGATATACTCGCCGTCGGCTACGCTCTTATGCGCTTTGCTGGAGCTGCCGGCGATTTTGCCGTCCAGGTTCTTGATCAGTTCGCCAACATAATTCCACCCGGCATCGGAGGTGTAGTCATTGCCTTTTGCTTTCAGCATATTGGTCAGCTGGTGGAAAGCCGAACTGGAGTTGGCCGCGTCCGCCATCGCGATTTTGCCTTTCAATGCCGGGTTGAGCAGGTCTTCGTAGCTGTTGATTTGAATATCTCCCGCCAGGTTGGTATTCACGAGCATTACACTTCCATCGGAGACATAAGAGGTCATGATGCCTGTCGTGTTCCGGTGACCTTCGAGCAAGTACTGGTCATTGGGTGACACGTACTTCTCGAACAGCTCGGCATTCGCATTGAACAGATCAAATGCGCCGCCGAACATGACATCGGCATACGGGTTGTCTTTCTCCGACTGGATTCGCTTAATCAGCTCGCCGCTACCCGCGGATACAAGCTCCACCGTAATGCCCGTCTGCTTCTCGAACAGCGGAACCAGCGCGTTAATCATGCTTTCGCTGTTCGGCGTATACACTACAAGCTTATTTGAACCGCTTGCTTCGTTTACTTCCGAGCCGGAATTTCCGCAAGCCGCCAATACTCCGGCCAATAACGTAAGAATTACTGACAACCTCAACCACTTCAACATTCTTCTTGCCCCCTCATTTGGAATATATGTTCATTCTATCAGCCCGAAATTTGTTTAAAATCCTAAAATTCGATAACATCATCCAAAATACGCAACTAACTTGTCGCGTTATGTAGTATTAACTCACATGAATTCGATCACGAAATCCATGAATTACAATTTTTTTCCTTGAACGCATGATGCAGCCAGACGAGACAAAAGCAGGGCATCCAGGTTAAGGATGCCCTGCTTTTGTCGTAATCTCACGCCTTGTATTTAACTTCCCTCAAACAGCGTGTCCAATTTCCTCTTGGAATCCGAATCACTTGCCAGATGAACGGTAACCGTTGCGTCCCGATATTCCTCCGTCTGGAAGGAAAGATAGTCGAGCCGGATATCGCCAACGACAGGATGGTGAAGCAGCTTCTTTCCTTCAGGCGTACCGATAATAAATTGTTGGTTCCACCATAAATCAAAGATACTGCTTTGCCCGCACAGTTCATCAATCAATGCCAACCGTTCCGGATTAGCAGGGAATTGGCTGTGAGCCATTCTTAATTGACTGACACGCAGTTTGGAGTGACCCTCCCAGTTATCCAATAAGTCCTTCATGGAAGGATCCATGAATGCCCGCCATATGGTATTACGCTGTAATGGGGTCATTAGGGAGTAATCTCCAAATACGAGAGCCGCAGCTTTGTTCCACCCCACAATATTCCACTCTTTATCTGTAATATAGGCCGGATAGGGGTTCTGGGAATCCAGGAATTTTTGCAAACCCGGGCTTACTGTAATCGGATCCGGCATCTCCTCCGGCAACCGTTGTTCCGCCAAATTAAATAGATAGTCCCGTTCTTTTCGGTTTAATTGCAGGGCATTGCTTAGAGCCAGCAATACTTCCACGGAAGGCTGTACCGCTCTCCCCTGCTCCAAACGAATATACCAATCTACGCTTAGATTAGCTAATTCGGCAACTTCCTCCCTGCGTAGTCCGGTTACTTTACGTTTTTTCCCTAATGGAAGACCCGCCTGTTCCGGTGTTAGCGATGCCCGCTTTTTCTTCAAAAATAGTCCTAATTCAACATGTTTCTCGTCGGCCACGGCCTCGCCAAGCCCCCTTTCGTAGGTTTCACAATCCTAGGATAACACGTATCTTCTTGCAGCATGGGTTTCATTGTACACTGTACCCCATAGAAAGAAAGCGGAAAGGATGATTCATTATGAAACTTGCTGCGGATCGAAAGATGTTTTCCTTACCTTTACAATGGCTTCTGGCAGCCGTTTGTGCAATAGCCGTGGCCAATTTATACTACGACCAGGTCCTACTCTCAGACATTATCAAAAGCTTCAACATCGAGCCCAATCAATCAGGCCTCCTCTTAACCGTCATTCAGGCGGGCTATACCCTGGGACTAGTGTTTATCGTTCCGCTGGGCGACCGGTTTAACAGGCGGAAGCTGATCCTTATAAGCTTGCTGCTGTCTGCATTTTGGCTGGTCATGATGACGCTTGTTTCTTCATTTATGCTGTTGTTAGTCCTTGGTCTTTGTCTCGGTTTTAGCACCGTTTCCGCTCAACTGATTATCCCGTTTGTTTCTTCAAATATTCAATCCGGGAAAAAAGGGCCCATTATCAGCCGGCTGTTAACCGGCATCTTTTTGGGAGTGTTATTGGGCCGGGTCTTTGGCGGGTGGATTGGCCAGTTGTTTAACTGGCAGACGGTTCACTGGGTCGCTGCTTTTATTTTACTCGTCATCGCGGGTTACCTTTTTATAAAATTACCTGATGATCAGACACCGAAACAGCCCTCGTACAAACAAATTTTGCGGTCAATGATTCCTCTTCTGAGAGAAGAGCCGGTGTTAAGGGAGACTATTATTTTGGGAGGAGCCGCGTTTGCCGCTTTTAATATTTTTTGGGTATCCCTCACCTTCATGTTAAATGGCGCACCTTATCATTTTGACAGCGGGGCCATAGGCATGTTCGGGATTATCGGGATTGCCGGAGCTATAGCAGCAGGCTTTTCCGGACGGTTATCGGACAGCAGACATGTTCAAATGTGGAATATTGTAGCTTTGCTTATGATGATCCTTTCCTTTGTCGTTGTAGGTCTAAGCTGGAATCATTTGATTCTGCTGATTGCGGTTACTTTCCTGCTTGATGTTGGCTCCCGGATGAATATGACTTTAAATCAGGGACGAATTTATCAGCTGGCGCCGGAGAAACACAGCCGGTTAAACTCGCTGTATATGGTTGGGTATTATTTTGGAGGTTCGGCGGGTTCAGGTATAGGAAGTTTATCTTTTCACTTTGGTCTAGTTCCAGGTGTGGCAATAAGCGGATGTTTGGTTTTAGCTTTGGCTATTTTATATATTGGGAGGGTTAAAAATGAAGGGTATAATCGTAAAAAAACCGGGTGGTCCAAACCAGCTTGATTGGGCACAGGTGCCGATGCCTGAACCTAAAGAGGGAGAGCTGCTGATTCGTGTTCATGCTGCGGCTGTCAATCGCACAGATCTATTAACGCGCGAAGGGAAATTAGGGTATTTGACCCATCCCGTTCTGGGTATTGAAATTGCCGGTACAGTGGCTGAAGTCAACGGTGAAAGCTCTTTTTCCAAAGGGGATAGGGTGATGGGACTTGTCAATGGCGGGGGTTATGCGGAGTATGCAGTCATGCCCGCCGACCGGGCTATGAAAATTCCTGACTCTCTTTCGTTCGAACAAGCGGCTGCCATTCCCGAAGTATTCCTGACCGCTTACCAAACCTTATTCTGGATCGGCAAGCTTCAGGAACATGAAACGGTCTTAATCCATGCAGGTGCAAGCGGGGTAGGCACAGCAGCAATTCAATTGGCCAAACAGCTTAGCCATGCGAAGGTTATCGTAACGGCCGGCTCAACAAGAAAACTGGATATTTGCAAAGAACTTGGGGCCGATGTCCTGATTAATTACAAAGAGCAGTCTTTCGATGAAGAAATACTCAAAGCCACAAACGGTACAGGCGTGGATTTGATTTTAGACTTCGTAGGCGCGGATTATTGGGAGAAAAATCTTGCGAGCATCAAGACCGGAGGCCGATGGGTCCTTATTGGAATACTGGGCGGCAGTGAAGTGAAGCAAGTAGACTTGCTTTCCTTGATGTCCAAGTGCATCCAGTTAACAGGGACCCTGCTTACTCCGCGAAGCGATGAATACAAAGCGCAACTAACCCATGATTTTATCAAAAGCGTTGATGCTTATTTCGAACGCGGAGAAGTACGACCGATTATGGACACTGCGTTTCCTATTGAAATGGCAGCAAAGGCTCATGAATACATGGAGGAAAACCGGAATATTGGAAAAATTATACTTGAAGTCTACAATGGAGCAGAACAATTCCTGAGCTGAAGCTTCTGGTTCCGAGCAGCTCCAGCTTCATTTTGCCGGCATCTCTAAATAGAGGTCTTCCATTCCCGATAACAACGGGTGTCAGCGCAAGCAGGTACTCATCAATCAATCCTGCTTGCGGCCTGGCTTACCTCCGGGTCGTGGATGAACCAGTCGATCTCTCCGCTATGACCCGCATAAAAACCATCGACAGAGACGTTGTTGAACACAACAATTTTTCTCATGACGCCCCCTATATCATGTCCTTATGTTCAATCTCCCAATGCTTCTTAATGAGCTGCTCCAGCTTCTGCTTATCTTTATTCTTAAAACACTTGATGATTTCTTTATGATCTTCATTGAGCTGTGCCGATACGGCGAACAAACGGTCCGTGTCATCGCTTGAATAAACCTGTCTCACGAAGCTGTTCTGCAGCATTTCCAAGGTGTCGATCAATGTAGCATTATTGCATTTGTTAATGTAGACGTTATGGAACTTCTTTTGGTACTTTTGATAGTCGGAATAATTTTTTTCTGCAATGGACAGGTCAATAATCTTCGCGAAGTCTTCCATTTGCTCGATATCCTCTTCCGTCATTTGCTCCAAAGCGAGCGCAGCCGCCAAGGCATCCAGCACACCCACAATTTGAAATACATCCAGCTTCTTCTTGGTGTCCAGATCCTTGACGATAAATCCCCTGCGAGGCAAATATTCAAGCAGATTATCCGAAGCAAGCTGGATCAAAGCTTCTCTGACAGGGGTGCGGCTGACTTCCAGTTTCTTGCTTAGCGCGACTTCATTAATTTTATGGTTCGGAAGCAGGGTCCCGTTTTGGATTTCTGTTGCAATATGGTCATAGACATGATCTTTCAAGGATTGATATCTCTTGGTCATAGCCAGCCCCCTACATACGGATATACATTCATTATACAATATATAATATATGGGATGCCATGGCTGTATCGGGTTCCATCCTGTCAGCCCAAAGCCTCCGCTTGCACTTTGAGTTCTCTGCTAACCCTTCTTTTATTAGATAGATAAACGCCCAGAAATACGAGCAGCCCTCCAACCACCTGAATGGACGGAATGGATTGTCCCAGAAATGCGCTGATGATCGCCGTAAACACGGTAATTAAATTGAGATAGATGCCGGCACGGCTCGCTCCGATCTTGCTAATCGCTATATTCCAGAACACAAATGATCCTACGGACGGCAAAATACCGATGTAGAGTATTCCGATGATGGCAGGCTTACCGTGAGGAAGGTGAATCCCATAGAACAGCATAAACGGGATCAACATGAGGATACCGAGTAATACCGACGCCGCCGTTGCCGAAATGGGCGGAATCCCTTTCATTTTTCGCCCTAAAATGGAATAAATGGTCCAATTCAGGATGACAAACAGCATGATCAGGTCCCCTTGATTATAGTGGATGCTAAAGATTTGCCGCAGGTTTCCTTTCGTTAAAATGAGCAGCACGCCAAGCAGCGAGATAAACAGCCCTGCCACGTTGACCAGATTCAGCCTCTCCTTCAAAAAAATGACCGAGAACAGCACAATCAATGCCGGGTTTAAAGAATTAATCATGGCGGCTTCCAGAGAAGAGGTGTACTTCAGAGCCGTATACAAGAAAAAGTTATATCCTATAATTCCAAACACGGCCATGAGCAAAAGATACCTCCACTGCTTCCACACCCTCCTCCAATCCGGACGCTCAATGAGCTGGGCAATCGGGAACAGCAGAACGACGGCGATGATCCACCGGGTAAATGTAATTTGCAGCGGGTCCATCTCGGCAACCACATACTTGCCAAATATGTAGTGCCCTCCCCAAAATAAGTTTGCCGTAACGAGAAATAAAATTACCCAATATTTTTTCATGAGAATGCTCCCCTCTTTAAATCAGGTTTAAGACACTGTCAAACTCAGCGATCAAATCATCAATATGCTCAAGTCCTGTCGAAATTCGAATGAAGCTTTTGGCAATGCCTGCTTCTTCCAGTTCTTGGTCATTTAAGTTCCGGTGGGAGGTGATAGCCGGTGAGCAGACAGAGGTTTTGACACCAGCAAGGCTCGGGACAAATTTAATTCCGACCAAATGATCGATAAAGGTGCGGTAGCTGTCCTCTGCTCCCTTTAAATCAATGGTTAACATGCCGCCGAACAACTGATTGTTAAATAGCGAACTCGCCCGGTCGTAGCATGGAGAAGAATTCAGCCCCGGATAGAAAACCTTGTTAATTTTAGGATGGTTGTTAAAAAAAGTGGCCAGTTTGAGCGCATTGCGGGAATGCTCTTTCATGCGCAACTCCAATGTTTTTAAGCTCCTAATCAGAATCCAGGCATCGAACGGACTCATGCAACCTCCGTAAAGCGTACCCACCTTGTCTATGGCCCGAATGGTCTCTTGATCGGAGACGACGATGCCCCCTGTCACATCTCCATGACCGCACAAATATTTGGTTGCGCTATAGATCACAATGTCCGCTCCATGGGCCAGAGGCTGACAGACGACAGGCGTGGCGAACGTATTGTCCACCACCATTTTGGCTCCGTGAATATGAGCAGCTTCTGCCAGCTTACGAAGATCATTCACGTTCATTAACGGGTTGGAGATCGTCTCCGTGTAAACGAGCCGGGTCTTTGGATTAAAATACCGGTCAATATTCTCGTCTCCAAAATCGACAAAGGTCACATCAATATGAAATTTGCTCAATTGATATTTGAGGAACTCATAGGTCTCTCCATATAAAGCATGAGAGGCCAGGACATGGTCTCCTGCTTCAAGATGTGTAATTAGAGTTGAGGTAATGGCAGCCATTCCCGAAGAGAACACAAGCGCGTCTTCTCCGCCGTCGATGGTGCGCATGACTTCTTTTAGCGCTTCATGAACGGGATTGGTCATCCTCGAATAAATAAAGCCCTCCGCCTCACCCTCGTAAACCTGATTCAGACTATCTACGTCCTCAAAGGCAAATACCGAACTTAAAGTAAGCGGAATCGTCTCAGGAACGGATAGGGATCTGGGATTGTGATTTCCCAATCGGGTCAACAGAGTATTCATGTTTCGGTTCATTACAAGTCGCCTCCAGGCATCTATTAAGTAGTATTGCATATTGTATATTGTATTTTTTAAATCCTACCACCATGACAAACGATTTGTAAACCTCTTTTCAAAAAGGTACAGAATGAATATATGTGTTACGAAAGATAACGTACAACTATCAAAATCTAATAAAGCATTAGGTTTTACAGCATTTTTCTTCGGAATAATCATGCTCCAACAGATTTTTCAGCACGAAATAAAGATTTTTTTGTTAGATATTCTGACAAACATATTGTGCAATCAATAGAGAAGTGCTATATTTTTTAAAAAATACAATATACAATATTAAATGTATTGTATTTTGTGGCAAGCTAAAAGAGGAGGCAATAGAATGTCAGAGACGAAGAATATAACGGAAAACCAATTGAAACGCACGATGAAAAGCAGGCATTTGTTTATGATTTCGCTTGGCGGTGTAATTGGAACGGGGCTCTTTCTTAGCTCAGGCTATACCATTAATCAAGCAGGACCCGTAGGTACACTTCTCGCTTACCTGATCGGTTCCGTCATCGTTTATCTCGTCATGCTCTGTCTGGGCGAACTCACGGTCAAGATGCCGGTGACCGGCTCCTTTCATACGTACGCCACCAAGTTCATTGGTCCCGGTACGGGGTTCACAATGGCATGGCTGTATTGGCTGACGTGGACCGTGGCGCTCGGCTCCGAATTTACGGCAGCCGGTTTAATAATGGAAGGCTGGTTCCCGTCCATTTCTGTATGGGAGTGGAGCGCATTCTTTGTGGTACTGCTCTTTGCTCTTAATGCCTTTTCCGTCCGATTTTTTGCAGAAACCGAATTTTGGTTCTCCAGTATTAAAGTCATCGCCATTATCTTGTTTATCCTTATCGGGGGATTGGCCATGTTCGGGATCATTCCGATGTCCGGAACCAGCGAAGCTCCCTTGTTCACTAATTTAGTCAAAGACGGACTCTTCCCGAACGGATTCGGCGCGGTATTCTTGACGATGCTCGCGGTTAACTTCGCCTTTTCAGGCACAGAACTGATTGGTGTCGCTTCCGGCGAAACGGCAAATCCGGAAAAAGTCATCCCCAAAACCATTCATACCACCCTCATACGGCTTATTATCTTTTTCATGGGCAGTATTACGGTGATCTCGGCCTTAATCCCCTGGAAGGAAGCCGGAGTTGATCAAAGCCCCTTTGTTCTGGTCTTCAACAGTATAGGAATTCCTTATGCCGGAACGATTATGAATTTTGTTGTTCTAACAGCTATTCTCTCCTGCGCAAATTCGGGTCTATATGCCGCTACCCGTATGCTCTGGTCCTTATCCAATGAAAAAATGATTTCGGGCGTCTTTGGCAAAGTAAATAAGAAGGGCGTTCCTATGCCCGCTCTGATTCTTACCGCCTTGGGCGGTGTGCTGTCTCTGATATCCAGTGTGATTCCCGCTCAACAAGTTTATATTATCCTGGTTTCCATTTCGGGTCTGGCCGTGGTCATTGTGTGGATGGGCATCGCCGCCTCCCAATTTATGTTCCGCCGGGCTTACCTGAAAGCTGGAAATGATGTGAACGATTTAAAATTCAAGACGCCGCTATATCCGGTCGTCCCTATTACGGCATTCATTCTATGCTTCCTGTCTTGTGTATTGATCGTGTTCGACCCGGCGCAAAGAGCGGCATTATTCTATACCATCCCATTCGTTGCTTTATGCTATATTTGCTATTACGTCAAACAAAGCATTCAGAAAAAGAAAATCGGTATCCAGGAAGAGGTTAAAGAAGTTCGAGTGTAATACGGATAGCCACTCCGATATCATGGATTTAAGAACCTTGAGGCCCCGTTAATCTGAGGCCTTAAGGTTCTTCTTGCTTAGGACCGAATCACCCCGAAATCCATTGGCTGCCAACCTTGGTTCAATCCGCCTTCAATAACGAACCGAGCGGCTCCAGAACCGTTGACAGCCCTTTGGATGGATTGGGCAAATGGACGTGAAAGGCCGACAATATACTTAGAATCAAGCCCGTTAGAATAAGCACGGCGTACACGATCAGATCCTTGTGCTGTTTCTTTTTGATCAATTGGGGGATATCCCAGCCGGCCAGCATAACAAACAGCAGGATAATCGCCATAATCTTCATGCTTATTCTCTCTCCTCTTCCACGGTAATCATCGACTTATTGGTCAGACCAGTGTGGACCACCTTCGCATGAGCGTTGACATCCACTTGCAGTTCGGGAAAAACATCATCCCATTTGTCTTTATACTGCCGATTCCACGCTTTCGGATAAGCCCGGTATACAGTGTTGCCGAACCCGAAGATGTCGGAATTAAACGTTGTTTGCGCCTTCTCGATTGTGGACTGTATTCTTCTCTTCGTTTCCAGCTCCAATTCCTGTTCGACATATTGAATGACCTTAGGGTCACTCATATCCAATGGGGAGTTATTTTCATAGACCGTGTTTTCCATATAGATGTCCGCCTGGATTCGGAGCTTGCCGCCCCGGAGAATTGGTTTGATCTTCGTCGCTTTCCGGACCGCCAAGGCGCTGATATTCCCCCCTCCCTTATCCTTTGGAATCTCCACTGTGACAATACTGGACTTCAGCTCATTGCGCAGCCACAGCGCTCCGCGCGTCTCCGCATCATCCAGCCAGCCGACCAGCTTATCTTTGCGGAATACGGCTGCACCGGTAATGACCGTGTGCATCTCCTCTCCGGAAGACCCGTCTTTGTTCTCAACCTCGCTTTGTCTTAGCGCCACCTGAGCAGCGATCGGCTCGCAGCCGTCCGTAAGGAGCATATTAAAAAAGTCTTTTAAGTAGATTCTGATTGCGATATGACGCTTCTCCTCTTCCCTGATTTCCTCGGCCGAAATCTTCTCCCATTTGGCGTTGATCTTCAAAATATCGGCCGCTCTTCCTTCGCTGAACAGAATGTAACTGCGCAGCCGGGATTCCCGGTACCGTACAAAAAAGTCAAGCACGGGCGCAACCCCCTCCCGCGCCAGCTCCTCCCCGATGATAATAATTCGGCTATGGGAGAAGAACAATTGGCGGGGAAGCTTCTTCTGCAGCCTGCGGCAAGCATCCAGCATCGTCACCCCTTTTTCCGACACGACCACGGTTGCTTTTTTTCCATCGCCGCTCCCCGAACCGCCGCTTCCCGAACCGCTGGCCGGTCCGAGCATGTTCGGAACAGCAATCTGCAGCGTGAGCAGGTACTTCCCGTCCTCCATCTTGTCAATGGCGGAGGCAGTCACAATCGACAAATCGTTCAATTCAACCCGGCCCCAGCAGCCGCTTATCGGCAGCATGGCAAGGATCAGCAGCAGCATCCCCAGCTTTCTCATAAGGCGTCCTCCTTTCCTAAGCACGGCTACCCGCCGCGTCTTGGGGGACGCGGCCGTAGTGATCCTTTCATGCGCCGGGGATTGCTCTTGCCGGTCTCGGTCGAGCGGTTGGTCATCCCCCACCAAGGTACGCGTAAGAGAACATCCTTCATATCACTGGCATGAAAGGGAGCCAGCGGCGACAGATAAGGAACGCCGAACGAACGCAGGCGCGCCATATGGATCAGAATAAACAATAAGCCGAGCAGCACGCCATACAGCCCAAGTGTCCCAGCCAGAATCATCATGGGAAACCGCAGCAGCCGGATGGTAATCGCCTGGGAGTAGCTCGGAATAATGAAGGAGGCGATCCCCGTGATGGAGACGATAATGACCATAGGCGCGGATACAATCCCTGCGCTTACGGAAGCTTCGCCAATAACGAGCGCCCCGACAATGCTGACCGCTTGTCCAACTGGGCGGGGCAGGCGTACCCCTGCTTCACGCAGCGCCTCAAATGAAATCTCCATCAGCAGCGCTTCGACAATGGCCGGAAAGGGAACCGATTCACGGGAAGCGGCGGCGCTGAGCAGCAGAGATGTCGGCAGCATCTCCTGATGAAACGTCAGCAGAGCGATGTACAGCGACGGCAGCAGGAGAGCAATGATCAGAAACATATAACGGAGCAGCCGAATGAGCGTCGAGACAACATATCTTTGGTAATAATCCTCGCTGGCCTGCATCATTTCAAAGAAGGTAACGGGAAGAAACAGGGCAAAGGGAGTGGTGTCAATCAGCACCGCGACTTTGCCTTCCAGCAGGTTGGCCACAATCCGGTCGGGGCGCTCCGTGTAGTTAATCTGGGGAAAGATAGAGAACGAGCTGTCCTCGATCAGCTCCTCCACATAGCCGCTCTCCAGAATGGCGTCGATGTCGATCCGGTTCAATCTCTTCCGGACTTCTTCGATGAGCGCCTCATCCGCGATCCCATCCAGATAGGTAATGGCGACATCGGTCTTCGACAATCGCCCCAGCTGGATACCTTCAAACTTCAACTGCGGCGTTCTCAACCTGCGGCGAATTAGAGTGATGTTGGTGACCAGATCTTCCGTAAATCCTTCCCTTGGCCCGCGGATGACGGCTTCGGTAGCCGGCTCCTCAACCGCCCGCATTCCCCAGCCCCTCGCGCTGATATAGAGAGCCTTGTCCACGCCGTCAATCAGCAGCACCGTATCTCCACGCAGAATATGATCTACGACATCTTGAATCTGCCCGCTGGTACTGATCTGCGATGCACTAATAACCTGTTTCCGGAGCAGGCTCTCAAGTCCGGTCAGTGTAAGTCCGGATTTCTGCGTCATTTGCTCGCCATATCTCAGCAAAGGCTCCATAATATCCGTATCCACGATGAGGGTATCCACCATGCCATCCAGGAAAACAATGGCCGCGCCTTGGGAGCCGCCTATTTGAAACTCCCGGAAGATAATGTCGGAGGATCGGTCAAAAATCTTCTTTATCCGGGCTATATCATGTGCAATATTTCCGCTGACTGGCTCGTGATTTGGCGGCGTCACTTGGCCCATTTCCCGTTCACCCTTTCTTAAGATGTACTTCTTCTTTTCCCCCATCCAGTTTCCTGATTTTGGCAACAATCAACATGAGCAGCGGAAGCAGAATAACAAAAGGCAGAGAGAAGAACGGCCAGATCGTGGTAACGAATACAGCATCCTCAACAAGATTTCCATAGGCGGCAATAGAGAAAATAAAGATCAAAACGCCCAGGGGATTAACAACGCAGCGGTAATCCGAAAGCCTGCACCACTGGGCCAGCCCGACTGCGGCGCAATAATAGAGGATTGCGATCTTCGTAAAGCCCGATGAAATCCAGAGCATCATGCCCAGAGTATCCATGTCCGTCAGGAAGCCCAGCTTTTCGATGTACTTGATAAGTTCATGAGTCGGATAATTCATTCTGGCAACGATGGATGGACCGAACACCAGAAGACTGATCAGCACACTTATCGTAAGCAAGCTCCCGCCGAATATAACCGCCAGGATATAAGATTTCTTGACCTTCCGGATATTGCTGATATTGGGCAGCAGCATCGCGAACACGATCGTCTCGCCAAATGGAAGCGAAGCCACCGAGGCCGAGCCCTTAATAACCGGAGGTATTCCCTGCCCCAGAAAAGGCAGCAAATAATTCCATTTGTAATCCGTGACCAGCATCAGAACGATAATCATCACGATCAGTTCGCGAAAGGGCAAAATCAGCTCATTGACCCGGCCAAGCGGTTCAATTCCTCCCCGGACGGCATAGGCGATTACGGCCAGCAAGGACCCGCTTACGATAATGGCGGGTGCCTCCGGCAGCGCGACGGATATGACATAATCGCGAAAGACACCAGTGACGAGCGCCCCCGTGTAACACGGGTACAGCACATACAGCAGGCCGACAGCTTTTCCAATCCATTTTCCCAGTATGATTTCGCTGTACTCAACAATGCTGCGCTCCGGAAACAGAAGGCCCAGCTTCGTAAATAGAAGAACAACCGCTATCCCAATCAGGGTGGCAATAACAATGGTCAGCCAACCGTCCTGTTTGGCAAAGGAAGCCGCACTGGACGGAATGATTACTGCTGAGCTTCCCATCAGAAATGTAAACATCAGAAAACCGGCCTGCTTGGCACTGATCTTTCCCCGGTCCAGCATGATTTGCCCCTCCATTTTCCAAGCATACTTTGCATAGTTTTCCTACTTGCCGTTAAAATAACCGTTTCTTGCAAGGTTTATTTTCCTCTGAACTGCAAATACTGGGTTTATTATTTTTCACGGGAAAGGACAGGACATGGCACAGGAAAAAATCAGCGGGTGGCAGCTGTTCTCCATGATTATTCTGTTTGAAATCGGGACTACGGTACTGTTTGGACTGGGCATGCGGGCCAAGCAGGACGAGTGGCTGGCTATCCTGGCCGCGATGCTCGGGGGACTTGTATTAATGCGGGTATACGCCAAGCTTTGCGAATATTATCCGAACCGGACGCTCGTCCAAATCATTCCGGAGGTCGTCGGAAAATGGATCGGCTATCCGCTGTCGCTGATTTATATCTTGAATTTTGCTTACGAGTCTTCACGGGTGCTTCGGGACTTCGGGGAGCTTATTGTGCAGACGATCTTGAGGGAAACCCCAATACTGGTCATTATGGCCGGATTCATGCTCGGCGTCGTCTATTGTCTGCGAGGCGGGATTGAAGTGCTCGGACGCTTGGGGGAGATCCTGTTTCCGGTGGCCTTCATCGCCCTTGTGACCGGGTGGATTCTCATCTTCACTTCTGAAATCCAACATTTTGAGAATATAGAACCCGTCTTTGAGAAAAATGGGCGGCCGATCTGGAACGCGGTATTTCCCTTTCTTCTTGTGTTTCCGTTCGGCCAAACGCTGCTGTTCATGATGTTTGCCAAAAACCTGAATTCCCGCAACCGTTTCCGAAAAGTCGGGATGGCCGGGATTGTCGCGTCCGGCATTATTTTGTCATTAAATATGATGGGATTAACTTTCGTATTCGGACCGCTCGTTCTGAAAGAAACGGAATTCCCGCTATATACCGCGATAGGAATGGTTGATCTGGGGGATTTTATTATGAATCTGGATGCGTTCGCAATCCTGATGATGGTTCTGGGCGGATTCTTCAAGCTGGGGGCCTTTATGTACGGTACCGTGCTCGGAACCGCGCAGCTGTTCAGACTGGAATCTTACCACACACTGCTTGTACCATGGGGCACGATTATTCTGGCCCTGTCCTTTATCATTGCGTCAACGTATACCCAACATATCTATATCGGCTGGAATATATCCATACCCTATATCTTTTTCCCGCTGTATGTGGTCATCCCCATTCTGCTGTTGATCATTGCCGCTATTCGTAAAATAGGGAGCATCTGAATGAAGGGTGCAACGCAAGAAGAAACGGCTTCGCCGTCCTTTTAAGGACGGAACCGTTTCTCGTAAAAATACAAGGTCTTTTATAAGCGTGAAACTTATAAATTCTGCTATTATAAAAAAGTTAAGAAGCCAACAAGTCTTCCGGTTATTGGAGACTTGCTGGCTTTTGCTTTTCTATTGGGCAATTCCTCCATCAAACCAAGTTAGGAATTAGGGCAATCGCTCTAACATCAAGGGACAGGTCTGGTTGGTTATGATTTTAGTTCAGCATTATTGCAAAACAGCTAAAGTGCAGCTTTTTTCGATCAAAATCGTTTTTTCTCAAACATAACCTGCAATTATACAGGGATTTGAGACTGTTCTGACTGAATTTGAGGCGGATCGGAGAAAAACCTGTATTTCCGTAGGCATGTTATACATAGCTATTCTCAGGCGATCAAAAGATGCAGAATTTCAGGTTTTCTGCATTATTTACTTCCCCCCCTAAATTAAAGAAGGATCACCCGCTTCCATTCGGGCGGCCCCATCCACCTACGTAAATCCCACCTACCTGAATCCCACCCAAGAAGAAACGCCTGACGGCGTCTTTCAAGACGCAAGTGCGTTTCTCGTAGAAATTCAAGGTTGGTTATAAGCGTGAAACCTATAAATTCTTGTATTTCAAAAAAGGGCCGCTCCCCGGCAGAGTGTTCTACCACGGGAGCAGCCCTTCTATAACGATTACCCGGCATTTACCACAGCGTATACCCTGCTTCCACAAGGACTTTGTACCACTGCTCTTTGGTCAGCTCAGGGCCTTCTGCCGATCTTATGGCCCGCTCAATCCGCTCCTTGTTTCCGGTGCCCAGGACAATGACCGGATTGGACGAGTGCTTGAAGATCCATTTGTAGACGACCTCGTCGAGATGCTCCAGCCCAAGCTCCTGCCGAATCGTTTCGAGAACGTTATGCATCTTCTCCTCAAACGCATTAGTCGGTTTAAAGATTCGTCCACCCGCCAGAGGCGACCAAATCATCGGGGATATTCCTTCTTTCAGGCAATGGGTCATGGCCCCGTTCTGGTAATTCTGGATGCCCAGCGGATGCAGCATAAACTGATTGGTGACAAACGGAACGTCCGAATATTTTTGCAATGTGTCAAATTCAAGCGGACTGTGGTTGGACAAGCCGAAATACTTGACCTTCCCCTCGCTCTGAAGCTGAAGCAGCGTTTCATTAAGCTCGCGCGGATCGATCAGCAGATCAAACATGTGGATGAGCAGAATGTCAATATAACCGCATTGAAGCTTGTCCAGAGAGTCGTTAACCTGCGTCAGAATATATTCTTTATCCGTGTTGAAATAACGAGTCTTGATATGCGGGTTCCGGGCATTCGGCACACTGATTGCGCATTTGGTCACGATTTCAATCTGCTCCCGCAGCGACGGCTTCAGCTGAAGGGCTTCTCCGAACAGCCCTTCGTTTCGATGATCGCCGCCGTAAATATCGGCATGGTCAAACGTGGTAATTCCCCGTTCAATACACCACTCGATAAACTCGACTACCTGCTCGGCACTTAAATTCCAGTCATTCATTCTCATGCATCCAATGACCAGTTTGGAAATGGAAAGCTGCTCGTTTAATTGAATTTTCAACACAGTCACCCACCTTGTACCTAAGATATAACAAGCTAAATCCGCTCTCATTATACCTTATCAGGAAAGCGATTACTTTAAGATTTCTCAGGTTTGTATGTTTGACTTTCTCATCGCGCACTTAGCAGCTCGGCTAACGAGATCCGGCCTGCAACTTCGTAGCCGCGGCCCTGCCCTTTCGGTTTCACTACAACGGTGCCCAGGTTGGGGATCTCGTCCAGCCCGACCCCTTTAGGGAAACTGTGAGCAACGATGACTTGGTTCGTGCCTAAGGGCGGCGTTTTCTCGAGTATCGAAGTCAGGGCAGCCAATGCCGCTTCCCGCTCGGAAGGGGTGACGTCACCGCTTAAGCGGTAAATTCTGATCCAAAATGGGTCGATTTGCACATTTTCTTCGCCAAAAGCCAGTTCCGCCGTTTCCCTTGTACGGCATAACGGTCCTGCCAGAACCGGAGATTGAACAGGGATGTGCAGTCTGCGAATCGCCTCTCCAAAAGCTTCAGCTTGTCTTCGGCCTTCTCCTGAAAGATTTCTCTGCGTGGAACAATCCCCTAGTTCAAGATTGGGCTGGTCTTCTCCTGCGGTTGCTTCGCCATGCCTGACATACAGAATATATCCGCCTTGACGAAGCGAATCCAGCAGCGACGGGTTCACTGGCCCGGCTTGGGGAGCACATTCCGTTGCCCCTACAGTTTGTGCCGGAATTATCAGGAGAACACAAAGAATACTCAAATATACGAGCCTTTTCAAAAATTCCACTCTCCTCTCGCTGGGTACCAATTTCAACCTCTAGTATGCACAAGGAGAGGAAATAAAAACGGGTGTTACATCAATCCCAGCAGCAGGCCACCAGCAGCGCCGGTCAGTACAACCGTCCAGGGCGGAAGCCTCCAAAAGACAAGCATAATAAACAAAATGACCGCCAGGGCAAAATCCATCGGTTCCAGGATAGCGGTAGTCCACAGCGGATCGTACAGAGCCGCCAGCAAAATGCCGACCACAGCCGCGTTGATTCCCGTCAATGCTCCCTGGATATTCGGACTCTTTCGGATCCCGTTCCAGAACGGGAGAGCGCCGATAATGAGAAGAAAGGCGGGCAGGAATATGCCGAGCGTGGCGACCGCCGCACCAGTAATCCCTCCGGCCATAGCCCCAAGATAAGCCGCAAAGGTAAACAGCGGACCCGGCACCGCCTGAGCTGCCCCGTAACCTGCCAGGAAATCTTCCGGGCTGACCCATCCGGCCGGAACGACCTCCCGTTCCAGCAGCGGGAGCACAACATGACCTCCGCCGAACACCAGTGAACCGGAACGGTAAAAGCTGTCAAACATCGCGAGCCAGTCCATTCTCCCCGGCGTTCTGAGAAGCGGGAGCGCTACAAGCAGGAAGGAAAATAAAGCCAGACAGCAGACGGCAACGGTTCGGCTGATCCCAATCTGAAGGTCCGCCCCTCCCGGCGCGGCATTCTTGCGATACAGCCACAAGCCGGCAGTCCCCGCAGCAGCAATGATCAGCACTTGGCTGTAGGCGGTATGCCAGGATAGCGCCACCGCCGCGGCAGCGGCGGCGATGGTCACTCTCCCCCGGTCGGGCGTAAGCTTCTGCCCCATCCCGAGAATGGCTTGGGCAACAATTGCGACCGCTACGATCTTCAGCCCGTGAATCCACCCGGCGCCCGCGATATCGTAACCTTGAAGCAAGAAGGCAAACGCTACTAACGCAATGACTGACGGCAGAGTGAAGCCCAGCCACGCGACGAGACCTCCCAGCAGCCCCGCTCTTACTACGCCGATGCCGATTCCGACCTGGCTGCTGGCGGGACCGGGGAGGAACTGGCACAGCGCGACAAGATCGGCGTAGCTGCGCTCATCCATCCATTTGCGGCGGCGGATGTACTCATGATGAAAGTAGCCCAGATGGGCGATCGGGCCCCCGAATGAGGTGAATCCAAGCCTGGTTGAAACCTTTAGCACTTCCAGAAGTGCCGAGGCTCTGCCCTGCCCAGCCCCTTTCGGCGCCTCCTGCCGATTTGTTTCCATAGTCGGAATACTCCTTTCTCATATCAAAAGTCGATTCTATTCTATGTGATATGCCATAGCTTAACCAGAGCATTTACAGAAATTTTACAAACGATTTTCACTTCAACGGTTAGCCTGCGCCTGTCTCAATTTCCCCTTACTGGTACAGCAGCCCCTTCGTTGTCGTCCTCTCTTATCGCAAATTCAACGGCAGATTCGGCATGAAGTCTTGTTGTATCATACATCGGGATGCTGCAGCCCTGTTGCGAGATAAGCAGGGTTATTTCCGTACATCCAAGAATGACAGCCTCAGCTCCCTGCTGGATCAGACTATCAATGATCTTCAAGTAAGATTGCCTGGACCTTGCGTCAATGATTCCTAAGCAAAGCTCCTGATAAATGATGTCATGTACAATCCTTCGATCCGCTTCATTAGGAACCACAACCTCAAGCCCAAACCTTTCGATGAGTCTTCCCTTGTAAAAATCCTGCTCCATGGTAAAAGCAGTCCCCAGCAAGGCGACTTTCTTTATTCCATCATTCACAATTTCACTTGCGGTTGCATCAGCGATATGAAGTAAGGGGATGGATACCGATTCTTCCACTTCCATCGCCATCTTGTGCATCGTATTCGTGCATATGACGATGAAATCGGCTCCGCCTGCTTCAAGCTTTCGTGCCGAATCAATCATGATTTGTGTGGCTTCTTTCCATCTCCCATGATGCTGAAGAGTCTTGATTTCATGAAAGTCTACCGAATACATCAGACTTTTTGCGGAATGATGCCCCCCTAGCTTTTCTTTTACCCGTTGATTGATGATCTGGTAATAGAGCAATGATGATTCCCAACTCATTCCACCGATAAGACCTATTGTTTTCATAAGTAAACTCCTTAACTGCTAGTTTTACCCTATCTTCGCACAAACAGTTATGGATTTCACGCTGGCGGGGATCATGATTTCCCATCTGCCAAGAGTTGACTGCTGCATTCATCCGTGTTAATTTGTATATGCAAATGAAAAAAGGGACTGAAGAATGTGAATGAAGAAGAACAAGTATTAATGCATTGTCTATATTTCACAGCCAGCCGTTTTGCCCGGAACATCACTAAATTGGCGGAACGCACGTTTGATTTCGGCAATCTGGCTCCTTCTTATTTTTACATGATCATGATCGTTAAATTTCATCCGGGAATCACGCAGAAAGAGCTGTGCCACAAGCTGTCGATCGCTCCTTCCACGAGTACGAGGTTTATCGACAAGCTCGAAGGCTTAAAGCTGGTAATCAGAAAAATAGACGGCAAACAGACCTTCATCTCTTTAACCGAAGAGGGAGAGCACGTGTACCTTAAGTTTCGAAGCTCTTTAAAAGACTTATTTGAAGGCTACTCTCAAATTCTAGGACGCGAATTCAGCCTGGACTTAAGTAAAATGCTGCACGAAGCAAGCAATAAGCTGGAGGACGAATCTTAAATTTTTTTACCCTTTCATTTGCATATACAAATAAAAACTTCAAAGGAGAAATGGGCATGAAAACTTTAGTGATTGTAGCGCATCCGAATATGGCGAATTCTGTGGTCAACAAAATGTGGGTGGACCGGCTTCATCAGGAAGAGGACATCACGGTCCATGATCTATATGCGGCATACCCGGACAAACAAATCAACGTGGAACGCGAGCAGCAATTATTGCTGGAGCATGAACGGATTGTGTTTCAATTCCCGCTTTACTGGTACAGCAGTCCTTCCTTGCTGAAGGAATGGCAGGATGTGGTGCTCACTTACGGCTGGGCTTACGGATCGCAAGGAACGAAATTGCATGGAAAAGGGTTTGGTCTGGCGATGTCGACAGGGGGACCGGAAGCCGCCTATCAAGCGGGAGGGTACAATCATTACAGCTTGAGCGAGCTGACCAAACCGTTCCAGGCTATGGCGAACCTGACGGGAATGCGCTTCCTGCCCACCTTTGCTGCCCAAGGCGTACGGGTGCTAAACAATGAACAGCTTCGGGAAAGCGCAGAGGCTCTGGTCCGTCATTTAAAAACATCATTTTAGAGGCGTATCCCAAGCTGAAAATTATAAACGGATTCCATGCAAAGACCCCTCACTACTTAATTGTAGATGAAGGGGTTTTTATTATCGGAAATTACCTTCAGATAGGGCCGCAGCAAGCAACTCGGCCGGGTGTACTGTGTTAATCTTTCAGTTGGACTTTTTGGTTATTCTTAGAATTTCCTGCATAATCAAAAAGTGGTTCGCTAAGTTTGAATTCAAAGTTTTCTCTGTCCACTCTACCAACAGTCATGTTGCTATCATAAAGCTGCAAGAGAAAATTGGCCATTTCATCGCTTGTATGGTATTTACTAAACACGTTGTCATAGTCATACTCGCTCGTATTGTTGGCCACTTGTCCAAATTCGGTTTTGGTAGCCGCTGGTGCCAATACTTTAGCTTGTAATTTTGCATTGGCGGCTTTCAGTTCATGGGCCAATCCCTCGGTAAACGCACTGACATAAAACTTGGTAGCACAGTAGGTAACGGCAGTTGGCACGATTGTGTATCCACCAGCTGAAGATATATTGATTAATTGTGCACCCTCCACGTCTTTATAATCACGTACATACAAGGACGAAAAGATCGTTAGGGCTTCCACGTTTAGCCGCAGCATGGTTTCAATCTTGTCCAAGTCTTGACCGGACACACTCTCATAGTTACCGAAACCTGCATTATTAATCCATGTTTCGATTTCGTACGAATTTAACTCTCGATAGAGTTGATGGACGTTTTGACTGACGGATACATCCACTGCTTTTATCACAATATCCAGCTCAGGAGCTTCCTGCAAAATTTCTCTTTTCAGTTCGTTCAGATTGTGTTCACGGCGAGCAACAAGTATGATATTTTTCTTGCGTTTTGCGAAAGCCTTAGCTGTCGCGTAACCAATACCAGCGCTTGCTCCGGTAATAACTGTATATTTCCCTTCTGTACCCATCTTAATCTTCCCCTTTCACTTGGCATACTGACCCCTAACCTAAATTGATCATAATAAAGTGATGGATCAGCTTCGGTATCCTTATTATGTAACAAATGAAAAGGCGACCGCTAACCCATTCTGCTCAAATGATTGCCTAATCCTCTCACAATCATTTACGTTACGGACGAATATGAATTATGATGGAACTATCAAGGATGGAGGAACGAGGAGGATCTTATGTCTGAACGAATATATAAACAGCAGGATGAGCTTGCCAAACTCATTGAACGTTATTCAGGCCGGGACGGTGTTCACGCGACTGCTATTCCGTCTTTATTTTTCACTCGTCGATCTAAAGTTACTGGATCAAATTTTGCAGTTTACAATCCTTCCTTTTGCATTGTCGTTCAGGGTGTGAAGGAGGTATTGCTGGGACAAGAGCGCTTTATTTACGGTCCTACCGATTACCTTGTTGCATCCGTTGATCTGCCAGTTACCGGACAAGTCATGGAAGCCTCTTCCCAAGTTCCGTATTTGTCTCTCAAACTTGAATTTACTCCGGGTCAAATCTTAGAAATTTTAAGCGATTCTGAAGTTCGAATTGACCCGAAAGAAAACGCTAAGCGAGGTATGTTTGTCAGCCGGATGGAATTATCTTTGTTGGATGCGGTCATCAGGTTAGCTCGTTTGCTAGACAATCCTAAGGATATCCCGGTACTTGCTCCTCTCATCACGAAGGAAATTCTCTATAGGGTTCTGCAAGAACAGCATGGGGCCACGCTGGAACAAATTGCAATAGAAGGAAGCAGTACCAAACGAATCAGAGACGTTATCGAACATATCATGAATAACTATGATACGTCTTTTCGGATTGAGGAGCTTTCGGAAATAGCGAATATGAGTGTTTCTTCGCTTCATAGACATTTTAAAGAGGTAACCGCTATGAGTCCAATTCAGTTTCAAAAACAACTGAGGCTGCAGGAAGCGCGGCGTCTGTTATTATCCGAGTCAACAGATGCCGCGGATGTCGCATTCCGGGTAGGCTATGAAAGTCCGTCGCAATTCAGCCGTGAATATTCCCGAATGTTTGGTTTTTCACCTATACAAGATATAAAGCGCCTGAGGACAATAAACGTATGAATCCCCTGTTTGGGCGGAGGTTCAAATGCTTGCGCGAAAGGGGCCCCGCCTATTCTCTCTCCCCGCAGATCATCAATTTATTGCCGTCCGGGTCTTTCACGACGAACCAATGGTTGTTCTCGATTTCGGTCACAAACTCCGCGCCAAGCTCTTTTAAATAGTCAAAGGAACCTTGCAGATTGCCCGTCATCAGCATAAAGGCAGGGGTCTCGATGGACGGAGGTCCGCCCGGTTTGTCCCCTCCCCACATTGGCATCATATCCAGCAGGATACCCGTTCCTTCCATCGGCAGCGGGCATAAGTGGCCAAAGAGAATTTCACAGTCTGCTTCATTTAGACCAAGTACCTTGCAGTACCAGCTCCGGGCCCTCTCGATATCCTTAACCGGCACAAACACACTTCCGATCTTGCTCTTGATTGGGCTGCTGGGCTTCGAAGCTTCCTGACCTTGCGGTTGTTCGTTCATTGTTTCCCCTCCATTAATTTTTGTTGAAACGCTTTCAAATACATAAATCAGTTTATTTGGCTCCTGAACCAAAACCAATCACATAGCCGTCAGGGTCTTTAACCGAGAATTCCTTCCACAATCCCCAATCAAATTCGCTGACCTTCGGTTCCTCCACAATCATTGCACCATTCGCCCTGAATTCCTCATATAAGACATCTAAAGCAGCAATGGACTCGGTGTATGCGTAAGTATTCCAGGTGCCTGTATTAGGCCGAACATCGTTAGGGTCGTCTGCCTGAATCAATTTAAAGCCTAAACCGAAATCATCTCTAACGGCCCACCATTCCGTAGTTTCACAGCCTAATGCATTTTGATAATAGGACTTGGATCGCTCCAGATCAGACACCAATAGAACGGTAAGGCTGCTTTCGATTTTCCCTTTGGCTTGCTGGTTCAGCATCTATACACCACCATTTCGCAAGGTATTTTTCACCATCATACCAAACGAATGTTCCCTTTTCAATTAAAATTTTGAGAATCTTCTTATATTCACTCTTTATCAATCGGTTTCGTGATGCCATCCTTGTAGTAATCAAAGACGAGCTGGTGCTGGGTTCCCCGAACCCCATAGAACACGTCGGAGATCTGCTTTCCCCTGCGTTTCAATTCCGAGTCCAGCCATTCTCGGGTCAGCCCGTTATTCTTCAGATTTTCTTCGATAAGTATTCCGTCCATGATCAATTCCACCGGAAAAGCCTGCTTGTGCGAACGAAGCTTCATATCCTTCTTGGTCACATATCGATGCTCGTCCTTCTTTAATACCGACACTGTTCCGTTATCTTCGAGAACCGCATATTCCACTTCCTCAACGTTAAAAATCCCTTTTCCCCTCAAGGCTTGATCCAAAGAATCCATAGAGTATCTTAATTTTCTCATGTTATCTTCCAGGATCTTCCCGCCTTCAATCAGTATAGAGGGTGAACCCGATATTAACCTTCTCATTTTGCGGCTCTTCAGGGCGATGATCGATAATACAATGGATGTAACGGTAATGACAATAAGCGACAGCAGCAGATGGGTCCATTTCTGGGTTTCATTGAACGCCAGGTTGGCCGCGATGGTCCCAATGGTAATACCGGTCACAAAATCATGCAGCGTCATGTTCGAAATCGTCTGTTTCCCGAGCAATTGGGCTACAAATAATAGCAGCAGAATCGCGCTAAAGGTCCGAATAATAATCCCTATATACGCTTCCATCTGTATGCTCCCTCCTTAAAGTCCCATTATCCCCATATCGAATGGAAAGAAAACCTGGTAGATATGCCCCTGTGACAGAAGAAACATCAATTTCTTGCTGATGGCAGTCCAGTAATGATAGAACGAGTTGGCGATGACATGGTCCTTACCTTTACACGGCAGCTTGATCATCTATTTGTACCTGTTGTCCTCATACAGAGTATGCGCTAGGGTTAACCTAGTTCAGCTCCAGCAGTCATCTGCTGGAGCATTCTGCATTTAGGGTGATTTACCGTTTAACTTCCATTTCTTCATGCT
This sequence comes from Paenibacillus sabinae T27, assembly GCF_000612505.1. NCBI lineage: Bacteria > Bacillati > Bacillota > Bacilli > Caryophanales > Paenibacillaceae > Paenibacillus > Paenibacillus sabinae. The sequence goes on from NZ_CP004078.1 coordinate 5,160,861, forward strand.
TGAAAATTTTACAGCTGTCGCTTGGGAGATGTATATACAGCCTTTGTCCAATGGCAATATCGGATTGTTTATTCACATATAACCGGATGGTTTCCCCTTCTGAAGCGCCAACCATGCACTCTTTTCTTTCTCCTGAAAATACAATGTTCCGTACTTCCCCTTGAAGGGTATTTTCTTCGGCGGAACCTTCATTGCCGATTTGGATATCCTCAGGCCGAATAAAAATGATTACTTTATCGCCTTTTTGTATTTCATCCTGTTTTACTACTCCTCTTAATTGAAAACCATCCATTTGAATGGACGCGTGTCCGTTATCTTTGTCCACACATTGTCCGACCATTTTATTAGATACACCAACAAAGTCTGCTACAAAAGGTGTTTGCGGTTCATTATATATTTCAAGAGGCGTCCCTAATTGCTGAATGACTCCATTCTTCATCACGGCAATCCGATCCGACAATGTAAGCGCCTCTTCCTGATCGTGAGTGACATAAATCGAAGTGAATTTTAATTTATCTTTTAAATTCATGATTTCAAATCGTAATTCTTCTCTCAGCTTGGCGTCCAGATTCGAAAGCGGCTCGTCAAATAACACGACCTTAGGCTGATAGATCAATGCCCTTGCTAATCCCACCCTCTGCTGCTGTCCCCCGGATAATTCTCGCGGATATCTTTCAGCCAGATGATCCAATTGGACCAGACGAAGCATTTCCATCACTTTGACTCTGCGTTCCTTTTTATTTTCTTTGCGAATTTTCAGCGGAAATTCCACGATCTCAAAAACCGTCATATGCGGAAAAAGGGCGAAGTTTTGAAAAACCAAACCGATTTCTCGTTTATGTGACGGAACATGCGTCAAATCCTTGCCTCTGATATGGATTTCTCCGCTTTCCGGCGTCAGACTGCCTGTAATCATGTTCAGCGTAGTTGATTTCCCGCAGCCGCTCGACCCAAGAAGCGTCAGCATTTCTCCCTCATAAATATCCAAATTCAGTTGGTTCACTACCGTAACATGTCCGAACTTTTTTGTAATATTTTTTAGCGAAATCATGACTTTCTTATCTATCATAAACCTTTCACTCCTCCGCTTAAATTTTCCGGCTTGATTTGTTTCACGATTACACCAAGGATGAGGATGGAAGGGATAAGCAGAATAACGGAAATCGCGCTGGCTACTTCTTTATAGCCGTCTCCAATGGATAGATACGTCTGTATCGGCAAAGTGACCGTCTGCGGGCCGTAAGTCATCATGCTTAAAGTAAACTCGTTAAAGGAAGTTACAAATACGAAAATTACCGCCGCCAAGATCCCGGGCATGGACATAGGGATAACCAAATATAGAAATCTCTGAAACCAATTGGCCCCGCAAACGCCGCCCGCGTCGATAACCCTTTGCTCCAAAGCCTCAAACGTAGCGGACATAATTAATACGACATAAGGAATGGTAATGGTGGAATGCGCAAGCGCCACACCGAAATGAGTGTTAATCAGATCTAATGTATAAAATATTTTGGCCGTTCCGAGCGCGTAAGTTAATTCCGGTATCATTCTAGGGAGCAGGATCAGGGCGATCAGCAGCTCCTTGGCCCGCAGTTTTCTTTTTCCTATAGCCCATGCAGTAGGAACTCCGATCAGCAAACTGATGACTATCGTTAATGCGGCAATCATAAAACTATTCATCGTAACCTGCATCAGATTCGTCATCTGAAATGCCCACTGAAACCATCGTATGCCCCATGACTCAGGCAGCCATCTGGCGCCGAACCAGCCTTCTCCGAAAGCGGACACGATGATGACGGCAAACGGCGATAAAATAAACAAGGCAAATCCCAAAAGGAACGCGTACATCACGACTTTCTTTCCCGTCCGGACGGCCCGAATGCTATGAATGATCGGATTCATTTATGCCGCGCTCCTTTTCTTCGTCAATTTAAAGTAAATCAAGATAAAAATAATCTCGAGAATTCCCATAATAATGGCTAAAGCGCTGGCTTTGGGCCAGTTATTAAACACACCTGCTTCCGTATAAATCGCAACGGTCAGAGGCCTGTAATTTCCACCGGCAATCAGCGGAACATTAAAGGCACCGAAAGCAAGCAGAAAGGTCATCACCGAACCGGAACGGATACCGCTCATGCTTAAAGGCAAAGTAATATATCTGAACACTTCAAAAGGTTTAGCCCCGGTAATCGTAGCCGCTTGCTCTACGTTCCGGTCGATTCCTTCTATCGATGATAATGTCATCAAGATCGTGTGAGGGGAATACAGCCATGCATAAAATAGGATCAAACCGTAAAGCGTATAATTGATTTTCAGCGGTTCATCGATAAACGGCAGCACTTGCATAAGAAACAAATTGACCCAACCGTTCTTGTCCCAGACGATCAGCAGGCCGAGGGCACTGATTAACGCTAGTACCGTTAACGGCAGTAAAATCAATAAACGGATGAATGTATGGCCCTTTACCCGTTTCCTTAAGATTAATGCGAGCGGCAAGGCGATAAGGACGGAAAGGATCGTTGTGGAAATAGCTAAAACAAAGGTAATACCGATAACGTTCCAGTATTTTGCCGAAGTTAGTAAATCGATATAGTTCTGAAGGGAATAACCGGTATGATTGCTTATCGTTAAGCTGTTCATGAAAGTTATGCAGAGCGGATAAATAAAGAGGCCGATGAAAAAGACTAGCCCGGGAAATAAAAGCAATAAGGTGAGCAAATTGTCTTTTTTAAATTGCATTGATATGGAAATGAGGAATCCTGATGAGGGATTCCTCATTTCTTTCACCTCCAGATGGGATTACTTAACCAAATCCATGCCTTTTTCTTTTAAGAACGTATAAGCTTCATTATTATTCAATGGAATTCTGGATTTCTTAACCACGTCCCATGACGGTACGTTGTTCCATACCGATTGAGGAACATTGTCGTATTTATTGATTCCCATATAGATCCACAGGGTTTCCATCATTTTCACCTGCGTCTCTTCCGACATCATCCAGTTTACAAACTTAGCCGCCAGCTCTTTCTGACTGTCAGGCGCGTTAGAAGGAATCGCCAGATAAGCTGCACCGCCATAATGGCCGCTTGGGAAGAAGGTGGATTTTACGGATTTAGGAAGCAAGCCTTGATCTCTGGACCAGAGTGTATAGTCAATTGCATATTCAGTAATCCAAACATCTTCCGAGGCAAATTGTTGGAACAATACCGGCGGTTCAGAAGCTAAAGGCTTAAAGAATGCTTTCGAGAATTCGCCGAATTTATTGATGCCGTTCTTCCACTCGGCTGTATTTTGCAAAGTTGCAAACGGCTTGGAGAAGTCTACTCCGTAACCGAGAAGAATATCGCGCTGCATGATTCTTCCTCCGCCGGACTTGGCGTCCGAACGGATCATACCGATGTGGCCGGCCCATTCGCCCCGTCTTTCATAAAATTCATCCCAAGATTTCGGAGGATTCTTGATTTTGTCGGAGTTGTACAAGATTCCAAATTGATCGTGCCAGAAAGGAACCGCTTTACCGTTCGTTGCAATTCCTAAAGCATCCTTTAATTCGCTAGGCTCAACCAGCGAAATATTGGGGATTTCCGGGTTGTTTTCAAGCGTTTCAAACGGGATTCCCGCTTCAATCATATTGCCGATGCCATCCGGCTTTAACAACAGCACGTCGATATCGCCTTCACCTTGTTTCTGAGCGGATAATCTTTGCTGGATTTCAGCTCCGGACCCTGTGACATAGTTAATTTTGATGCCCAATTCGCTTGATGCTTTTGGAATGATTTCGCTAAAAAACTTTTGCGTGTTTGCGCCGCCTGCGGTGTCGATAAAAGTAATGGATTGATTTTGAGGCTCAGGAGACGGTTTGCTTGCATTGTCTTTAGCACTTTCGGCAGGACTGCTTGAACAACCGGCAATCAAAGATACACTTAATGTCATAATTGCGCACAGCTTCAACATGGATTTCATAGTTATCTTCTCCTTTATGTTGTATATATATTTAACAGCTGTTCCATATTTTTAACGATATAGTCAGGAATAATTCCAAGCATATTGTCCCGCAAATAAGGATTATGTTCATTAACCCAGACCGTTCGCAGCCCCGCTTGCACTCCTCCAGCCATATCCGTCATAAAATTATCTCCAACCATGATGCAATGATCGGGGTCCAGTCCATACCGGTTAAGCACACATTCGAACAAGTAAGGCGAGGGCTTCCCGATGTGCTCGATCTTCAGGCCGGCTACCGTTTCAATCGCAGCGGTTAAAGAACCCGTTTCCGGCACAATCACCCCTCCGGTTCCTACATGATGCGAATCGCAATTCGCCCCGACGACTTTCGCTCCGCGATGAACATCATTGACGATCATTTGCAGCTTGTCATAATCAAACGTCACATCTCTTCCAACAAGAATGACATCGGCCCGCATTGGATCTTCGATTGGAATAAGTTCATGTCCAGCGCCGAGAACCGAGCTTTGCAATGCTTCGCTGCCCGCCACCTTAACCTTGACACAGCCACCGAATTTCCCCTTCAAGTAATGACCTGCGTTGTCCGTTACCGTAACAATGTCATCAGGCTCGGCTTGTATGCCGATACGGCTCATTTTGGAAGCAATCTCTTTTGCCGTCTGAGTTGAATTATTGGTTACGAAGAAACAACGTTTCCCTTCATGTTTGAGGAGTTCCAAGAGTTCTTTTGCCCCGGCAGCCGGCGTATCGCCATAATAGATGCATCCGTCCAAATCAAAAAGAAATGCTTTCATGCTGTTCATTGCTGTATTGCCCATTTCTTGCTCCTTTGCGAGTAGTATTCAAATCAATGGCCTGTCCGTCTATTCCGGGAATCTCACCTCCCATCATATTTAAAAGAGTCGGAGCAATATCGACAATGTGAATTTCGGGTATTTGAATGCCTGAAGGAATCGATTTGCCTGCGGCAACAAAGATGCATTTCAATTCCTCATGATCAGGCAAATAGCCGTGCATGCCTTGAAACTTCGTTCCTTCCATGTACACAAGATCTCCCTCGTGTTCAAAATGAATGAAACAATCCATCTCCGCTTCAAAAACAAAATCCGGACGCTGATCCTCCATTTCTCCTTCAACAGGCAAACCCAAGCTTTCATAATCCTGCGGTTCAAAAAGTCTGCCTACCCCTTTCATTTCCTGCAGGCTTTGTTTCACTTCCCGCATCAGTGCAGCTTTCATTGCAGGATCTTCCTCAAAAATATACACGTATCCGGAACCGCCATTGGATACCGCTGCCACCTTGCTTTGCTCCGGCTGATCCGGATCGAACCAGCCTTTTTGTTTGAAGCATACATTCGGAAAAACGGTTTTCGTCGTATCGACGAATCCATGATCGGATACGATACATAGAGCGGTGTCTTCCCAGATTCCTTCTTCTTTCAGAGTCGAAACGAGTTCACCGATCCGCTCGTCAATATACTCCAAGGACCAGTACACTTCTTGCGACCGGGTGCCATAATCATGCTGGTAGCTGTCCGGGAGCAAATAATGAAGCAGCATGAGATTAGGCTTATGCCTCTGTATCAAATGCTTGGCAACTTCCGTCGTCAACCAATCCTGCATCTGTCCCCGTGCATGATCCTTGCTCCAGGAACCGTATCGTTCAACCGGCAACCCGGCTTCTTTAAGCTCTTTCCACAAACCTGGTGTAGCATAGGCTTCGAATAAATCCTGGTCATAAAATTCAGGAATATTATAATCAATCGATTGGGCTTCTCTGGTAACGGGCCAGCATACGGAAGCCGTTGTCCATCCCAGTCGTTTGGCCGTATCATAAATGGTCTCTCTTTGAAGAATATCTTCCTTGCCCCAAGTACTGTCGCTAAAATATTCGCCGACGCTTTTGGTTGAGCGATTCATCACCCAGTTTCCCAGAATCCCGTGCTTGCGGGGATATGTGCCGGTAACGATGCTGGAATGAATAGCCCAGGTCGCCGTTGGAAATACGCTTTTCATCGCATCCGCCATTACCCCCTGCTTGATTAAAGATCTTAGATGCGGCATTCTAACCTGCTGTTCCTGAAGATAGAAGTTCGCCATACCGTCGATGCTGAGCAATATGATATAAGAAGGCTGTGGATTGGCTGCTTCAGCGCTCATTTTCTTCCCCCTTAGAGTTAGTTGTGCTTTAGTAAAATAAAGTGAACAGAAAAAGAGAAAGCTCAACAATAAACAGACATAGCCATGCTAGCTTCTGTTTATTGTTCAGAGCTTTCTCTCGACACGACTCTAAACAATTTGAGATATTATATATCTTGAAACGTTAATGACCACAAGCTTTGTTCACTGACAGAAAGCGAAGTTGCGCCAGCCTCTAGACATTCGGCTGCCTCTTCTTTCGTATGAATGAGCCCGCTCGCGATGATGGGAATATGATCATAAACGTCCGTAAAAGCAGCGATCGTCTTACGAACAACCCCAGGCATAAGTTCCACTCCATCAGGGCAAACATTCTCAACTGCCTTAAGTCCATTTTGCAGCGCTAGAGAATCAATTATGAACAAGTGAAGTATTCCGAATAAGTTGGCCTTTTTCGCTTCAGCGATCAGATGACTTTTCGGCGTGACAATTCCGTCCGCTCCAATGTAATCTGATATAAAGCTTACCGTTTCTTTGTCGGTATTGGATAAGCCCTTAATCAAATCGACATGGACAAAAGTGCCTTTACCGGCTGCCTTGACTAACTGAACGGCGTTAATAATCTCCTTAACTGTTCCACCCATGAAAAAGATATTGTCCACTTGACTTTCGATTGCTTGTTCAACATCTTGCACATTGCGTAAAGCGGCAATAATCGGCTTCTGACCAACTTTGTGGAGCAGATTCATGATGACTACCTTTCTGTTTCATTGATTCTGTTAATAGAATAATGAATAACTATTATGATGATATCAATGATTTGTAAAATTAACATAAAAATTAATATAAGGGAGGAAAAGCGATGAGTCAGCAGAAGAGAATTCTCATTCCCTTGCCGTCACATGATTTTGATACCACTGAAGTCGTGGTGCCTTGGCATCGATGCAGGGAGGCGGGGATGCAAATCGTCTTTGCTACGCCGGATGGAAAACGCGCCTACACCGACCCTTATTTGCTGACAGGCGTAATCTTCGGTCAACTAGGCGCAGCCAAAGAAGTAGTGGAATTGTATCATCAGGAGCTCGAGCAGGACGACGCATTTTTGAACCCCCTGAATTATGAGCAGATCGAAGCCGAACAGTTCGACGGTCTGCTGCTGCCGGGAGGTCATGCCAAGGGGATGGTGCCCTATCTGGAGAGTAAGGTTTTGCAAGAGAAGGTTCTGCGTTTCTGGCAGCTGGAGCGGCCGGTCGGTGCGATCTGTCATGGAACCATCGTACTTGCCCGGACTATGGACCCGAGGAGCGGACGATCCATCGTATATGAGAAACGGATGACAAGCCTGACCAAGCCGCTAGAACGCACCGCGTATTGGTTAACCGCTTGGGCGCGCGGCCGTTACTACCGGACCTACCCTGAATATGTGCAGGATGAAGTCACGCGAAATTTGCGGAGCAAGGCTAACTATGTAAAGGGACCTTCTTTCAACACCCCGTTTGTTGTCGAAGATGGACATTTGTTGACCGCGAGATGGCCCAAGGATGCGGAGTTGTTCGCGGAGACCTTTATACGGAAGGTGGATAAAAGCAGTTAACAACGGTTACCGGGAGGTTATGCAGGCATAACTAAAGGGCATCCTTGTCGGATGCCCTGCGATCTGGGAAAGGAGCCGCTCCCTAGATTCTATAGTTGTCGGTTCTCCACTTCTGGATCGATTTTTTAATGGCATCGGGTGACAGCTGATCTGCCGCCGCCTTCTTGCAAAGTGCAGGAAATTCCTCATCGGTGGCAAACCGCAAAGCTACGATTTGTTTTACACTAAGCCTCGGATCCAGCAGCGTTTGAGTCAATACATAGTGCCGGAGATTCTCTTCGGCTCGTATTGCCCGGTCCTGTGCTTTTAAAGGATAAGAGCGAACGACTAGAAAAATAACGATGAACATGATAGAAATAATCAGAAAAAGGACGGCAGGAAATACTTGATTCCCCGCTTTCAATGATCTCGCCAGCTCTACTACAGCTGAAATGAACAAACCTGCGGTCAAAAGGGTAAGCAAAACGTGAAAAAGAGGATGTATCCTGCGATGATTAGTATAGTTTTGAGATTGCTGACTCATTTCTCTCCCCCATTTTAATGGTTATCTGCGTTATACCTTTTTGACAAATTCGGATTTCAAACTCATCGCCCCAAACCCGTCAATTTTGCAATCAATATCATGATCCCCATCAACTAAACGTATATTTTTCACTTTTGTCCCTACTTTTAAAACGGATGAACTTCCTTTTACTTTAAGGTCTTTGATTATGGTCACTGTATCCCCATCGTTTAAAATATTGCCGTTAGCATCTTTGATAATCCTTTGATCTTGAGCGGTCTCAGGTTCTGATTCTAAAGACCACTCATGAGCACATTCCGGGCAAACATAAAGACCTCTGTCTTCGTAGGTATATTCGGAATTACATTTTGGACAATTGGGCAAATTAGACAACACTACATTCCTCCATTCGTTACATCCATACTAACATAACCTACCACTATGCTGTAAACGGCATTTAAGTAGGGATGGTTATGACAAATGTTGTGCCTTTGCCTTTTTCACTGTCGACTTCAATATTTCCTTTGACCTTATGGATGGCGCTATAGGCCATGAGCATCCCAAGACCCGTCCCTTCAGCTTTCGTGGAATAGTAGGGTTTGCCGAGACGCGATATTTCTTCTTTGGTCATGCCGATTCCGGTGTCCTGGATACTGATCACGATGTTATGCTTCTTCTCTATTATATCGATGGACAGCGTGCCGCCGCCCTTCTCTTTCATCGCTTCGATCGCGTTCTTGTACAGGTTAATCAAACATTGCTGGATCTGGTTCCGGTCGTAGCTTTTATTTAACGAGTTATTGAAGTTATATTTGACCTCGACTTGATGGATCGTGGCATATGGCAGGATTAAATTTTTGGTATACTCCGACTCCGCTCTCAGGTTGGAATAGACCATATTTTCGGACTGCGGCTTGGCAAAAGATAAATAATCGCTGACGATTTGCTCCGCCCGATTAAGCTCCTGCAAAGATAATTCGATATAACCTTTTTCAACCGGTGTGAGGGTCTTCGATTTATTCAAAAGCTGCAGAAAACCGCCGGTAACGGTAAGTGGATTCCGGATTTCATGGGAAACGCTGGCCGCAAGCTCGCTGACGACATTTAGTCTCTCCGATTGCAAAAACCGGTCCCGATTCTTAATATTGGCAATGATCTGCTCGATCAGGAGCACAATGATGCACATCACCCCGACATGAGTCGTTACGGCATAGAAGGTGAGCGTCCAGAACGGCCAATCGAGTGTACCCACAATCCAGCTTAAAATAGCGAGGTAAAATCCCATGGTAAGCACAGAAATTATGGTGGCGCTGACGATTCGGCTTTTCGGATCCAACTTCAAAAATTTGTTATTGAATAACGGTATCAGTGCAAAGATGGCCGTTGAATAAAGGAACGAAGGAATCGTCCCGCTGCCTCCTACATAGAACCGGTAAATATTTAACACGATATAGAGCGGGAGAACATTCTTGTATCCTCCGTAAAGGGCCACGATAATAAACGGGATATATCTTAAATCAAAAATAAAGCCCATTTCCAGCTTGATAGGTTTGGCAATACAAAGAATCATTGTGACGGCCGATAGCAAAATGAGCATTTTTCGATTATAGGAATGGGTCCGGTTTTCGAAAAAAATCAGAACGAATAGAACAGGTAAGAGTAAAAACAGGAAATTGAGCAGTAAAGTTTCTAACAAGGCATGACTTCCTTTCGGCCTCACTTAACTAATCCAATGAACAGGTTAATTTAATTATAAATAAAGATGAACGCGGATTCGATTGAAATTTGGCGTATAATGATAATATTAATCATCATTCTTGGGAGGCTTCGTACGTGCCAGTACTCATTAACGAACAAATCAAGGCATCCGAGGTGGTGCTGACCGGGCTTAATGGAGAGAATTTAGGGATCGTCTCCAGAGAAAAAGCGCTGGCCATGGCCAGATCCGAACGGGCTGACCTGGTCTGCACTTCGCTTATGAGCAGTCCCCCACCCTGCAGCCTCGTTGCGAAGGGGACAGGAAAGGCGGCTGCCCGGAAGAGCGCTGCGCCAAGCAAGGCGGACGCCGGACGGGGAGCCGGAGGAGGCGGTAAAGAGAAGGTCAAGGAGCTTCGCTTCACCGCTCATATTGAGGAGCATGACTACGACACGAAGCTCCGGCAGGCGGACAAGCATCTGCGCTCAGGCAAGCCGGTACAGCTGGTCGTGAAAGCATCCGGCGCCAAAGAAGCGGCCGCCGCCAAGGCCGTACTGGAACGGCTGGTGGCCGATCTGAAGGAGGCCGGAGCGAAGGACACGGGCATCCAGACGAGCGGCAAAGGCTCCCAGGTGAAATTAGACCCTCGCTGAATGCTTTGGGAGAAGGTTAACGCTGCTCCCGGTTCGCTAATTGTTCTTGGGCAAGCCGGATCATTTCGCGGACCATGGAGCCGCCGATTTTACCGCCGACATGGCCCACCGATTCCGTCGTCAGACCGCCATTTTCACCCGGGTGCAGGGAGACGCCAAGCTCCTTGGCCACTTCGTACTTCACGTCATCCGGCCGATTCGGATCAACGGCGTACCCTTCATGCCGCATCACTTCTGCTTTGAAGGTCTGCATTTCCTGCTCTACCCCCGGCACCGCATATTTTCTCTTTCTTCTGGCCATTCAGATCCACTCCCTCGAAGTCTTTTCCCCTAACATGCCCCGAGGTGGCCGTCTTCATCCCGTTTCGGTCCGGCATAGACATTATAACGGATTCCCTTCACCATAGCGCGGGCAATATACATTAACAATAGGGAATGCTAAAATGGTCACTATCAAACATTTGTTCTACACAGTTAGAAAGGTGCCGGCCCATGAACATTCCATTAACCAAACAATCGATCAAGCAATGGTGCGGGCCCTACGCGTATCAAAAAGGCGGCCGGTTGTGCCGCACGAATAAAATTCATTTTAGACGATTCGACACCGAAGCGCATGAATATACAGCCGAAGTGAACGGCGGAAGCCGCCATGAGGTTCAGCTTACATTTGACAGAAACGGCAAGCCGGAGGCGGTGTGCACCTGTCCCGCTCTTGGCTCATACGACTCTTTTTGCCACCATATTGCCGCTGTTCTGATCCGTCTCTGTGACATCCAGCTAACCGGCGACTTTACCGCTCCGCAGATTCCTGCAGATAGTGGCCCCGGGATAACTCCCGGGCGTGCCGAACCGGTTCCCATCACCGAGCGCATTCTCGAACTGTTCGACGATAAACCCATTCGCCCCATTCACAATAGAACCCTTGCGGAGACAAGAACACCTCTTAATGTGGAGTTTATTCTCAAGCTGCTCGACTTGGACCAAAAAACCGCGCTGTTCGGCATAGAGCTTAAAGCAGGCCCCAAAGCCCTATACATCGTTCAAAATATCGCTTCCTTCCTGGATCAGCTTGACCGGGGGGAAAGCTATGCTTTCTCACCGAGGTTCGGTTACAGCCCGGAGCTTCACACCTTCGGGAAGGAGGACGAGGCCGTTCTTCGGGCCTTGATGGATATGATTCGGGACCGCGCTGCCTACCGCAAGACGGACCGCTTGCACTCCGTCTACGCTTCGGGCAAAAGCGGCGACCGCATGCTGCTCATTTCGCCGCAGGCATGGGCGGGCCTTCTTCCCCTGCTGAAGCAGGCGCCGAAGGTCACCGTTATGGACGGGGACCTCAAATATGACGGCGTTAGCCTGTCGGATGAGCCCCTGCCCCTTCGTTTCGAGTTGGGCGAAGCCGGTTCAGGGGGCGTTTCGCTCTGTGTTCACGGCCTTGAGCAAATAACGGTTATGGAGCCATACGGGGCGGCCTTCCTGCAGGGGAAGCTGCTCGCGCTCCCTGCCAAACAAGGCAAGCGGCTTGCCGAACTAAAGGCCATTCTTGGCGATTCAGGGGCGGACGACATTCTTATTCCCGGCGGCCAGATGCAGGCTTTTATGGAAAAAGCCGTCCCCGGCTTCATGAAGCTGGGCAGCGTCCGCATCACCCCGGCCATTGCGGAGCAGGTAACGCAATCCCCGCTTCAGGCCAAGCTGTACCTGGACCGGGTGAAGGATCGTCTTCTCGCTGCCGTTGAATTTCAATACGGCGAGGTCGTCATCAATCCCCTGGAGGACGACCGTATGCGGCAGGGGGTGCCGCGCATTCTCATCCGCGACATGGAGGGCGAGCGGCAGATCATTGATATGATCGAGCAATGTCCGTTCACGAAGACAGAGGCTGGATACTTCATGAACGATGAAGAAGCCGAGTTCGACTTCCTCTATACGGTTGTCCCACAGCTCGAGAAGCAGATGAAGGTGTACGCCACGACGGCGGTGAAACTGCGGGTGCACAAACTAAATACGCTCCCGAAGGTCAGTGTGCAGGTATCCGCAGCCGAGCGAATGAACTGGCTTGAATTCCGCCTGAATATGGGGTGGATTCCGGAAACCGAAATCCGAGGTTTGGTGAAATCGCTGGAGGAAAAGCGGAGATATTACCGCCTGCCGAACGGTTCCTTGCTGCCGCTGGACAGCGCCGAGCTTCAAGAGATGTCGAGGTTCCTCAAGGACACGGGGCTGCTCTCCACGGATATCATCGAATCGAAGATCCAGGTCCCCCTGACTCGCAGCCTTCACCTGATCGATCATGAATTTGGCGGCCTGAAGCTCGACAAGCCGGTGCGTCAGCTTCTCTATAACCTGCGGAATCCGGACAATCTCGATTTCCCGGTTCCCGATTCATTCACGAAGGTGCTCCGGGATTATCAAATAACAGGTTACCAATGGCTGAAGACGCTTGCCCATTACGGGTTCGGCGGCATTTTGGCGGATGACATGGGGTTGGGGAAGACTGTGCAGAGCATCGCCTTCATTACTTCCGTTCTCCCGGAGATTCGGCAGCGGCGCATCCCGGCCCTTGTGATCTCGCCGGGGTCGCTTGTCTATAACTGGCGCAACGAGCTGCGGAAGTTCGCGCCCGGCATCCGCGTCCTCATTGCGGACGGCACCCAGACCGAGCGGGCGGAGAAAATGCAAAAGCTGGAGGACGCCGACGTCGTCCTCACTTCGTACCCGCTCCTGCTGCGGGATGCGAAGCTCTATGCCAGGCAGCCGTTCCACACGCTCATTCTCGATGAGGCCCAGGCCTTCAAGAATGATGCAACGCAGACGGCCCGGGCCGTTAAATCGATCCCGGCCGATTACCGGTTCGCCTTGACCGGAACCCCTGTCGAGAATCGGATCGAAGAGCTGTGGTCGATCTTTAGCGTCGTCTTCCCGGCATTGTTCCCGGACCGGAAGACGTTCGGCAACTTGACGCGCAAAGAGGTGGCCAAACGGGCTCGGCCGTTCATGCTCCGCAGGTGGAAGAGCGACGTGCTTGAAGACCTGCCGGACAAAACCGAATCGATCAAGCCGGCCGAGCTGCTGCCCGAACAGAAGAAGCTGTATGCCGCTTATTTAGCCAAGCTGCAGCAGGACACCTTGAAGCATTTAAGCGTGGACGGCTATCACAAGAGTAAGATCAAAATCCTGGCCGGCCTCACCCGGCTTCGGCAAATCTGCTGTCATCCCGCCCTTTTCATCGAAGGCTACAAGGGAGGCTCGGCAAAGCTTACGCAGCTGATGGAAATCGTGGAGGAAGGTCTCGCCAACCGCAAACGCATGCTGATCTTCTCGCAATTCACGGAAATGCTCGGTCTCATTGGCAGAGCGCTGAGCGGTCAGGGGATTCCGTTCTTTTATTTGGACGGGTCTACGCCGGCGCGTGAGCGCGTCGAGCTGTGCGGCCGGTTCAACGATGGCGAAATGGACATTTTCCTCATTTCCCTGAAGGCGGGAGGAACCGGACTAAATTTAACCGGAGCCGATACCGTTATCCTCTATGACCTGTGGTGGAACCCGGCAGTCGAGCAGCAAGCTGCCGACCGCGCCCACCGGATAGGGCAGAAGAACGCCGTCCAGGTCATTCGCCTGATTACCCAAGACACGATGGAGGAAAAAATGTACGAGCTCCAGCACAGAAAGAAGCTCCTGATCGACGAGGTCATGGGCCCCGGCCAGGAGGAGGGAGCGTCGGCTCTTACCGAAGAGGAGCTGCGGGAGATTTTGATGATATGAATGTAAAATGGGACATGCATCCGCCGCATGTCCCATTTATGACAATCAAACGACCATTGGTTTAATCGACACTGAGCACAACCTTGCCGCGGCCGTGTCCCGTTTCTACCTCGCGGTGCGCGTCAGCCGCACGATCCAGCGAATAAACCTTTCGAATATGAATATGCAGCTTCCCTTCCGAATAGAGCTCGACAAGATTTTGCAGCCGGGACGCATTTCGTTTGCTTCGAATTTCTTTTACCCCTAATTTCTCCGCTTGTGCAAACGCAATGATCGTTCCGATGCGGCTTCTATCGTTCGCTATATCGACTGCCGCGAATAAGCCTTCTCCGCCGGCCGCATCAAGACAAGCGTCTATTCCTTGCGGGGCAAGGAGACGCAATGATTCAGTCATGTTTTCACCGTAAAGAACGGGAACCGCACCAAGCGATTTCAAATACTCGTGATTCGCTTCGCTTGCACTTCCGATAACGACGGCGCCTCGTTCCTTCGCAAGCTGTACGGCTACGGTGCCAACCGCTCCTGCAGCCCCGTTGATGAATAAGACATCGCCTTTGGCGACCTTTAGCTCTTCTATGGCGGTGTGTGCCGTTTGCGCAGCTCCAGAAAATCCGCCGGCCACCTCCCAAGGCATGTCGGTAGGCTTCGATACGATCTGACTAATAGGCACGACGATATATTCAGCATAAGATCCTAAATATTGAAATCCCAGAACGTCCTCCCCTATCTCAAATCCGGTCACACCTTCTCCCAGTTGATCTATTATTCCCGCGAACTCGTTACCAAGGACTGCAGGCAATTGTACCGTTACGCCTGGAGGTATACGACCTTTGCGTACTAAGCAATCGGCAGGCTGAACACCTGCTGCTTTTACCTTTATCCTTAACGTTCCCTGCCCCGCTTGCGGTATATCGAGCATCATCGCCTCAAGTACTTCAGGCGGTCCAAAAGAAGCGATCCCCATCGTTGTCATTTTCATGTTTATCCATTCCTTCCAAAGCAGCTATAATTCCCGGGAACATATGGACTGCTGCGCACTTCTATTCTATAACCAAATTGTTATAATAAATAATATATCTTTCTTTATATGACTCATTCCTTTAAATATATGAATGGGGGGGTGTACAGATGGAGTTGCTGCAGTTGCATTATTTTCGGACGGTTGCCAAGCATGAGCATATGACAAAAGCTGCACAGGAACTTCATATTGCCCAGCCCGCGCTTAGCAAGACGATTGCGCGTCTAGAGAAGGATTTGGGCGTCCCGTTATTCGATCGGCAGGGAAGGCAAATCAAGCTCAATCCGATCGGAATGGCTTTCCTTCAAAAGATAGAAGTCGCGCTCTCCGCATTGGAGGAGGGCAAGCGGATGGTTGCGGACATGGCAGGCCTCGAAACCGGCAGTATTCACGTGGCTTCGCCTACCATAGACCGGCTGTCTGCTCCAATAGGCGAGTTTCTTGACCAATATCCGGATATCCGGTTTCATCTTTCACAAGCCTCGACTGAAGAAATGGAGGAACTGCTAGAATCCGGAAAAGTCGACTTTGGGTTTACGGCGTTTCCCGTTAGAAAGCCCGGTATCCGCGAGCTTCCAGTGTTCTACGAAAAAGCTTATCTCGCCGTTCCTCCCGGCCACCGGCTCGCTGAACGCGGAAGTATCGATCTGACTGAAGTGGCGAACGAATCATTTATCGGCTATAAAACAAATCATATCTTTCGAAAGCGGGATGAGGACCTGCTGTTGCAGGCCGGCATAACCCCCAAATTTGTATGCGAAGTAGATGAACCGGCTACAAAATCCAGCTTGGTAAGAGCCGGTCTGGGCCTTGCAATCGTAGGTGCCTGCAACAAAAGCGACGATGCCCCTAAATCTCCATTGACGTTGCTTCAAATTGAATCCCCCAGCAGCAAAAGCACGTTCCAGCTGGTTTGGCATGAGAAGCATTATTTGTCCAAGGCCGCTCTTGCCTTCCGTGACTTTGCTGCGGCCTACTACCAAAAATCCTGGTGATCCGACTCTTTTCGAAGGGTCTTTTTCATTCTGTAACACGTAAAAAGCCCGCATTCCTTAAGGAAGTCGGGCTTTGCTCTGTATTCGTATTAGCTGTATCGGGAGATAAGCTGATGCAATTGGCTGGCCACTGCATGGACGCCGCGGCGCAGATCATTACTCGTAAAGGTCACGCGGATAAAGCTTTCGTCCGTACCCATGGCTTCCGACAAGAAACCGCCAAGTCCGCGAGCTCTGCGGTCAATCTGGAGATACAGCTCCAAATTGTCGCCCCGCGGGAAGAACATCACTTCAAGCTCATCCAGCTCGCCGCGAAACTCGCGGGTTGGCACATACTCGAATTCCTGTACGAAGGGCAAGCCTGCTCCAAGACGAGGAGCATACTCGTTGGACACTTCGCGCAGCCTGAAGCCCAGCTCGTCCAGCGCGCCAAATACCACCTGCATGTTATCGCTTGGCAGTACCTCAAGATAATCATGGTCGCTTGGGTCCAGCGCCATCTTGATATCCAGCCCGGTCATCAGCCATACCGGTGTGTTGCGGTATGATACAGGCGCACGCTCGGGGACAGTCATTTCGAACGGAATTTCCCGAGTCTCCCCGGCCTGCAGCAATAATCCCTCCGTAATCAGGATGCGCGCGATTTCTACTTCATGAGTTACCTTTCGATCATTATCTTCTTTTTCATATTGCGTCTTTACATAGATGTAAATCTTGTCAATTTGCTGTTCCACCTGGCCCCCGCGAACGGATACCACTCCGCGCAGCGTTCCGCCAGCGACTATCTGCGCCTCCTCCAGCCGAGTGTCCACTTTAGCCGACCCGATGCCGACGCTTGCCAATACTTTTTTGAACATAGACATGTACCGGTTCCCCCTCCGCAATAATTCATCCTTGCAAGACGTTCATGCTATGCACTACGCAGCATCCGGCTGATCCGTTTCAGCCAAGAACGAACTTTAAACTGGGCAAACGCATATTATGCAAAGAAGTTCTTATTGAAGGAGTGAATCAAATGGCGTTTATGCCACCGCCCGGAACACCCGCCCAAGCCTTGTCTCCTCCCCCTACCTTCATCCCGCCCAAACCTCCGGCATATGGATCTTATATCATCGACTGCCTGCAAAATTATACTTATGTCTGGTTATGGAACGGGGACAGCTTCTGGTATTTCCCCACTCGGGTGGAGTACGGAGAAGTTTCAGGCTATCGCTGGAGCGGGACTTATTGGTATTATTACGGAATTGATCCAAGATTCATAAATGCGGTTTCTTGTCCTCCGATTCCTACGCTGTATTAATATTGAAGCAGCATATGAGGCTCGGCAAGTTTTCAGGCTATCCTTTGGGGGATGGCCTTTTCTTTGTACTTAGATTACTCCATATTCAGATAACCTGCATATTGCCTCTAGAGTCACCCGGCCACGCCATTCCAATTCGGAAGCAGGACCCGGGGCTTCCCAGCTAATAGGCCATCCCCCGTCTGGCAATTGTTGTTTCAGAAGTTCCTCCAAGTGACCATCGATTTGGTTTTGAGTAAACAAAGGCCTACAAATCGCGTCTGGCTTCGGTGCAAAGTGAAGAGGTGTCAGACCATAACTTTCTATCGGAGCATCAGGTATGAAAAATCGTGCTCGAGGAAGAGCTGCAGCGATTGCATCCAAAAGGTTCATTGCCTTGGCCCTGTCAGGTATATATTCTGCCAAAGCAGCAGCACAACAAAGAGCATGGGCTTCAAAGGGAGGGCTTTCGACAATCATTTGATAGCAAGTTTCCGTTGCCAGAGAGAGCCATTCGTGCTGGACACCCTGATAATGAAGAAGTCCGCAAATCGCAGTTGTAGGATTAAGGCCAGGAGCTAGGGTTGATTGTATCCAATGACTTGCCATAGGAGACTGATATGCGGATTCCTGAAAAAAAGGGACGAGCCCTTTCTTGTCTGAAACGGATTCGAGAAAGCTGCATACAGAGGTTGCAAGTTCAACGTCACGATATCCAGCTTCCTGGAGTGCTCCAAGGCCAAAAGAAATAAACAAGGGTTGACTTTCTGGACAACGAACATCGGGTTCTAATGCATGCCCCAGTCCACCATCCGTATTTTGATAGGCACGTACGATATTTCCGACAGATTGGGGAGATACGCCTTCATAATGAACCTCGAACAGTCTGCGTTCCAATAAACGGGCATGTGTAAGCATGAATGTACGTGCTTTTGCCAAATTCTCAGCCATGATTAACCCACCAATCCATATGGAGTTAATTCGCTACGAACTCATAAACACTTAAGGGAGCAATTTAACGCAATCAACTTGCCCCTACCTTGTGATACGGTTCTTAAGCTTTTAGCTCAACCGTACCATTGCCGTGCCGCCAGATAAGTCTTTTCTAAGCCTCATCTTTTACTCCATGTATCCTTTAACGGTACGATACGGTTAAACGCAAGCCGCTCACCGGTACTATATTTCTTATCGACGCAAAAATAACCGTGACGGAAGAATTGGAACTTCTGTTCCGGGCTGGCATGTTGAATGGAAGGCTCGATTAAAGCATCCTTTATGGTAACTAACGAGTCAGGGTTGATCTTCGTTGTCCAATCTCCGCTGTCTTCCTTCGGAATATCCTGATCAAGCAGCAGTTTCTCATAAAGATTAACATCAACCTTGACCGCATGGTCCGCAGATACCCAATGAATCGTCCCCTTCACCTTACGCCCGGTAAACCCCGTGCCGCTCTTCGTAAGCGGGTCGTAAGTACAGCGCAGCTCCGTAATCTCACCCGTAACGCTGTCTTTGATCACTTCTTCGCATCTGATAAAATACGCCCCCTTCAGCCTCACCTCCCCATTCGGACTAAGCCGGTGAAAGCCCTTGGAGGGCTGCTCCATAAAATCGTCCCGCTCGATATAAATCGTTTTGGAAAAAGGAATCTCTCTTTTCCCCAGAGCCTCATTTTCGCTGTTGTTTTCAATCGTTAATCGTTCCGCGCCATCTTTAGGGTAGTTGGTAATGACGACTTTTAGAGGGTGCAAAACAGCCATGACGCTAACCGTCTTTTCTTTTAAATCCTGCCTGACGCAATGATCCAAGAGCGAAATATCTACCGTGCTTTGGGTTCGGATGCTGCCGATCTCCTCAATAAAATGGCGAATGCTCTCTGGCGTGAAGCCTCTTCTTCTTAAACCTCGAATCGTTGGGAGCCGGGGATCATCCCAGCCGTCGACGTAGCCCCCTTCAACCAGCTGTCTCAAAAATCGCTTGCTCGTTACTACACCCGTTAAGTTAAGCCGACCGAACTCCCTTTGCCGCGGAGGCTCAGGGGTACCAAGCTCCTTTAAAACCCATTCATACAAGGGACGGTGGTCTTTGAATTCAATGGAGCATAGGGAATAGGTGATGCCCTCAATCGCATCTTGGATAGGATGAGCAAAGTCATACATCGGATAGATGCACCAGTCATTTCCAGTCCTGTAATGCTCAGCATGGATAATTCGGTAAATCACAGGATCACGCAGATTTAAATTGGGCGAGCTCATATCGATTTTGGCGCGAACGACCTTTGAAGAAGCCGGGAAGTCGCCATTTTTCATTTTTGCAAAAAGCTTCAGATTTTCATCGACCGACCGGTTTCGGTAAGGGCTGTTCTTACCTGGCTCCGTTAAAGTCCCTCGATACTCTGTCACTTCGTTCGGTGTCAAATCACAGACGTAGGCCTTCCCCTTCTTGATCAACGTGACTGCGGCATTATATATTTCGTCCGAGTAGTCTGAGCCGTAATAGATATGATCCCCCGGATCGTAGCCGAGCCACTTGATATCCTCAATGATCGCATTAACGTACTTGACGTTCTCCTTAAGAGGATTCGTATCGTCAAAACGCAAATTGAACGTTCCGTTAAACCTTTGGGTCACTGTAAAATTCGTGTTTATAGCGTAGGCGCTCCCGATATGAAGATAACCATTGGGTTCGGGAGGAAATCGCGTGCACATTTCCCTGCTAAATTTGCTCTTCTCAAGCTCCTCACTAATCAGCTTAAACAAAAAATTCTCGGTGTGATGCTCCTTGAGGCTATTCAATGTCGACTCCTCCTAATGAACTTGTTAAGTGATCATCCGAAACAAAAAAAACTTCACCTCCAAGACTTCATGTCTTGGGGACGAAGTTGTCGCGGTGCCACCCCAGGTTCATTAATATGTCGCCATATTAACCTCTTTAAGTACGGCATTGCAGGCAATGCTTATACTCTAGCTCTATAACGGGAGCTCCCGTCATGCCATCCCCCTTGAAGGTTCCGGCATGCTGCTCAGAGGCTTGGTTCGGGAAATTGCCCTTTGCTCCTTTTCACCTACCGGAGCTCTCTGTGCAAGAACAGAACTTCCTTACTCTTCTCATCATCGCGTTTTCATGTTATCGATAGGATATCAATTATTCCCATTTGTGTAAACCCATATTCATAAGGGCGGTCCCGGTAGTAGTTCCGCTCAAGCCAATCCATATCGTTTCTCCTCATGTTAAATTATAATTAGGAAATACACACGGTTCCTAGCCATCCATGCACGGAAATATCATGTAAGGAGCAGCCGTTTCAAGAAAGGAGTCCGTTCCGGTATGTTAAAAATCAGCGCTTTCTCCAAATTGACCCGGGTCTCCGTGAAAACTTTACGATTTTACGATAACCTGGGGCTGTTAAAGCCCGCCACCGTAGATGAAAATAATGGCTACCGATATTATACCGAAGAACAGCTTCTAACAGTTAAGCGTATCACCGCCTTGAAAGAACAAGGCTTCACATTAGAGCAAATCAAGCCCCTGCTGGAAGAACACGTTCTGCCGGAGACAGTAAAGAACCAATTAGCGGATAAAAAGAAAGAACTTGAGCAGGCCATCCATGAAGCGCAAAATCAGCTTAACGAGATCGATAAACGGCTGACCCGTGTTGAAGAATTGGAGGAGCATCATCAACATACACCGGCTGTAATTCGATATGTAGAACCCCAACTTACCGCTTCCATACGTGACACGATCCCGCAAACTCAGTTGTGTCTGCTGCTCGACGAAATTGTACAGTACGTCCGTTCCTGCGGAGAGGATGAAGGGCGTTTACTGACGATTATATGGCATGATTTCGGCAGCATGAATTCAGATCTGGCCGATATCGAGGTCGCCCTGCCTCTAACCAAGGTTATTCCAAGCAGGGGAAGAGTCAAGGTCGGTATCCTCCCTGAATTGAAGGCTGCAGCTTCCCTTGTGCACCAGTGTAACCCCTACCGCAATGATTGTCCGGCTGTCACGGAACTCCTGTCATGGATTCGATCCGAAAGCCTAATCCCTTCCGAAAAAGAGCCGGTCCGCGAAGTCTATTTAACTTCAGACAAGGATATGTATGGAACGTTACGACTGGCTGAGCTGCTTGTCCCCATCGAGCCTACCGGCTAACACTCATTTTGATCCCATGGTTCATTCTGCAAATTGCATAATGGAACATGGTTTTTTTATGCAAAAAAACCGGTGTTTCCTTGACTCTCCCCTTAACTGGAGGGTGTAAAGTAGTGCTGCACAATAAAGAAGGAGGAGTGGAACAAATGAAACGGCTGGAAGGAAAAATAGCTTTGGTCACAGGAGGAAGCAGAGGGATTGGAAAAGGGATTGCCCTGCGTTTGGCGGCGGAAGGGGCTCTGGTTGCTGTTCATTATGGGAATCGCCGTGATGCGGCGGAAGATGTCGTTCACCTTATTGAAGAAAAGGGAGGGCAGGCCATTGCGATCGGTGCAGGACTCGAGACCGCCCTTGGGGTGAAGCAGTTGGTTCAATCCTTGGAGGAAGCGCTCCTTCGCCATACCGGAGATAACCGGTTCGACATTCTGGTGAACAACGCCGGTATCGGAACTTCACAATCATTTGAGGAGACAACGGAAGAATCATTCGACGAATTATTTGCAGTAAATGTAAAAGCACCGTTTTTCCTTGTTCAGCAGGCATTGCCGCTTCTGCGCAGCGGAGGACGCATCATTAATATTTCTTCCGGTGTTACACGAATCGCATTTCCCCACATTATGGCCTACAACTTAACCAAAGGGGCACTCAATACTTTTACCCTGCATCTTGCGCAATTGCTGGGACCGCGCGGTATTACGGTTAATGCTGTTCTTCCCGGCATCGTCGATACGGACGTCAATGCCTCTTGGCTGCACACACCGGAAGGGCAGAAGTATGCATCAGAAATGTCGGCCCTCGGCCGGATCGGGCAGCCTTCAGATATTGCGGATGTCGTCGCTTTCCTCTCTTCTTCAGACAGCCGTTGGGTAACCGGACAAATGGTTGATGCCACCGGCGGCTCACATCTGTAAGCATAAACTTAAGGAGCAGAACCATGGTTCTGCTCCTGTTATTTTTGACAGGTTTCGGGTTGGGTTATCACGGGCGGAATGCCGCTTCCCCTACTTCTGGCAAACTCTTATTAAGCGTCTTGCTCTCAGGCTTCCCTATCCCATTCGTTAGCCCGAGCGACCGCGCGGTTGAAGCGTGTATTTCGCTTATAAGCTCCGGGTTTTCAGGCAGCGGCACACCGTAAGAAGGAATCATTTCCTTCAGTTTCGGTTCCCACGCTTTGATAAGCTGCGGGAAGCATTTTTCGATGACCTCAAGCATGACGGAAACGGCGGTAGAAGCTCCCGGAGAAGCGCCGAGCAATGCAGCGATTGAGCCGTCGGCGGCACTAATCACTTCCGTGCCAAATTGAAGCGTTCCTTTGCCGGAAGCCGTATTTTTAATAATTTGTACGCGCTGACCCGCTACTAATAGCTCCCAATCCTCGCTTTTGGCGTTCGGAACAAATTCCCGCAACGCTTCCATGCGCTGTTCTTTCGATAACATCACTTGCTCGACCAAGTATTTGGTCAGTCCAAAGTTCTTCACGCCTGCCGCCATCATCGTTACGAGATTATCCGGTTTAACCGAAGTGATCAAATCAAACATGGAACCAAATTTCAAGAACTTGGGCGTGAAGCCGGCAAACGGACCAAAAAACAACGATTCTTCCCTGTCGATAAATCTTGTGTCCAGATGCGGAACAGACATGGGCGGAGCGCCAACCGCGGCTTTGCCGTAGACTTTGGCATGATGCTGCGCGACAATATCCGGTTTTCGGCACACCATAAAAAGTCCGCTTACCGGAAATCCGCCAATGCCTTTTCCTTCAGGAATACCGGATTTCTGCAGCAAATGCAGACTTCCTCCCCCGCCGCCGATAAAGACGAATTTTGCCGAATGGCGTTCCAAGGTGCCGCTATCCAGATTCCGCACTTTCAATTCCCATGAGCCGTCGCCGGTACGTTTAATATCATCCACCTGATGGTTGAACTTCAGATCGACGTTGTTGCTCTTTAAATGGTCAAACAAGATGCGCGTCAAAGCGCCGAAATTGACATCCGTTCCCGATTCGATTCTCGTTGCCGCTATCGGCTGATTGAGTGTCCGGTCTTTCATCATAAGCGGAATCCATTTCATCAGTTGTGCCGGGTCATCGGAAAATTCCATCCCTTGAAACAGGGGACTTTTGGAAAGCGCTTCAAATCGTTTTCTTAAAAAGACTGCGTCCTGTTCCCCTTGGACAAAGCTCATATGAGGCACAGGCACGATAAAGTCCCGCGGATTCCGTATCCGCCTGCTGTCCACCAGATAAGACCAAAACTGCTTGGATACCTGATACTCTTCATTTACAGTTATCGCTTTGCTAATATTGACCGATCCGTCCGGTTGTTCGGCGGTGTAGTTCAGCTCGCACAGCGAAGAATGCCCCGTACCCGCATTATTCCATTCGTTAGAGCTTTCTTCTCCTGCGCCCGCGCGCCGCTCAAACACGGTGATGTTCCAGTCCGGCGCTAGTTCCTTGAGCAGTGAACCCAAAGTCGCGCTCATGATTCCGGCACCAATTAAAATAACGTCGATTTTCGTTTGTCCGTTGCTCATTTTTACCGTCCTTCTACCCTACAATTTGCAGGAAGGATGTAAGGCGCTCCTGCTTAGGCGCCACAGCAAGCCAGCGCGCGACCTCGCCGCACACTTTTTCTGGATTCATGTTGCCCTAATCTTAGTGTATCACTATTGGTATTAGATTTTAATATTTATCTAATTTTTTATTGGAATAGTGTTGAGTAAATTATGCCAGTGGGTACTGTGAGCAGGATACTTTTTGGGTCCATCCTCTATTTTTTAAGAAAATTTCAATAATTCGAATCTATACTCAAATCATTCAGAATCTCAAAGTGTATTGGAGGAATCCACATGGCCAAAATGAAAAACAAATGGATCGTGCTCTGTTCGGCCGCAGTCACAGCCGTATATGCCGCTGGTTATATAACGACAGCAGATCAGGCTTCCAGGCAGCAGTATGCGGATGTGTCAACAACGCCGGCGGCATCTGCCGTTCCCGCGGTCCCCTACTCAGGCAATTCCGGAGCCCCGCAAACGGCGGATTCATCCCCAAGCAGTACCCCTGCCAGGAGCATCTATAAGGACGGCACGTATACCGGGATGGGAAGCAACCGCCGCGGCTCCATTCAAGTGACGCTGACGATTGCGAACGACAAAATTACCGATGTAGAAATCAGCCGGTTCGGCATGCATTACTCGGAGAGTGATGTGGCCGGTCTGCCTTCCGAGGTCTTGCATAATCAAAACTCACAGGTGACGAACGTATCCGGCGCCACTTACAGTACCAAGGCCTTCCAATCCGCCGTCCAGGATGCCCTGATGATCGCAAGGAATGCTTGATATGGGTATGCTGAGAAGAACCAAGCTCTGTATGGATACCGTTGTCGATATTCAAGTTATCGTTCGCGAAGAAGAAGGAATGGAGCAGGCGGAAATAGGCATGAAGCGCGCCTTTGAAGCTTTCCGGAGGATCGAGCAGGCCTGCAGCCGCTTCAGCCCGGACAGCGAACTGATGAAAGCCTGCCGGGTAACGGGGGCTCCGGTTCAGGTTAGCCCGTTCCTGTTCGAGCCCATCCGATTCGCGATCGAGCTGGCCGAATGGACAGAGGGTGTCTTTGACCCTACGATAGGGAAAATCATGGAGAAGCATGGCTTCAACCGCCATTACTTGACAGGAGAGCGGGTGAACAGCCGCTCAGCCGATTTCGTTACCTATCGGGACATCGTGCTGGATGAAAGAGATTGCACCCTGCTGCTGCACAAACCGCTCGTAATCGATCTGGGCGCAGTAGCCAAAGGTTTTGCGATCGATCTGGCCGCAAACGAGCTGAAGTCATCCCCTGGATTCATCATCAACGCGGGGGGCGACTTGTACGCCGGAGGAACGGATGAGAAGGGTGAGCCGTGGAAGATTGGCATCCGGCATCCCCTGCATAAGGAACAAAGCATACAAGTCATTAAAGTATCCGGCCAAGCGGTATGCACCTCCGGAAGCTATGAGCGCCGCAGCGCCAAGGAGGCTGGCATGCATCACATTATCAATGCGGTCACGGAGAGTTCCCCGAATGACTGGATCAGCTGCACCGTCATCGCTCCATATGCCATGCAGGCAGATGCATTTTCCACCGCATCATTCCTTCTCGGTGCGGAGGGCGGAAGGTCGCTTATTACGCAGGCGGGACTACAGGGCATCTGGATTACACCCGATTTACAAATCGATATTGCCGGGAGGGAAGAAGCATGACATTCAAGCAATGGATAAAATCACCAAAGGCCTATGTGGCAGCCGCCCTGGCGGTATACCTGCTGATCGCTTCCCTTGGAACTCTAGATCCAAAGGGCCTGATTAATGGCGCTATTTCCGTAGGCGTTTCTATAGTTCTGGATATCCTTTTTTCCTTAATCGAAAAACGAAAGCGGATTTTGCCGGATGGAGCCGCAGTAACAGGTCTCATTATCGCCTTGATTCTGGGTACCACGACCTCATGGCCAGAGGTAGCGCTGACTGCGGCTGTCGCCATATTGTCCAAACATTTTCTCGTGTATAAGAAAAAACCGGTTTTTAATCCGGCCGCCTTCGGACTGCTCATGTCCGTCATTATCTTCGGAACGGGGCAAAGCTGGTGGGGAGCGTTCGGGGATCTGCCGGTATGGATGATTGGGTTCCTGCTCATTGGCGGATACGCTGTAACGAACCGGGTTAATAAATACCCTCAGTTGTTTTCATTCTTTGCCTTTTATTTTGTACTTCAGCTGCTGATGGGGCTGTATCATGCTGGTGACGCTTCGGATGCGCTCCGGCCCCCTTTTATAAATGCCGCCCTATTCTTCGGCTTCTTCATGCTTACGGACCCGCCGACATCGCCGATCAAGGTGAAAGACCAGATCATTTTCGGCGCTCTCTCCGCCCTTGCGGGGAGCGTGGTGTACGCTTTGTTCGGCGGCTTGATCTATCTCTTCATAGGGCTGCTGATCGGCAACCTTTATAAATTCCTAATCAGCCGGTTCTCTGCCGATAACGCGAAAGCCAAGCGCCCTGCTGTTACAAGCCCAAAGAGCTATTAACATTAGGGTGAGCCGTCTTCCCGACCTTCTCTAACACTCCGATATCCGGCGGCTCTATGGAGCGGCAAACGTTAAGGCCATCCTTTGCGGATGACCTTTTTCTTTAAGCGAACGTTTCCCTACGGACTGCTTCTATGCTGCCCTGAAAATTATTTCACTTCCACCGGTTCGAATAAATTCAGATAATATTTGCTTTCACAACCGTCAGGATTATCATTACGAATATGTTCTTCCAGGCATAGTCTGGAACGGTCAGATTTGTACTTTCTATGCTGTGACAAGTGACGCATTAACGTCTTCCATGAACCGCCTATGTCATCACTGCTTTCTAGCATCGCGTACAGGCCGCCGGGTAACACCATTTCTTGTAAATGTGATGGAACATCCACCCCATCCGGAATTGCAGCGCACATGCCATATCCGTACGGAGTACCGGGATGACTTGGCAGCGGCTTCACATTACCACCAAAAAAACGTGCCGTACCCAGTAAACTGGACGACGTAATCCAATCCAGCACTGGCGCCATTGCCTCATCTTCTGGAGAAACACCAATAGCAATATTATAGGCTACCCTCATAGGAGGCAGGGTGACTACTTTGATCATGTTGTTTTCTTCCGGATTGCTCATTAATAAATCCTCCATTTCCGTAAGGATTTCATCAAGACTTAAGAAACAATCTGAGTTTTTCTTATGAAAAAGTTTCAAGACCCGGTCTAATTGCCGTTCAAAAAGCAGGATTTCCGCTCTCTGCAGCTTTAACGTGGAGATTTTATTTTCAATAACTGCGATAAGCCGTGAAGGCGATTGGCTTTCAATAACAGATTTAATATCCTTTATCGGAATATCGATTTTTCGAAGTACTGCAGTAATTCGGATACATAAGAGTGCATTTTCATCATAAATTCTCCATCCAGAGGTATCCCTTGAACTTTTAAATAATCCTTCTGACTCCCAGTGGCGCAAGGTGCGACTCGTCAGTCCCATTTGCTCCGACAACTGATTTATTGCAACAGATCTGTTCATCCAAAGTCTCCTTTCCGAGCTCTCAATATTATAGTAGCAGTTGACGCTGCGACAATTTCAAGAGTTATCTTTCTGTTCGCCGTCAGTATAATCCTCGTTCCATTGAAAGATTCCAGAAGCAGCAAAGCTGGAACAGTCAGGTGTTTCGGCTGTTGCTATAATGAAATCAACCGTACGGGGAAAGGGAATGGTGATGATTTGAACTATAACGTTGATATCAAATGCAGCATCGAATATATTGAGGCCAACATTAAGGAAAAACTGACACCCGAACTAGTTTCTCAACACGCCGGATACTCTTTGTATCATTTCTGTAGGGTTTTTCAAGTATGTATGGGGGTTCCTGTCATGGAATATATTCGAAAGAGACGGTTGTCCTTAGCCTCAGTAGAGCTTTATAAAGGTAGAAAAATCATCGATATTGCGTTTGATTACGGTTATGAAACACAGAGCGGATTCACTAAAGCTTTTCGTAAGGAGTATGGCTATAACCCGACACAATATGCAGTAAGGATGGCAGGGTGTCAAAAATTATCTTACCGGAGAAAAAAATACTTTAAAACTAGGAGGCTGTTCTATGGTTCCTACAATTATCTCAAAGCCGTCATTTAAAGTTGCCGGTTATGGAATAAAAACCAATATCGCAGATGGAAGTTTTACTAAAGATATCGCTGCTTTTTGGAACAATTACGATATTAACGGGTGGGAATGTAAAATGTATGACCAGCTAAATCCTCCGAAACATGGCGAAGTTGGGATCTGTGTACCGGAGTCTAGAGAAAGCGAAAGCTTAGTTTATTTGCTCGGAGTTATTGTTGAAGATTTTGAAAAAGTAACTCCAGACCTGATTACTCTTGAACTACCTGAAGCTACCTACGCTGTATTTACTACTCCTCCTGTGGATGTGACAATCGGAGGAAAAGACGGCAAAGCCAATCAGGAGGACTTTCCCAACGCGATCAGTAAAACATGGAAGTATATCTTTGAGGAATGGTTCAAGGATAGTGGATATGAGTATGATGAGACCAAATTGGATTTTGAATTCTATGATGAACGTTGCCATTTCCGTCCGGATACAGTTATGGATATTTACGTGCCCGTTATAAAGAAGATTTAGGCAGGAATAGTCAATAGAGTAAGGGTCGTTTTCCCATGAAGCTTTTTTCGGTACGTTTCTAGTCACACTTACTTGCTGTTATTTATGATATGGTTCGCCGCGCTGCCGAAAACAGCAAGCTTAAGGCCATCCTTCGCGGGATGGCCCTTTCTTTAAGTTCGCTTCTTCAACTCTCGTTCCCGATATTTCTTTCCTAAGAACGTAGAACATGATAAATTCTAACGGTTTGACAGCAAATCAGAGTCGCAATACCGTTATTGACTCCTTATTGAAGACTTCACCGTTGTCACGGAAGCCGAAGCTTTCATAAAGCTTTTTGGCAGCGATGTTTTCGGGTTTATAAGGGATCCAGCAGTAATGTGCTGACCCTGCAGGAAAGGTGCGGATATATTCCAAGATTTTTTTCATGGCTTCCCGACCATAACCCCGGTTCTGGTATCGCTTGTCAATCATCAGTCGCATGATGCAATAGTTGTCCTCTGCGATTGACGGTTCTTCGTATCCAGTGGTTCCATAAGCCAGCATAACAAACCCGACGGGCTGCTCATCCGCGTAAATGACAAACGGGAATGGATGTCCCCCATTGCTTACAAGGACATAACAAGAAGCCACGCTTGACAGATTAGACGCAACAAAGCACCGTTGATCCTCTGAAACTTCCAAGTTAAACATGGAACGCCGGTTTTCCAGTGTGATTTTTCTGAGTGTAATCATGTAGGTCTTCTCCCTTCATCCCTTATCGTATTACGCCGCGGCCGCATAAATACAATACAATCTGTTCAAAAAAAGTAATAGACTTATGTTCAATTTTTCGCAAAGTCGCTGGTATCGAGCTTGAGTTTGATCCGACCGTCCAAAAACAAATTTTTTAACTGGCCCCTTCCGCCAAACGGCGGAGGGGGCCAGTTTTGAACAAAAACTACCTGCGGCACTATGGATAGTCTTTAGGATTATATAGCCTTTGTCTTTCGGCAGCTCGAATAGACATAAAGAAGGCTGTTGAGACTTTCTCGACAGCCTGGAACCTTATTTACTTGGCGGTTGCCGAAGGGCTTGCGGATTGTTCGGCAGCTACCGGGCGGCCGGAGAGGAGCAGCGCAGCGCCCCAGATCAATTTGACGGCAAGATCCACATAGACAAGGGTGTGAAAAGACAGGTCCGGCCACAGCATGCCGGTCAGGGCGTTGGCGCTTAGTAGGACGGCCAGCAGGATCATGGAGCGCCCATGTACCCATGCCATCGGAACAAAATGAAGGCCTATCGCCAAAAAGGCCCCCAGCCAGACCATCCGGTAATTGCCGTCCCCAAAGTGAGGACCGCCAATCGACACCATTAGTATAAACATGAGAATAATAGAATAGAGTGTCATCTTGCTTTGAAAGGCGGTTTGCGGTCCGTAAGATAGCCTGCGGTTTACCGCTTTGTTGGTCAATATCCCAAATATTCCGGCCATATACCCCAGAGAAAATACAGGCATGGAAATGAGCTGCGTTCCACCCGCAAGCAGTCCCGCAAACAGGATTGCGGCCACCCAGATCAGCCATAATCCGCAAACTCTTTTATTCAGAAAGGCTCTGCCCCGTTCTTGTCTTCCGTTTACCGCCATGCTTTCTCCTCCTATGTATTTGTTCGTTAATCTTTATCAGTATAGACACCTAACCTATGCATATTAGCCCGCAAAAACCTGCAACGGAAACGGAGCGCCAGACAAGCGGCATTCCGGCCGGCCTGAAGGAGGTGAGTATACATATCCACTACAGCGAGGAAGCACAAAAACCATAAAATCTATGCCTGTAAACGAAACCGATTGAAGCGCTTCTCCAGTTCCAACAGCCGATTCAGTCCCATTCCCGTTTCCTCGAACTTTTCCCTCTGCTCATAGAGCCTTGTATACAGGCAGCGAAGGAAGTGCTTACGGTTCGTATTGAGAGTGTAGCTTTCCACGCTCCTTGTTCGTGCTGGCTCCATCTGCCCCAACCACTCGCAAATCGTGGCAAAGGAAACC
The DNA here is from genome assembly GCF_000612505.1 of Paenibacillus sabinae T27. Taxonomy (NCBI): domain Bacteria; kingdom Bacillati; phylum Bacillota; class Bacilli; order Caryophanales; family Paenibacillaceae; genus Paenibacillus; species Paenibacillus sabinae. The sequence continues at coordinate 5,191,828 of NZ_CP004078.1, forward strand.
TTTTGACTCTGAATCATAGAGACGATCGCCGTAGCGAGCCGTTCGTCCTCCTCTCTCTGATACACCTCGGCGGGTCTTTCGAGCAAGGCCTGTACGCCCGTCCAGATTTCGGTACATTCTTTCGCTCCCGCATAGCGGCTCATCGCACATTCATCCAACGCATCTGCAACATGCGCAGCGGCATGCGCCCATCCCTTGACATCCACGTATCCGCGAAAATCGTCTTCCAAATGGCAATAGCGAACCAGTGCATTTAGAGCGAGGTCATAACTTTCTCTAGTTAAGTACGGCTCCCGATTATCGCAGGTAATTAACAGGGCGATCAAAAGGGAAGTAAACGTGCGCTTAAAGACGCTGTCCGTCTCCTTCTCCCCGATCCCGTAAAATAATCCGCTATCTGAAACGGATTGCTGAAGCAGTTCTTCCATTTGTGACTTCCCGATTGCGTTCTTCTCCAGCAGCCAATTGAACAGAGCGGAGTACGCTTCTTCCCGAATTTCGGAGTCCGGAGACCCGAGCAAGATCACCTTCTGCTGAACGAGCGTCCATACATCCTGTTGTTCCTCTTCCATTCTGTCGTTGCCCCCCTTCGATGATTTTACCATTAAATGACTATACAAAAAATATAGGCCTCAGTCCCAGTGAATTCAGGACCTTCATTTCACTTGGGTATTATTTACAAATGGTTTATTGCATGTTATTATATATATGTAATTACGTAACTACGTATTTAAGTAATCAATTGAAAGGGTGATCCGTTTGACAGTAGCTAGAGACTTCGGTGCAGAATTGGATATTTTAAAGAAGCAATTGGGTGATCTTGAACAGCTTGTAAGCCAAATCGCAAACGATTGCTCTCCCAGAGTTTCGCGGACCCGGACATTTGACAAAAATACCGTGTCAGTCGAAACGATCAACGATGAATTGGATCTTGGCGGAGTCTTTTACTCAGGGCAATACAGCGGGGAGAAATGGCGGTACAGATGGGAACCCCAAGAAAGACTTGTCAGTCAATTGCTGGACCTGGACGGCGAGAAAGTCGCCAAAATTTTAGCGGCGCTCGGTCACAAGCAGCGCTTGGACATTCTTAGATCGGTATTGAAAGAGCCCCTTTCGGGTTCGGAAATTGTCGAACGTTTGAATATGGGGACAACCGGGCAACTCTACCATCACATTAAGGCGTTGCTTGGAGCTGACCTCCTTGTCCAGGAAGAACGGGGTGGAATGTACTCGCTTCCCTCGCACAGAGTACTTCCACTCCTTTTGTTGCTAGCCGCGACTTCCGACTTGCTTGATACAAGCGACTATATAGAACTAGCTGAAACCAGAAACAACGCTAGTGCCTATTTGGGTAACACCCAGGATGCTTACGACCCTCACTATCTCCTCTGGGCAGTGTTGGAGAATTCCATTTTGGAACATCGGGCTGGATTCTGCAGCGAAGCAGGCATTTTCCTTCAAGGCGATGGTAGCGTCACAGTATCCGACAACGGGCGAGGAATCCCTGTTCAAGTCCTTCCAAGCACAGAAAAGTCACGCGTACAAGCCGTTCTCACTGAACTGAGCCATTATAGCACCAGCAACTCTTTTGTTGCCCCGGGGGGAGAAAAAGGGATTAACATTGCGGTCGTTAATGCTCTCTCTCAAAAGCTTTCAATCGAAGTTCGCCGAGAAGGAAAAGTCTTCAGGCAAGACTATAAACATGGAATTCCTCAAACGGGTTTGTTGACCGTAGGTATAACCAAAGAAACGGGAACAAGCGTCACTTTTCTACCGGACCCAGAGATTTTTAAATCCACCTTTGACAAGAATGTTATAGCAAAACATGTCCCAGAAATTTCAGCAATTTATCCCGACCTGACCATTCATCTTTAATGAATAAACGTTTACAGCTCCGCTTAACGGAATCTATCGGCTAAAAATGCGAAAGGAGCGTGCCTCGGCAGCTCCTTCGTTGTTTGTGCAGAACGATTCTTTGTCGATCGAAAGAACGGGGCATTCGTTGTTTCCAGAAGTAGCTTGCGTAATCATTTGACAAACGGATTCCTGCATAATAGAATTAGAATGAACATTCGATCTAATCTATTGTCGACTGTAGAATGAATGTTCAATTTATAAATCGGAGGGTTTATGATGAGCAAAACAGTCTTTATTACGGGGACCAGTTCAGGATTGGGTAAATTAACAGCGATTCGATTTGCGGAGTTGGGCTGGAACGTCGCGGCCGCCATGCGTACACCTGAGAAGGAAACCGAACTTACGGCTTATGACAATATTAAAATTTTTAAACTGGATGTCACCAAAGTGGAGCAGGTTCAAATGGCCGTGGAACAAGCCATAGCCGCATTCGGGAAAATTGACGTTGTTGTCAATAATGCCGGTATGGGAACTTACGGCCCGTTGGAGCTAGCCAAAGAGGACGCGATCGATTGGCAGTTCGCCGTTAATGCGCGGGGACCGATCAATGTTATTCGTAAATTTTTGCCACATTACAGAGCTAATGGAGGGGGCATGTTTATTAACATCAGCTCCTTCATGGGGATTACGACAGCGGTGCCGCTTGGATCGCTGTACAACATGTCCAAGTTCGCTTTGGAAGGATTGACGGAAGGTCTCTATTACGAACTGAAGCCGTTCAATATCGAGCTTAGATTGATTGAGCAGGGCGGGTCTACAGGAAATAATTTTAAGGAAAGTATCACTTGGAACAGGGATGAGAACATTAAAGACTACGATGATTTGATGACGAAAGTGCAAAATCTTATGAATACCGCCGATACCAGCGGCCAACTGGATGATCCTCAAATCATTGTGGACGCCATTGTCGCTCTGGCGACGGGGGAAAGCAAGAAATTCCGTACCGTTATCGGCGCAGCAGGCAACGACCTGATGGCTCTTAGAAACTCTGTGCCGATCGAGGATTATTTGGAGACCATCGCTAATAATTATATCTAACGATATTACAACCTTCTCCCGCTGGCTACCATGAGGCTGTATTGACTGAAGAACGTATTAAGTATATTCTAGTTTAGAATGAACGTTCGATTTGATGCTGGGAAAGGAAGAGCTGAATGTTTGAAAAATACAACAAAGTGCAGCGGGCCGTCCTCGAAACGACTCTTAACATTATCATTCGGAAGGAATTACAGGCTACCTCAATGGCGCTAATAGCCAAGGAATCTGGCGTATCGACCGGGAACATCTATCATTACTTTCAAAGTAAAGAAGATATTGTAAACGAGTTGTACAAAGCAATTGTCACATTCAACGGAGAGTATGTGCGCGAAGGTTTATTGCAGGGCAGTACGATTCGTGAAAAGTTCGAATTAGGTTGGAATCGGGTTGTCGAATTGGGTGAAAAATATCCACAGGGCTTTCAATTTATTGAGCAGTATTCGTTCTCGCCTTACATTTATGACGAGGTGAAGCAGGCAGTCTATACAGATGGCTGGTGCGGGCCTATGAACAAGTTGTATGAAGAAGCCATTCAGCAGAAGTTGTTTATCCCCATGAATCCGAAGCTGATGGTACAGATGCATTACGGGACATTAGTTTACATTTTGAAGGCCCATCTGCAAGGGATCTTCGAATTAACCAGCGAGAGCGTGCATGAAGTCATCCGTTCCTGTTGGAAGGCTGTGAAGCTCGAGGATGATAAGGTTCAGCTTAACGGAACTATCGGCTAAAAAATGCGAAAGGAGCGTGCCTCGGCAGCTCCTTCGTTGTTTATTATTGCTCTATTTCATACAAGGACTCATCCAAAGCCTGAATGAATGGGGTCCACTCTCCTGCTGTGTACAGCAGAAGCCGATGCATGGCACGCGTGCATGCTGTATAAAATAGCTTGCGCTCGCTCTCCCGATGATACGTCTGCGAAGAGGCGTCATAGATGAGAACAGCATCGAATTCAACGCCCTTAGCGAGGTACACGGGGATCACCAATGTTCCCTTCTCGAAGGTGGGCGTGCTCTTCGTCACAAGCTTCAGCCCCTGGCATCCCTGAGCCTTCAATAGATTATAAGCCTCTTTGCTTTCGGCCGCTGTCTTCGTAATGACGCCGATGGAGTCGAAGCCTTCCGCCTGAAGCGCCGCGAGATGCTCCGCTATTCGCGCTGCCCGCTTCTCGCCGTCGTCCGCCTTAGAGAGGAGCGGTTTCCTGCCGCTTCGTTCAAAAGGTATGATCTCCTTGGCGTTCGGCAGCAAAGATCTCGTAAATTCCACAATCTCGCGGGTTGACCGGTAACTGCGAACGAGGCGGAATAAGCTTGTTTCAGATTCGCCGTACAGCCAGATGAGCGGCGATTCTTCACCGTACAGCTCCGTGGCCTGAGCAAAGATGGCCTGACCGAAATCGCCAAGCACCGTCATGCGGGCACGGGGGAACATTTTTTTGAGGAACTCATATTGAAACATCGAATAATCCTGACCCTCATCGACGAATATATGCCGGATCTCCGTGTTCGTCCGAACGCCCTCGATGAGCTCTTTTAAATACAGGTACGGCGTCGCATCCTCATAGAAAAGCTCGAGCCGGCCAAGCTTCTCCTTGGTCTGCTCACAGATTTCCGGCCAAAGCGAGGGCATCTCGGCTCCATTGGTCATCTTCTTAAAAGCCTCTTCATCTTGAAACAGCTGGACGAACAGCTGGGCCATATCGATGAACAACAACCGCTTCACGCTTCGCTTCAGCGGCTTAAACTGTTCCTTCACGATCATCCGGCGCAGCAGCTCTTCCTCCCGCTCGGCATAGTCGAAATCGCCCTCGTCCGGTCTGCCCTTGCCGTCCAGCCTTTCGCGGACCTCTTCATACTGCTCGGCAAAGTCAAACACGCCCCTCTCCTTGTGCAGAGCATGATACGCTTCAGCGTACTGATCCTTGTCAAGATAATCGAGCTCCTCCTGAACCCAGAGCGCCTCACGCTCCTTGCTTTCCAGCAGGGCCAACTCGCGCAGCAGCCACTCCTGCAGCATAATAATGCGATTGGTCATGCGAATGGAAGGATCATAGCTGTAAAATGTGGATTCTATTTGCTTGGCCGTGATCAAATCGCGGTCCCGAAAGCGGATGCTTGTGAAGCGCATGCCCTGCTGCTCCAGCCACTGCGCATAATTCTGGAGAGCTTGCAGAAAGTCTGCGGATGCCTTATACTCCATCCCTTTTATCCGGGCCTCATACCCTCCCGTTGATGCTTCTGTCAGCACATATTCGATCTGGTCAAAAGGGTCCTCTACACGGAACGTCCCGCCAAGCCAGTGATCCAGATATTCCTGGAAGGTCGTCTGCTGCATGTTTTCTTCACCGAGCTCGGGAAGTACGGTCGATACATAGCTGTTAAACATCGGATTCGGCGAAAAAAGAACGATTTGGTCCGCCTTGAGCCGCTCGCGGTGCTTATACAGCAGATACGCCACCCGCTGCAGCGCCGCCGAGGTCTTTCCGCTGCCGGCCGCCCCCTGCACGATGAGCATCCGGTTTTTGTCATCTCGGATAATCGCGTTTTGCTCCTTTTGGATCGTCGCGACGATGCTTTTCATCTGATTGTCCGCACCCTTGCCGAGCACCTGCTGCAGCAATTCATCGCCGATCGTTACGCTCGTGTCGAACACGTTCTGCAGCACCGCATCGCGGATCTGATACTGCCGTTTCAGCTTCATCGTCCCCGAGATGGCTCCATCCGGCGTGTCATATCCGGCCGCTCCCGGAGAATAATCGTAGTACATGCTCGCGATCGGAGTACGCCAGTCATAGACCAGGAAACTCATGCCGTCTGAATCGACAAAGGATGACACACCGATATAGACCTGCTCGGTAGAGCTCAAGCCGTCCTCGTGGAAATCAATGCGCCCAAAGTAGGGAGATGCCAGCAGCCGCTTCATGTTCTTCCATTGCTGCACGCGCTGCCGGTGGCTCCGCTCCCGTTCGGACAATAGCGCTTCTTGCTGCCTGATACTGTAGAAGGTCTCTTCAAAATCCTCGTCCGTGCTGGTGTTGACCGTTACTTCCTCCCAAAATTGCTTGCGGATATCCACCGCCTGATTGTGCAGCCCCTCCACTTCCGGCGCCAATTCGGCGATTCTCGCTTGCAGCTTTTCCGTAACTAGCTCCAGCCGCTCCTGCTCTTGCTTCCAATCCTCCGCGCTTATCATCTTCCTGCATGCACTCCTTCATTCGAATTTGAAGAAAAAGAAAGTTTGACAAACCGTAATGTCGTGTGGTAAGATTAAAGTGTAGATAAGATAGGTTAATTGTGTAATCATTTAAAATATAATCAGCAGTTCTTCAATCATAGCATAGTGCTTCTTTGTGCGCAAACTTTATTTATGCATAGTTGAACCCCCGGCGGGATTGCCGGGGGTTTTTTGATTTAACTCATGCGCCGCTCGTCGAAAAGCACGTTTAAAATCAGATGCCAGAGTCCGAGAAATTTCGAAAGTCTTATGGCGCAAGCTTATCATCGAATCAAGGTCTCCCGGATAGAGTACCCTTTGCAGTAGGGATAGGGGTTGAGAAGGCGCACCGTGGCTGAGTAAATATAGAATACACCTCGGAGTTAATACCACGATTATTTGGGGATGTGGCGTCAGGTTATTAGCAGTCATTATTTTTGGTTAATTGTACCTGTAACCTGCATGAAACTTAACAGTTGACTTAAACCGCGGTTTAAGTCGTATCCTATTCCTGTCGACAAATGAAGATCAAATGTTGGAGGCCTTCAGATGAAATATTGTTCCATTAGCGAAACTTCAGCCAAATTCAATATTCCAGAATCAACGTTACGTTTCTATGAGAAAAAAGGACTACTACCCTTAATCGAGCGTGATGAAGCTGGCAGGCGGTTGTTTTCAGAAGATCAACTTGCGCTCCTTGAGACCGTCCTTTGTTTAAAACACACGCATATGCCAATAAGTGATATCAAGCAATATATCGATTGGATAGTGGAAGGAGATGGCACCATTCAACTCCGACTTGAAATGATGAAGAATCACAAGCAAACTGTGCTGGCTGAAATTTCGTTGATAACAGAATCCTTAAAAGGAATTGACGTGAAAATATTGCGTTATACAAAACGCATTCAGGAAAGAAATGAGTAATAAAATAATCGAGGAGATGAACTCTTATGAAACTATCAGGAAATACAATTCTTATAACAGGCGGAAGCGCCGGAATCGGACTAGCTTTTGCAGAGCGCTTTTTAAAAGCCGGAAATACAGTCATTGTTACTGGACGGCGTGAACATGTACTTCAAAAAGCGAAAGAAAAACTCCCTAGCCTTATTACACACGTAAGTGATTTGAATACTGAATCCGAGCGTGTAGCATTGTTTGATTGGGTAACAGCGAACTATCCAGAAGTGAATGTGTTGGTTAACAATGCAGGGATTCAACAACGCTTTAGCGTGTTAAAAGCAAATGCGAAGGACGATTGGAGTTATTTCAATAAAGAAATCACAACGAACATTGAAGCACCTTTTCATCTCTCTATGATATTCGCGCCGTTTTTTGCAATTAAAGAAGAGGCGACGATCATAAACGTAACATCCGGGTTAGCTTTTACACCGTTTGCGATTGCTCCGATTTATTCAGCAACGAAAGCGGCGCTTCATTCATTTACAATGAGTCTGAGACACCAGCTTTCGGATACGTCTGTAGAAGTCGTTGAAGTTGCTCCTCCGGCAGTAAATACAGATTTAGGCGGAACGGGTTTGCATACGCATGGAGAACCGTTAGACGCCTTCGCCGATGGAATCTTCAAAGGATTGGAAGAAGGTAAAAAAGAAATCGGATATGGGACTTCTGTGGATCGCTTACGGATGTCGCGGGATGAAGTCGACCAATACACAGAAAATATGTATAAGGCAACGAAAAACTCAATTGAATAACACTGATAGTTGTTTTGATTTCGTATTCGCATATAGCAAAAGAACCCGCCACATGTTGGCGAGTTCTTTTTTAGTTAGTGAGAAGTCAATGCGTTCCTAACAGCCAATCTATTTGATGTTCGTCGCTACACTGCTGCTTTTTTCCCTTTTGCTTCGGTTCGGATACAACAAAAATAATAGAACAAACCACAGTGGGGTGAACAATAAAGCCGGACGTGTTTCTTTGGCGAACAGCATAATGATGAGAATTGCGGCAAACAACGCTAAGACAGCATAGTTGATAAATGGCGTAAAAGGTGCCTTGAACTTTGATTTTGCCTGTAATTCCGGCCGGGTCTTCTTATATCGGATATGGCAGACGAGAACGACGCCCCAAACCCAAATAAAACAAATAGCACTTATCGTTGTCACGATTCCAAACGCCTGCTCCGGAATGAGTTTGCTGAGTAGAGCGCCCACCGATATGACAAGCGTGGAGATGAATAACGAATTTCCTGGCACATGATTTCTATTCAATTTGGCAAATTGAGAGGACGCCTGCTTGTTCTTGCTCAAATTATAGAGAATCCGGCTTGTGGAGAACATCCCGCTGTTGCAAGCGGAAGCGGCTGAAGTCAATACGACGAAATTAATAATCCCTGCGGCCACCGGAATCCCTACTAAAGTAAAGGTTTTAACGAAAGGGCTCTCTGCCGGACTGAGCTCCGTCCATGGGTTAATGCACAGCAGGACGAACAGCGCGCCCACGTAGAAAAATAAAATCCGTAGAGGAATTTTATTAATCGCCGATGGAATATTTTTCTCCGGATTAGAGGTTTCCGCTGCCGATACCCCCACTAATTCCACACCGACGTATGCGAATACCACCATTTGGAAGGAAAATAAAAAGCCTGATATGCCGTTCGGAAAAACGCCCCCGTGTTTCCAAAGGTTTGTTACCGTCACCGATCCTGCGTCCGTCTTGAATCCCATGATCAGAAAAATGACCCCAATGCCAATCAATGCAAGAATCGTGATCACTTTGATTAGAGCAAACCAAAATTCCAGTTCTCCGAAATTTTTGACCGTTAACAGATTGAGTCCTAATAAAATGATTAAGCAGAAGATAGCAGGTACCCACTGCGGGATATCGAACCAATATTGTACATATACGCCAACTGCAATCACGTCAGCCATAGCCGTCATGATCCAGCAAAACCAATAGGTCCAACCGGTTATAAACGCGGCCCGAGATCCAAGGTAGTCTTCCGCAATATCCGTAAACGATTGATAACCTGCTTTAGACAACAGGAGTTCTCCCAGCGCTCTCATCACGAAAAACACAGCGATCCCCACGATGATGTACGTAAACATGATGGATGGGCCTGCCTGTTGAATCGCTTTGCCCGATCCCAAGAACAATCCCGTACCAATGGTGCCGCCGATTGCGATGAGTTGAACATGCCGATTCGCTAGCTCTCTCTTTAATTCTGGTTGTGCCATACCTAGTTCCCCCTTATGAATGCAATACCTTGGTGCCAATAAAAAAAGAGACTGGATGTCCTCCAATCTCCCGGTACATAAGAATATCGAATAATAATTGTCCTACTAACAACGATCAGCATAACAAATACATTCAGTACTCTTCTGTCCTTTTGCCTGAGATTGTGAACCCTTCGGCGCCGCGGAATTCCCGCGGTCTCTCCAGAAGCTGCTCCTGCTATAGTGTGCCCATAGCAATCATAGCTTGCTAACTATTAAGTTAGTGAAGCGGTAATACCTTCTGATATTTTAACATATTACTTCCGATGTAAGTATTTAAACAGTGATAAAAGTCACAACGACTTTCCTAGCCCTCTTGGGTTTAAGGTTAATGTCCTGATAAAAACATGTCGTTAATTTATGGTACGGTTCATCTTAACATTCATAAAGCGAATTTTCGCCCGCCGAAGGCGAAATCGAAAGGCTCCGATCAGGTGCCTTTTACAGTAAGGAAAGCCCAGTATGTACATGGGAACCTATTAATAATAATCTAGTATTGTGACTTTTCAAGGTTCTAGAATATTCCTCACTGAATAAAACCTTGTTTTACTAGAGGACAAAGTTATTACTGGTCTATAACTTTTGCTTTTCTTTATTCATCTTTCTAAAAAACATAATTTCAAGAGGGAAAGCACTACTATGAGTAATAGTTTAGAGCCACCTTTACAGATAGCCCTTTTTAATGGGTTCTGAATGAGCTAATTGGGCTCTTTTAAGTAAATCTCTGTTCCGTTCCAACATCGTGATTTTAACCTTTTACCCTTGTGGGCTCCTCGCAAACACGCCATAATTCCGACCCAGCTTCTAATTTATAATTATTCTCAATAGGAAGGCGATTCTTTTTATCGTTGATAAAAACGCCGTTCATCTCCTCAATCTCCTAGGTAGAAGCCGCATATACGTCAGGCTTACAATCATCTCTGGCTCTTGCGTTCAAGATAGGTGCCATGACACTAAGATGCCATGGCGAACGCCGCGTTTATCTGGATTTGACCCATCCGGGATGAAAAGCAACGGACGACACCCCCGCCTCTTCAAAATGCTTGGCCCATTCAAAGGCAAGCAGTATGCGAGCGTTCATCGTTTGAGTCATGGCACGCATACCGCTGAAACGGTTCATAAGCTGGATGTCTTCGAAATCAATTTTCGGCTTTTTGAGAAAACGTGGATTGCCGGCCACCGTAATGATTCTAGAAGGACGACTATCCTTCAACATGTCTGCTAATTCTTGTGTCAAGAGTTAATGGCTGAGGACGTTCACCGCGAACATTCGCTCGATTCCCTCGCTGGTGATCTGTTTTTCCCAATAGAAGGCCCCTCCAAGATTAGCCAGAACATTTAGACGGTCATATTTTCGCTTGAACTCTGCACAGGCACGCTGCGCTTTTATGAGAAAATTGGATTAATAAACGGGATTGAACGGGACGAGAAAGACTATCGCCTGTATTCGCAATCCGACATCGCTTGGTTTCATATCATCAAGTATTACAGGGAAATCGGCATGCCTCAGGAAATGCAGCACTTCTATGACAAGCCGGGGAAAGATGTCTCGGTAACAGCGGCAAGGCGGCAATTCATGGAGGGATACCGTCATAAGGTAGTTAACCAAATAATAAAACTTGAAAAAAATCGATTATAAAATCGAATTGTTTAAGCAATTCGAAGCATCTGAATAGATTCTGTAAAATGAAACGAGGAACCCTGAATCAAGCTCTCGGCGTCATGAAGAGGATCATGCTGGACAAAAGGAAACGCGTCGGCGGCATCGAGCTTTCCTTCAACCAGGAGACCGGGAAACATTTTCTCCTCACTTATGATAAGGTGCCCAGTAACGGGTACAAACTGGATTCTCACTCCGTAAAATAGGCCCTTTCTACCACTATATTTCAATGTTCACTGGATAAAAATGCCTAAAGATATTATAATTTATTACAATATTTGATATCTACTGGAGGCAATAAAATGGATGAACTGCAATTAAGTATTGAGGACCTTTCCACTGAAGAAGTGATTGAAACAAATCCTTATCAGAATAAAGACAGAAAACTAGTAACTCAACCATACGATATGAGTGTTGCAACGGTAGTAGCTCAAATCAAAAATCACGATATTATTCTTGATCCAGAGTACCAAAGAAAGTATAGATGGTCACCTGTAAAAGCATCCCGTTTTATTGAATCCCTTTTGTTAAATGTCCCTATTCCAACAGTTTTTTTAGCTGAAGAAGAGGATATTACATATACAGTTATTGATGGTCAACAACGATTAAGTACTATAAGAAATTTTATTGAAGGAGAAGGTACTGAGGATGAACTGACCCTTCAAGGATTACAGATTAGAGCTGATCTAAATGACAAAAAATACTCCGATTTATCCCGTGAAGATAAAGGAAAGCTTAATAAACAATATATACGTTGTATTGTTATCTTGAACGATTCGGATCCCCAAATTAAGTTCGATGTCTTTGAAAGACTTAATTCGGGAAGCACCCACTTAACAGAGCAGGAAATTAGAAACTGTATATATCGAGGTAACTTTAATACTCTACTTAAACAATTATCCGAAAACCAAAATTTCAATTCGATGTTAAAACTCCCAGAAAAAGACCAAAAGAACATGACAAATGTAGAATACGTGTTACGCTTTTTAAGTTATAGAGAATCGCTTAATCAATATCAAGGGTCTGTAAAGGAATTTCTAAATGATTTTATGAAGGACAATAGAGTCATATCCGATGAACGCAGTTTATTTTTCACAGAATTATTTAATTCTACAATTGAAGTCATACATCACATTTTCGGTAATAATGGTTTTAGTAGATTTTTGCCTTCTAGAGACTCCTGGCATAACGCCCTTAACAGAGCGGTATTTGATGCTGAAATGGTCGCATTCTCTCGCTTTCATTTTAATATCTCGGAACTTGATAATGAGGGAATAATGAGAAACATAAAAGAATTAATGTCAGATGCCGCATTTGTGAGAACCATTGCTAGTTCTACAAATTCTCCCGAAAAAGTAAAGCTACGTATTCGTCTAATGGAAGAATGCATTTCTGAGTTTGGGGTGAAGCGGTCTTGTTGACAAGTTTTAAACAATTTGAAGAAAGAATGACGGAAATCGATTGTTTAATTGAACTACTTCCTCCTAAACCCACTAGTGAAAATGTAAATAAAATCAATTCATTATGTAGAGCTGCTGCTGTATTATTATGCAGCCATCTTGAAGGTTTTCTACAAGATCTTATGGAGGAGTTCGTGGAAGAGATAAATCAGTTGTCCGTTGGCTTCAAAAAACTACCACTTGAACTTTATTTACAGAATACTTTACCCAAAGGGCAGATAACGAATAACAACTTCGATTCAGTATTGAAACTAATTGAGGAAATACGTACTTTAGAGAACTCAAATATTCCAATTAGACTTATTAAGAAAAACTTCAGTAAGACCGACAGTAATCCAACTCCCGATGTAATTAACAAACTATTTAGAGTACTTGGCGAAGTTGATGTTCTAGATAAACTAAACGAAGAAGTGCTGCAAATTCAAAACGTAGAGGTTAAAACACCGTTTATTACAGACGATGAAAAGGCAGCAATTACTAAGGTTATCGGCTCTCAAAGCATTGTTGAGTATATAAACGATTTTCTTACAAATAAAAGAAATGCGTCTGGAAAGAAAGATAGAAATGTAGGTTTTTACAATAAAATAAATACTCTTTTGGATTGCAGAAATAACATAGCACACGGTAATAAAGGATATCAAATCTCCGATGTTAAGCTTATTGAGCTTAAGGATGATATAAATATGCTTGTCAAGGCATTAGCTGAGAAGGCAGAAGCACGAATAGAACAAATCAAATCAGCAACCTCCCCTGCACCCGTTCCAGCTGTTTCAGGGGCTTAATGTAAATACCTACCCAAACTGATATGTAGGCCTTGTTTCGGGAATTTACGTCACTTATGATACGGTTCAGCGTATCACCTCTAAAGCAAAAAATCGGGGTTCCACAATAAGCGGTGCCCCGATATCTCAGAATGGTAATTCCCCCCATCGGGACGCTGCCGATCCGCCCAAATAGCCCGTCACATCACCGAAGCCAGTTAAGAAGCACGGGGAATCACGTATAAAAGACAATATTATCGGTCCCAAGACCCCCCATTACCACAATTTGTTGCTCCGCAGAACCGAGCGTATTGCGATCTCAAACACTAACTCCGGCTGAATGATATTCCCAATATCGCTCATAACCATGAACAAAATGAAAACCCCGGATCGATTGACCCCTTGAAAACTGCTTGCCCCCAAACATCGAATGGGAAAGGATGAAATAGAAGAGTCGGCCGGAGGATTCTTCGTTGCTGATCCAAGTTCCCGGCAGCTTCCGTGGCCTTCGTCCATTTCCCCGGGACGCGGCTTCCTCTTGTCCCCCTTGTGGGGCCTCTTTGACGACGCGGCAGGATTCACTTCATGTTACGGCCTGGCCGGTTGCTCGCCCGGCCTCTGACCGGTACTTTCGTCGATACGCTTTTACGTACAGATTTCGCCATACGCAAGTATCCTAGCTACGCGGGGGCTTGGCCCCTCCCGTGACCGGACTTTCACCGGTTAGAAGATGGGTGCCTCGGGGCACGCGGAGAAAAAAAGAGGATGTCTCTCTGCCATTAAGGCTTTGAGATATCCTCTTGAATTATTTTGCAGGCACTAGCTGCTCGCCTTACATGTAAGATGGCTCACCGCGCTGTCTGCATTAGAAGCACGTGAACGAGCTAATCCGATTCAAATCAATGCCGTAGTACGCCCAGAAGAAACCGAACCATCTGAACCCTGCAATAGAATTACGCCCGACGAATACCGGGAAGAACCAGAATTGCTCGCCGTTGTTCAGCCAAACGTATGTGTCGCGGAACAGGCAGCGTCTGATCGCGCCGGGGTCGATAGCATACGCGGTGACCGGCATTTGCGGTACGAATTGCGGTGGAGGAGCCGTCGGCGGTTGAACGCCTCCCGGTGCACCCCCCGGGATTCCCGGAGTCCCCGGAAATCCGCCTGGACCTCCCGGCACGCCAGGTCCGCCAGGTCCGCCCGGGAATCCCGGAAATCCTCCGCCAGTTCCCGGCGTTGGAAAAAATCCCATATGTGATCGCTCCTTTCAATGAATAGGCATAATCATCATATGCATTCGCGGAAAGGGCGCTTAGGCGGATGCAGTTAAAAATATCCATCCAGCATTTCAGTGGTGTCGGTCTCCCCTCTTTTTATGCAAAATAATGTCCTTCTTCGAGATCGGCGAGCAGTCCGGGCTGCACCGGTGTCCAACCCAGAAGCTCCCTTGTTGCCAGACTCGCCTGCGCAGTGTCGTACAGGCTTGTGATGTCGAGTGCGGCAATGGCGCCAAGAAAGCCAAAATGGGCGGCAGCTTCTTCAGATGTTATGCTAACCGCCGGCACGTTCAGCTGGCGCCCGATGACTTCGGCGATCTGGCGGAGCGGAATGCCTTCATCGCCGGCGCCAAGCAGTCGTGAGCCTGCCGGTGCAGATTCCAGGGCCAGACGGTACAGAACCGCCGCATCCAGGCGATGAACCGCAGGCCAGCGGTTTGTTCCTTCGCCGATGTAGGCGGCGAAACCCTTCGCCCGGGCGATGTTGATCATCATCGGCACAAAGCCCTTATCGCCTTCGCCATGCACGGACGGTGCAAGCGAGACGATGGATGCCCGGATGCTTCGCTCTGCCATTGCGAGCACGGCCTGGTCCGCGGCGATTCCGTTTGCATGAGCCGTGGTAATGAACGGCTTCCCGGAGCCTTCCAGCGCCGCACCCATGACTTCAACGGCCTGTAAATCCAGAGCCAACGCACATTCAAAGTCGGAGAAGTCGTTGGTGAACGCCAGATGAATCACGCCGTCTGCAGCAGCAGCGGCGCTGCGCAGCGTATCGAGATCTCCTAGCGTGCCGTACAGCGCTTCGGCTCCCGCCGCCTTTAATCCCGCTGCTTTCGCTTCAGAACGGTAAAGGCCCGTCACTGTATGGCCCGCTCCGATCAGTTCCCGAACGACTGCGGAACCAACATACCCTGTTGCTCCTGTAACCAAAACATGCATACTCATTTCCTCCTTCAATGATTGACTGCTTGAATAGCTAAAGCATAAACTATGAAGTGAACTCTAGAGCAAGCAGTCTGAAGGAGAAATGATTATGAAAATTCAGGAACTGGCGGACAAGATGGGGTTAACGATCCATACGATCCGCTTTTATGAAAAGGAAGGCTTGCTGGATAACCGTCATGTCCGGCGGGAAAGCAACAATTACCGCAACTATTCGGAAGAGGCAATCGAGCGGCTAAAGCTCATCAAGAAGTTCCAGTCCATCGGCTGTTCGCTGGCTGAACTAAAGGAAGCTCTGCAGGACCACGATACTAATTCGCGAACCAACCTGCAGATTATCGATTGGATTCAAGGCAAGAAAGAGGAGATCGAACGCAAGAAGCAAGAATATGACCAGATGCTGGACACCCTCAATAAGATGCTGGAGTACCGGACTTTGCTCATGAACGACCCGCAAAAAGCCGAGGAGATGCTCAAGAATTGGCATACCGGCTCATCCGATTGAGCTGGTGTGAAGTTAAACCTAATTAGAAATTTACCTGGGGATATCTAAAAAGCCAAAATTTCGCCCTCTTGTGGTACGGTTTACCTTAACGGTCATAACGGCGAAAATTAAGAAAGGAGCTGGCGCGGCCAACTCCTTGGCTTTTTATCAATTTCTAGTCTAAACGTAGTAATTTACTTTATTATCACTTAACAGGCACGATTCAGTTTTTCGCAGTAAACCCCGGTCATCTTCATAGTCGAAAACAGTATCCAGGAAAACTTGCTCGTTTGGAGCTAAATGAACAAGTCATTTGAGCTTTTCAGCAAAGTATTCTCGCCGGGTTCCAGTTATACTAATAGTATAAGTGTTGAAAAGTTTGTTAAGGAACATAGGAGATGGTTCCTTTGAACATCGGGCAAAGCACATAGTTATCAGGTACCGTCAAAACGGTTTCTAATTATTCTACAGGTAAGCGCAGACTTGCATAACCGAAAGGATGATTATGAAATGGAAACTATAGCAATCGCAGGAACAAGTAAGGCAGGGACGTCCATGACTATGAGATCAAGCAAAGTGGTTAAGGTGCCTCATGAACTGGAAAAGTCTCCGGATAAAAAAAGGGAGCTTGAAGCTGGATGAGATGTCCGTTATCGAATTCTGTTTCTACACGCAAGGCAGAAAAGGAACCTTTTTTTTGCAGGATCATCTTCTTCTAATCGTCAAGACGGGTGTCTATACCGTTCGCTTCGGTGATCAAGAATATACGATGCGGAGCAACGAAATGATGTTTATTCATAAATCAATTGGAGTCGAGTACGAGAAAGCGGGTGAACCCGATTCCGATTACATCCTCGACTATATGATGTTTTTCCTGAACGAGAAGATAGTAGATGAATTCCTCACTTTCGCCGGTTTCAAACCAATTTATCTCGTGAATGATGTTGTTCCGATAACAGTCTTTCCGATCAATGACCGCATTGGAAGCTATATCGAGTCGTTAAAACCCTATTTCGAGAACCCTGACGAAGTCAAAGAAGGACTGGTTCGTGTGAAGCTGATGGAATTGCTGTTTCACATAGCAGATTCGAATGATCGTTTGTTGCATCAAATGATGCAACCCATAAGCAAGGACAGAGGCAGCATCGCAAAGATCATGGAGGAGAACTTCTCGAATCCCGTTTCCCTTAACGACCTGGCCTATTTGTCCGGCAGAAGCCTGGCGACGTTCAAAAGGGATTTTCAAGCAGTATACAACACCCCCCCGCTCAAATGGGTTCGCAATCGAAGGCTAGATAAAGCCAAGGAACTGTTAGCGGAAACAGCGTTATCTGTTACGGATATCTGTTTTTCGACCGGATTCGAAAATATCGCTCACTTTTCCAAAGTATTCAAGGAAAGATTCGGACTCCCGCCGTCAGAGTTTAGACGGCAGCTGAGGTTGAAGGAGGAGGCCTAAGGGGGCTAAAAAGTTTGCTACACAGGCACCGAAGATACCGTTTAGCGGAATTTACCGCGGAACGGTATCTTGTTATTTACAGAAACAAAATGAGCTAAATAAACAAATAGAATGAGCTTGTAGGCAAAGAAATTCATTCGTCTCCTTGATATTCTTATCTCATACGGTAAACGCAGCAGTATTAAAATAAGAATGAAGGAGAGATTCCGAATGAAAACACGTACAAACCAAACTATAGCTAGTATTTAAAATTTCACTAATATAGAAAGGTGTTGAAACAAATGAAAAAGGTAAAATTGCAAAATGAAACGATTCCTTCGATCGCTCTTGGTACCTGGTCATGGGGGACCGGTCAAGGCGGCGGGGATGCTGTTTTCGGAATAATCTTACCCCGGAAGACTTAAAACCGGTTTTTGATTCGGCGATGAAAGCCGGACTCAATTTATGGGACACTGCGACTGTGTACGGAATGGGAGCCTCCGAAAGCATTCTGGGCGAGTTTACAAAAGGCCGCGACGATGTGCTGCTCTCAACGAAATTCACTCCGCAACTTGGCGGGCCTGTTGAAGACCGCTTGAACAGTAGCCTGAACCGGCTCAGCGCAGACCAGACGGATATATATTGGATCCATAATCCTCTTGATGTAAAAAGATGGACTCCAGGACTGATTCCGTTGATGAAAAGCGGAAAAGTAAAATATGCAGGCGTCTCCAACCACAATCTGGAGGAAATCAAACTAGCGCAAAGTATTCTGGCTGAAGAAGGGCTGAAAATCTCTGCTGTACAAAATCATTACAGCTTACTGTACCGTTCGTCCGAAGAAGCCGGAATTATTGATTACTGCAACGAAAACAACATTGTGTTTTTCTCCTATATGGTGTTGGAACAAGGCGCATTAACCGACAAATACAATGCGAAAAGTCCTCTCCCAAGCGGCACCAGAAGAGGAGAGGCGTTTAATGAAGACGTGCTTGCGAAACTGGAAGGCCTGATCCATGTTATGAAGGAAATCGGCAATAAGCACAATGCGAATTCTGCACAAGTTGCAATCGCTTGGGCCATTGCGAAAGGAACCGTTCCGATAATCGGCGTTACGAGAACTTCCCAAATTGCTGATGCTGTAAGAGCCGATGAAATCACGCTGACAGCACGGGAAATCCATGATCTTGAAACAGCGGCGAAAGAGACAGGAATAGTAATCAAAGGTGACTGGGAAAAGCCGATGCATTAATCACTATAATCCGTTTTCGGATTACGGAACCGTTTCGCGGAAATTACCGCGAAACGGTTTTTAATTAATGAACGGTCAGGTTCTGCTCCGCACACCGGGCTTTCATGGTTTGTCCGCTGGTCTAATACACATGAATACGTTCTGACCAGATTGCCTGTAGATTCGTCTCCATCCGCGATTCATCCTTTCACGTACGTGATGAATTCATTGTGACGGATTCGAACACGTTTAAATAATTGCTTCTACGAGAGCCATCCTTATTGCACTTTGGGGCAGTTAAGTGATGTAGCGAGTTTATCATCGCCGTGTGTGAAAAAACTTTCAGTTACGGAGTGATTGATGTCAATAATTCGTTTTTTAGAAAATGGTACAATGCACGGCTTGCTGGAAGCATCGGAAGCTTATCAGTTTGATATAAAAAGCCGGTTGTCATATTAATTGAGTGCGATCCCATTTCACGTACCACTGTACCCGGTACCGGTGACTCAGTCATTATCCTAGGAACTAACGCTATGCCAATTCCGTGCTCAACGTAACTAGTTAGGGCTGTCATACTGGTGATTTCGAGTGTGTTTAGCGTGTTTAATGGTATGTTCCACTCTTGGGCAACCACTTCAAGTTTCTTGCGGTACGGGCAGTTCTTGGCTGTGATAAGCAGTCGTTGTCCGACGAAATCCTCAGGTGAAATGGTGGATTGTTCGCTGAGGGGATGATGCTCCGGCAGTAATACCACAAACCCTTCTTGGAATAACGGTTCAAAGAATAAACTGGTACCCATTTCAGGAGTGGAACAAAGCGCAATGTCAATCTCCCCTGTATGTAGCAAGTTGTTGAGTATGGGGGTGTTGGCGATATGTACGCTTACATGCACTTTGGGATGGGTGTTTAAGAATTTGCCAAGAATTGCTGGAAATCGAAAGCTCGCGGACGGCTCCGTGACACCAATGCGTACACTTCCGGATTCCGCTTGGGCCACCTCTATCATTGTCGACTTCAGTTGGTCGATCCGTTTCATAATATCAATGCTCTGTTCGTAAAACACTCTGCCAGCCTCAGTCAAACCAACAGATTTTTGAGTCCTGTCAAACAACTGCGCACCGATCTCTGCTTCCAGCCTCTGTATCTGCATTGTGACAGTGGATTGGGCGTAGTTCATCTCCTCCGCCGCCCGGTGAAAACTCCCTGAGCTTAGAATCCTATGGAATGTTTTCAGTGATTTTAAGTCCATGGTCACCATCCTTCGTTCAATTTAGTTGAACTCCATAATCAATAAGTTCAATTATACAGATACACTAATGAAGTATACAATATCTTTTGAGAGGGGAGGAAGATATGAATTCGAGGGAAGGCGGCACTCGTTACAGGATGCGGCATGGGCAATTGACAGAGCAACCAGTATAGCACTCGCGAAGCGTGGTGCTGTCGTGGATGAAAATCAGCAGATGACGCTGAAAAACAGTACAGAACATTCTTGTTCTAGGTGGAGAGGCACTTATGGTCCGCTGTGATGTTTCCAAGGACGACGTCGTGCAGGCGATGGTGAACCAAATTGTAGACAGATACGGATGTGTTCAAGTAGATTACGATGCTTTCAAGGACCAATGGACCATATTCAATCCAGCAATGGGCAGTCACGAGAGCCATGACCACTCTTAAGTTTCAACGACACAGTATTGAAACAGTAAATTATCATGGAGGTACAATGATGAGCAGTTTGAACCATGCTTCACAATACTATACTTCTATGGCCACCGTACCGAATTTAGCAAAGGAGTGGGCCGATAGAGGGCAATACACTACTTGGACTTCGACAGTGCCTGAAAATGCTCGTTTTGGGCCTCTCGATGTGTTTACGATTTGCGCAGGCAACATAGACAATCCAGTCATTCTCTTCATTCATGGTTATCCCACAAGCAGTTTTGATTTTCGGGAGTTGTTCGAGGAATTGAGTCAGGATTATTACGTCTGTGCGATTGATACACCAGGTTACGGATTTTCTTCGAAGCCTCGAAACGGATATATATACTCCATCCACGATGACGCACGTTTGGTGGATCACGTCGTTCGAGAAGTGTTGAAGCTTAATAAGTTTGCTTTGTTCACTCATGATAAAGGAGACACCGTGGGCATGGCCCTACTGAAGCTGTATCAGAAATACCGTGAATGTCCATATCAGATTACCCACCATTTCATCACCAACGGCAATATCTATCTGCCATTGGCGCAACTCTCGCAGCTTCAAAATCAGCTACTCGATCCGGTGTCCGGCCCGGCCCTGTCCTCCAATCTCAACGGCACGATCTTTGCGCAAGCCCTTGCAACGTTGGCGTATTCGAAAACCTTGTCTTCTGACGAAATCGCATCACTCGCCTCCATCTTTGATTATCAAGGCGGAGCCAATGTTCAACACGACGTCATTCAATATGTTAATCAGCGCAAACAATTCGAAGTAGGCTGGCTTGAAACGTTGCACAAGAGCGATGTGCCGACCACAATCATTTGGGGGGAACAGGATCAAATCTCACCGATTCGTGTTTCTGATTATGTCTGGACGACATACCTGAAATCTAGGAAGCAAGTTTCGACGTACTGGCGGATACCTCAAGCGAATCATTATCTCCAGAATGATGCGCCCCATGTCGTAGCTTCCATCGTGAACAGCGAGTTGAGATCAGCCAATGATCTTGATCTCCGCAACGAAGAGGCATACAGGGTCTTTTGACGGCCAAGCGGGCAGGATGAGCGGCGATCTTCGATAGTTTTAAGCAAATAGCTTGTATGACCCATTTATTCGAAAATCCCCTAATTCAAAACCGAAGCTCCGGAAAAAACCGGGGCTTTGTCGACAGTATGAAGGGTGTCTTTTTAGACACCCTTCAACATTTTGAATAGACAACGGTTTGTTGAGGTTAAATTCCAGAATTCTTTAGAATTGTAATAGAATCCGTTGGACGATTTATTCTGAATATTATAAGAATGACATGAATATATTCCTTGTACTACATATATCGCGTGTAGTTACGGATTTGGTGAATGATGCACTTTTGGAAATCTTTTTTATAACAGGCTGCAAGGGATTGAGAAAAGCAGGTGAGATTATCTGCGCAGGTAATCAAAATGTCTTGAATCCGCGAATCTTCAGCTCATTTAGAAAAAATCTGATTGGATGCTAGAATTTCAAGCAACATTGCTGTAGATAGGGAGAAAAATTTGGCTATATTCAATTGCATGTGCCTGTTGGTTCCTTCCAACTTACTCAACAACTTCGTGTAAAGAGGTTTGATGAAAGTCCATTCTTAAACAGACCTTTGACTTTGACTACGAAGGCACCATACACTTCCTCGCAATTTCAGGGAAAGGAAGCAATCGGTCAAGCTGTGACCCAAACTTCTTGCTGTTGCCAAATCACGCTGCACGAGCCAGCGTACGCGACGTCCCTTCCCCAGAGTGACCTTCCCCCTCTCCAGCATGGGCACGTTTCCGCGCCACGTGAGCGGGACAAGGCCAAAAATTTCGCCTCACTTATGATACGGTTCACCGCGATTGATCTTCACCGCCCGATAAATCTGCTCCACCAGCACCAGGCGCATGAGCTGATGGGGCAGCGTCATGCGCCCGAAGCTGAGCCGCTGCTGCGCGCGGCTCAGGACCGCATCGGAGAGCCCGTGGCTGCCTCCGATGACGAACACGACATGGCTCGTCCCGTAGGTGCCGAGCCCTGTCGAGCTCCGCGGCAAGCTCCTCCGAGCTCCAGAGCTTGCCGTCAATAGCGAGCGCGATGAGATGCGCGCCCTCTTTCACATGCGCGAGGATGCGCTCGCCCTCGCGCGCCTTCACGCCCGATACCTCGGCTTCGCTTAGGTTATCGGGCGCTTTTTCATCCGCCACCTCGATCATCTGGAACTTGAGGTAAGGCGTAAGCCGTTTCGCGTATTCCTGGATGCCCTGCACCAGGTATTTCTCCTTCAATTTGCCGACCGTAATGAGCTGAATGAACATAAAACTCCGAACTCCCCTTTCTTCGTCCTCTAATGATAAACAAGGATCGATGAATACACAAACGCGAGCCTTCCCTTAACTTAAGTCAAGGAAGTCCCGTCTCCTCCTTAGTACAATGTAACCATGAAGAATCTTATGAGGAGGGTTAATCAAATGTCGAATCCAGCGGCCCGGGCGGCCGGGATTTCACTCATTTTGATGGCGGCTGCCGCCGCATTCTCGTACGGATATGTACATGGAAGTCTGGTCACGGAGGGAGACCCGGCCGCTACTTTTGGCAGCTTGAACGCCGCTCCCCTGCTGTTCAGGGCTGAGATTTTGGCATGGTCCCTGATTATGGTCTGTGACATCGTGGCTGCATGGGGATTATATAAGGTGCTGAAGCCGGTGCATCCGGGCCTGTCCCTGCTGGGCGCATGGCTGCGCCTGTTGTATACGGCGGTCTTGGGCGCGGCCGTCTCCAGTCTTGTCGTCGTTTCACTGCTAACAGGCAGCAGTACCGGGGCATTTCCGGGCTTCACGGCGAATCAGTTGGAGACGGAGACGATGCTGTTTCTGCGGACTTTTGAAGCGGTATGGTCGGTGGGTTTGATCATTTTTGGCGGGCATCTGCTGATTGTGGGGGTTCTCGCTCTCCGAGCAGGGAATGTACCGAAGATCATCAGCATCCTGCTGCTGTTGGCCGGGGCGGGTTATATCGTCGTCCATGTGTGCCGCACGCTTTGGCCTGAAGCCGAGGGTCTTGTGAAGGGGCTGGAGTGGGTGTTTATGCTGCCGATGACCGCCGGGGAACTGGGATTTGGGATCTGGCTGCTGTTCAGAGCTCCGTCTCCGCGCGTTCGCGGTGAAGCCGTTTCTTGATCCGGCTCAGCGACTCCGGCGTCATGCCGAGATAGCTTGCCAGCTGATGCTGAGGAACACGGTCGATGAGCCCGGGTCTTCGAAGAAGCAGGGTCTTGTAACGCTCCTCGGGAGAAGAGCCGATAAAAGCGGCGAACTCCTCCTGAAACTGACCGAAGCTCTCCTCGATCATCCGGCGCGTCATGGACTCGAGCTGCGTGTATTTGGCGTACATCTCCCTCTCGGCGTCCAGCTGGCCAACAACCAATACAGAGTCCTCCAGACAGGTCAGGGTGGAATCCGACGATTTATCCGGCTTATGTACGTTGAAGATGGCGATCGCCTGCTCCTCGGTATAGAAATTCGAGGTTATGTCCCGGCCCGTCTCATCCACCGCATGCTGCCGTACGCACCCCTTCAGGACAAAATAACATTTGCCGGGAATCTCCCCCTGCCTGAGCAGAACGGTTCCCTTCCTGTATTCTTCCACTTGAATTTCATCCAAAATCGTGTGCTGCTCTGCTTCGCTCAAGGAGGTCAGCCGGGCCATATATTTCAGTAAAAGATGCTTCATTTTTTCCAGCCCTCCCTCCTTCAATGTAAAAGCTACCGCGTCATGGACACCTCAAAATGATCCGAGTGAAAATGGCTGTAGTACCGCCCGTTCTCCGCCGTAAATTTCAGCACGCAGCAGTCCGGGTCGGTCACGCCGAGCGGATATGACTTGCACCATCCTCCATTTTAAGGGAGGCCAGGCGGGTTGTACATTTCTCTTTTTTTCAGGCAAGGGCTGACCCTAATCGCTATGCTCCGCCAGCTGCACCTCAAAGCAGTCCGGGTCTAGGATATAAAAGAATCGCAGACGTGGATTGGGCGCGACCGGCCCGCGGGCAACCGGAATGCCCAAGCTCTTCAAATATGCCATCGCCTCATCCAGGGACTCCACCTCAAAACCAATGGACACACCACATTCCGCCTTCAACACCGGCTCGCTTCCCTGGATCAGTTCAACCTTCGGCTGCCCCTCCGTCCCCAGCATGGCGATCTGCCTGCCTCTGCTCTCGAATCTGCGCTGAATCGGTAGTTTGAGAATCCCGTGATAGAAGTTCAGGGACGCCTCGAGATCGCGCACCCGGAGTGTAATCCAATTCATGCTCAAATTCATGCGTGTATCCCCCTCTATTGATTGTCCCACCCGCTAATATGCTATCAATGGAAAAAGACGGCGGGAAGCCGTCTTTTTCTCTCCCATTTCTATTTACACGACCAGATATTCCGCATTCTTCTCGCATTCCGCACATTTGGCCGGCGGGTCCCAGTCCGAGAATTCCGTATCCTTCAGATCCACGACGTCGGGCGCGTCCTCGTATTCGTCGACAAACATATCAATGGCCAGCTCCAGATGTTCTTTACAGACAACATACATGTAATGCAAGCATCCCTTTCCCTTTGCTCTTCAAGCGTAATACTCCTCTTACTGTTCTACCACAATTCCGCCAAAAAAGAAATCTAAATAACCCGCAAAAGCGGCCGCCTGACGCAGCCTTGCCTTTACGGGTCTATGATTAGCCTTGCTCTGCCAAAATGCTGCGGTTGTCTTAATTCGCCGAAGTGGCGCGCTGCGCCGCATACCCCGGCCGGTCCAGCTCATACAATCTGCGGTAGCGGGGCTCGGAAGCCATCAGTTCGGCGTGGGTGCCGCGCATTTCGACTCTGCCGTTCTCCATAAAAATCACTTCGTCCATCCGCTCCGCACCGACGAGATGATGGGTCACCCAGATCAGCGTCTTGCCCTCCATTGCGGCAAAAATCGTCGACAGCAGCTCCCGCTCCGTGCGCGGATCGAGACCTACCGTCGGCTCGTCGAGCAGAACGACCGGCGTGTTTTGCAGCAGGATGCGCGCCAGCGCGATCCGCTGGCGTTCCCCACCGGAGAAGCGCAGCCCCGCTTCGCGCACCCGCGTGTCGTAGCCTGCAGGCAGCGAGTCGATCAGGTCGCCCAGCTTCGCCAAAGCGCCCGCCTGCGCGATTTGCTCCTCGGAAGCCTCCGGGTCGCCAAGCCGGATATTGTTCGCTACCGTCGTGTCGAACAGATGCGGACGCTGGTTCAGGACGGAGATAATGGATGGAATCTGCTCTCCGTAGGAGGCGGCAGCCATGCCGTTGATGGTCACAGCTCCTGCGGTGGGAGCAAGCGCTCCCTGGATCATCTTCAGCAGGGTCGATTTGCCTGCACCGCTGCGGCCGATGATGGCGATTTTCTTACCCTGGGGAATGTCCAGCGTCAAATCGCGAACCGACCATTCCCCGGCTTCTTCGTAGCGGTAATCCGCTTGGCGGATCGAGATATGAGCCGAATTTATGTCCGTGCCTCCAGCGGCAGATGGATGCCAATCGCCGTGCCTTGAATCGCCACCGTCTGGCGCATCACCCTCCGCCACCCCCCCGGTCTCTCCTCCACACCCGCGAGCCGTTCCAGAGAGTTGCGGTACTGCGGGATTTTTTCAATCGCTTCCGATACTGGCAGGAACGCATCCGCAACCGGAAAGACCACCAGCGCGAATGCGGCAATCAATGTGCCGGGAATCGCTCCCTGCGCAAACTCGCCGCCGGCCCACCAGATCATGGACACCACGCCCAGGCCGACCACCGACTGGCCAAGAAACATGCGGATACGCGCCCAGCGCCGCAGCGCCGCGTCCGTGCGGGCGACCGCCTGCTCATCCGCCTCATACGTATCGACGAACTGGCCCTGCCGTCCGCTGATCATCCAGTCGCTCATGCCGAGCACGGCATCGGTCAGCTTCTGGTACAGCCGGTTGCGGGCCTGCTTGACTTCGCGCTGACGTTTTTGCGTCAGCAGCAGCGAAATGAGCGGCAGCACAGCGACCAGTACCAGAATGTACAGGCCGACCAGCACCGCGAAGCGCACATCGAACATACCGATGGCAATAACCGCCGCTGCGTAGATGATCAGGGAAATGACGGCGGGAAATACGGTGCGAAGATATACATTTTGCAAATATTCAATGTCATCAGCCAGCATCCCGAGAATATCGCCCGTACGGAAGCGCGAGGAGAGGAATAACGCTTGCGGCTCCAGAATGCGGTACAGCCGCTGGCGCATCTGGGACAAAATCCGCAGAATCGTATCATGCCCGACCAGCCGCTCCACATAATGAATGACCGCCCGGCTTGTGCCGAACGCGCGCACACCGACAATCGGAACATAGATCATGAGGATGTTCTCCGGCGGAATGGACGCTTTGGAAATCAGAAAGCCGGACGTATACATCAGGGATGAAGCGGAAAATATCGTCAGCGCGCCCAGCAGGACAATCGCCAGGAAACGCCAGAAATAAGACGACACGTAAGGGGCAAACCAGCCTTCCCGTCTCAAAGAATCCCCTCCTGTTGCGCTTCTACAAGCTCGTAATAGGTGCCTTTGCGTTCAAGAAGCTCCTGATGGGTGCCCATTTCGGCAACCCTGCCCTGCTTCATAACCAGAATAAGGTCCATATCCGCCATCCAGTGCAGACGGTGCGTTGCCAGGAAGACAAGCTTGTCCTCAAATAGCGGCAGCATCGTCTCCTTCAGCTCATACTCCGTCTCGATGTCCAGATGCGCCGTCGGTTCGTCCAGCAGCATGATCGGACGTCTGCTCAGCAGCGCCCGCGCCAGCGCGACCCGCTGCTCCTGCCCGCCGCTTAAAGCGCGTCCGCCGCCGCCAATCATTTCGTCCAGTCCGTCAGGGAGCGAAGCGGCAAGCGGAGAGAGACCGGCTGCTGCGACCGCCCCGGCAACGGCTTCCGGAGAAGCCTCCGGATGATAGAACCGGACATTATCCGCCAATGTACCGCTAAAAATGTACGGCCGCTGCGGAATATACGACGTCTGGCGCCGCCAGGCGTCGTCCGTCAGCGCGCTTACGTCATAATCGTTTATTTTTATATGTCCCCGGCTCGGATGCAAAAACCCGGCAAGCACATCAATCAGCGTCGACTTGCCGGCGCCGCTCTCGCCGATGATGCCGATTTTGCCGGTACTGGGGAACTGCACGGTAATTTCCTCCAGCGAGGAAGGACCTCCCTCTTCGTGCCGGACGCCGATCCCTTCAAGAGACAGCATGCTGGTGGCAGTCCAG
Organism: Paenibacillus sabinae T27; assembly: GCF_000612505.1. Classification (NCBI taxonomy): domain Bacteria; kingdom Bacillati; phylum Bacillota; class Bacilli; order Caryophanales; family Paenibacillaceae; genus Paenibacillus; species Paenibacillus sabinae. The sequence goes on from NZ_CP004078.1 coordinate 5,219,489, forward strand.
ACAAATACGGACTCCGGTACAGCCGATGCATCCGAGCCGGAGGCTTCAGTTGTCTCCCCGCCGACGGGTGGATGCATATCCGGTTTACCTACCTCAGCCGCCAAAGCACGCACTTTCCCCTCCTGCTGAGAGCGTTCTTCCGAACGCCCCTCCCCTCCTGCTGCCTGAGCATTCATCCGCGATGACTCCCCACGCTCCAGCACTACAGCCTTAACCGTCTCCCGGTCGATGATGCTCTTCATCGCTTCGCCGGCCTCCTTGCCGTCGAGCGTAGCATGGAAGTCGGCGCCGACGAGCCGCACTGGCAGGAAATATTCCGGCGCGAGAATGAGGATCATCAGCCCTGTCACCAGCGTCATTTCTCCATTCACCAGTCGCACACCGAGACTGACGGCCACGGAAGCGACGGACAACATCGTGAAGAAATCGAGCGCAAACGAGGACAGGAATGCGACCCGGAGAGTACGCATCGTTGCCGACCGGTAGCGGTCGCTAACCTCGGCAATCGCCTCGCTGTGATCCTTGCTACGTCCGAGAAACTTCAGCGTTTCCAGCCCCCGCAGCGAATCGACAAAATGATTGGACAGCGTCCGGTACGATTCCAGCTGCCGGTCCATCTGCCCCCGCGCCGTCATGCCGATCAGAATCATGAACACGATAAGAATCGGCATCGTCACGGTTAGAATAATCCCGCTTATGCGGTCCTGCGTGTACACAAAGACAAGGAGCAGCGCAGGCGTTACCGCCATGCCGACCATCCGCGGAATAATCAGCTCCAGATAGGTGCGGAACTTGGTGACCCCCTCCAGCACAAGCGTTACCAGGGTTCCTGTCCCTTGATCCCCGGCCATTCTCGGCCCCAGCCGAAACAGCCTGTCCATCATCTTGCGCCGCATGGCGCTGCCCGTCTTCTCCGCGAACCGGTACGAGGCGCTGCTCATCAGCAGGCCGCAGGCATGCCTCGCCAGAAACGCAAGAAGGAACAACAGCGCAGTGCCCCATTGTTCCTTCAGCGGATTCCCCGCGAACAGCGCGGAGACGACTTCGGCCAGCGATTTGGCCATCAACAAGATGGACAAGCTTTGCACCAGGGTAAGGAATCCCACCGCCAGAAAGACCGGCCTAACTCCTTTATACCCGAGCAAATTTCTATCCATTAATATTCGAGAGTCTCCTTATCGCTAAGCCGTTTATGGAAGATAAAATAGCTCCAGATCTGATAGCCCAGCACGAACGGCAGCATGGTCAGCGCCACGATCGTCATTACTTTAAGCGAATAATGACCGGATGCGGAGTTCGTAATCGTCAGGTTGTAAGCTTCGCCGAGCGAGCTGACCATTACCCGCGGGAACAGGCCCACGAATACGGCGATAACCGAAAGGCCCAGCACCGCGCCCGTCATGCCGAATGCCCAGCCGTCGCGCTTGTTCTTGCTGAAATAACCCGCGAGCAGGAAAGCGACCAGCCCCAGCACCGCAATAGCCCACAGCAGCGCCCCGCGCACTTTGAAAATATCCGTCTGGAAGTAAGTCATGATGACAAAAGCCAGCAGCACTACACCCGTCGGCAGCAGCAGAGCTCGCGACCGTTTGCGCGCCCGTTCCTGAAGCTCGCCGAAGGTGCGAAGCGCCGTGAACAGCAGGCCGTGGATGTTGCACAACAGGACGACCGCAACTCCCGCCAGCACGGTATAGACATTCACAATGTCCCCGAAAAAGGCCGCGTGCATCTGCATGTCGCCGTCAATCGGCAGACCTTTGATGAAGCTTGCAAACACAATGGCCAGCAGGAAAGGCGGCAGGAAGCTGCCGATCAGGATCGACAGATCCCAGGTGGTCCGCCAGCCCCCGGATTGCGCTTTGCCTCTGTATTCAAAGGCCACCCCGCGGAGAATCAGACCGAACAGAGCGAAGACAAACGGCACATAAAACCCGCTGAACAGCGTTGCGTACCATTCAGGGAAAGCGGCGAACATCGCCCCCGCCCCGGTAATGAGCCATACCTCATTCGCGTCCCAGAAAGGACCGATGGAGTTAATCATCACCCGGCGCTGCCGTTCGTCCTTCGGGAGCAGCTGAGACTGCATTCCCACACCGAAGTCGAAGCCTTCCAGAAAGAAGAATCCGACGAAGAGAACCGCAATCAGCACAAACCAAAGTTCATTAAGTGAGAGCATGGTGTCCCTCCTTTTTGTTATAAGGGTCGGTCGAATGCGAATCTTCGTCGATGGCGTACGGGCCTTTTTTGATTACTTTGACGAACAGATAGATCAGCACAATCAACAGAACCCCATAGATAGCGTTAAAGGTAATGAGCGAGAACAAGACTTGTCCTGCCGTAATATTGGGCGAGACGCTCCGCTCGGTGGTCATCAGTCCGAAAACGGTCCAAGGCTGACGACCGAATTCCGTCATGACCCAGCCCGCCGTATTGGCGATCGGAGGCAGCAGCAGTCCGGATAAGCAGATGCGCAGGAACCCGGTGTTAGGCTGATCCAGCTTCTTGCGCCACATCAGATATACAGCCCATAGTGTTATAAAAATCATCGCCATACCGGCGGCAATCATAATCCGGAAGCTCCAGAAGGTCGTACGTACTGGCGGTATGTAATTGCCCGGACCGTATTTTTGCTCATACTCAGCCTGCAGTTCTTTCATCCCTTTGACTTCACCGGAGAATGTACTGTAGGAGAGGAAGCTAAGCGCGTACGGAATCTTCAGCTCATGCGTGCTTACCATCTTCTCAGGGTCGATATTGGCGACTACCGTCCAAGGGGCCGGGTCACCGCTCTTGCCCCACAGGCCTTCCGAAGCGGCCATCTTCATCGGCTGGGTTTTGACTAGATATTGCGCCTGCCAGTGGCCGGCAAAGGCAACGCCAATCGAACTGATAATGCCGACGATCGCGGCGATTTTAAAAGATTTTTGAAAGAACGAAACGTTCTGCTTTCTGAGCAGCTTAATCGCGCTGACACCGATAATCAGAAAGGCTCCGGTGGCAAAGGCGCCCAGTACGGTATGCGGAAATTCAACCAGCACTTGACCGTTGGTGATCAGCGACAGAAAATCATTCATCTCCGCGCGGCCGTTGTTGATGGTGTACCCTACAGGATGCTGCATGAAGGAGTTCGCCGCCAGAATCCAGAAAGCCGACAGCGTGGTGCCAATCGCAACAAACCAGATAGACAGCAGATGGATCTTCTTCGAAACCTTCTCCCAGCCGAAAATCCAGATTCCAATAAACGTTGATTCAAGGAAAAACGCGAGTAAGGCTTCAATCGCAAGCGGAGCTCCGAATACGTCCCCGACAAAGCGCGAGTAATCCGACCAGTTCATGCCGAACTGGAATTCCTGCAAAATTCCGGTCACAACCCCGATCGCAAAGTTAACCAGGAAGAGCTTGCCCCAAAATTTAGCCATTCGCTTGTACTCTTCGTTGCCGCTGCGTACGTACATCGTCTCCATAATCGCGATGATGAACGACAATCCGATCGTCACCGGCACAAAGAAAAAGTGAAAAATCGTTGTCGACGCAAACTGCATGCGCGACAGCATAAGTGTATCCATGTTTTCCCTTCCTTCCCCCCGTTTGGTTGCTTTTTATTTTGTCAAAATTTTAAGATGTGAAGTGTGATTTATGTCACATCTAATTCCATTTTTCCTACACAAAAATCAATAAATTTGTGACATTGATCACAAATTTTTCGACAAAAGCAAAAAAATAAGACGGTTATCCGTCTTAAAGCTTATCGTTTGAAAATCTCTTTCTTGCTTTCAATATCAAGAAATGGAAATGTTCTTTTTCAGCGATTTCGGATCGCTGCTTGAATTAATCAATTGCGGAAGCATTCGCATTCCCTGCTCCATCGGCGCATGGCACAACGGGCAGGCAGGCGCATCCTCAAACGTAAAATTATCTCTCATCCACCCATTGCAGTCATCATTCGTGCAGGACCACACGGCCGTATTCTCTTCCGGTACTTCTTCCAGCGGTTTCTTCCGGTAGTTCATTGCCGTTCCCTCCATTCTTTAGGTGCAAGGTTGGTTTATAGTTTAAAAAAAGACCGTCCCAACTATTGTCAAGCGGGGACGGTACTTGGGTTGATTTACAGTTTTACAACGTTCTCAGCTTGCGGTCCGCGGTTGCCTTGAACAACGTTGAATTCAACGCGTTGGCCTTCGTCCAGCGATTTGAAGCCTTCGCCGACGATTGCGCTGAAGTGTACGAATACGTCGTTTCCGCCTTCAACTTCGATGAAGCCAAAGCCTTTCTCTGCGTTGAACCATTTAACTGTACCTGTTTGCATGTTGTATGCCTCCAAAAATTGAAATTAACATGTTTCCTTTTATCTTTGAGCAAAGAAAAAATTCACACATTGAAAAAGGCTGCTCTTCCAACCTGACAACCCTTTTCAATGTGGAAATTCCAGGGTTCAAATCAAATTATGACTTTTATCATAGTACCACAACAAGACATCAAAGGCAAGCTAACAACCGGTATAAAACCCATTTTTTTCCGAAAAAGACTGGCTCCCCAATCCGGCACAGCCAGCCTTATCTCGGTTCTTTAGTATTATATCCTGCCAACTCTGAAATTATTCTCCCGGTTTCTCTTCAAGCGTAATCGTAACTTCCTTCTCAACCCCGCCCCGGTAGAAGGTGATTGCGAGCGGGTCGCCCACCCGGGTCTCATTGTACAAATATTTACGCAGGCTCAACGTGGAATCGATAGTCTGGCCGTTAAATTTCGTAATAACATCATTCAGCTTGAGTCCCGCTTCCTTGGCCGGCCCGACGACATCGAGAACGACGACGCCTTCCTTGACGCTGCTCGGCAGCTTGAGCGCCTTGCGCTGATCTTCGGCAAGCGGAACGTACGGGTTGTTCAGATCCATCGAGTATACCCCCAGGTAAGAGCGGGCGATTTTCCCTTTCAGGACCAGTTCCTCCGCGATCTTGATGACATGGTTGGCCGGAATGGCGAAACCGAGGCCTTCTACGCCGGTATCGGAAATCTTCATCGTATTGATGCCGATTACCCGGCCGTTCAAGTCGACGAGCGCTCCGCCGCTGTTGCCTTCATTGATGGCGGCATCGGTCTGGATCACTTCCTGCTCCCAATCATAGACGCCGTCCTGGTTAAGCGATACCGGAATCGTGCGGTTGGTATAGCTCACAATGCCCGAGGTAAGCGTATCGCCAAGACCGAGCGGGTTGCCGATCGCAATCACCGTTTCCCCAAGCTGAAGCTTCGAGGAATCTCCCAGCTTCGCGATGGTGTTGATCCCCGCCGCATCGATGGAAAGGACGGCTAGATCGCTGACCTTGTCCGCCCCCACAAGCTCTGCCTTGCGGGTTTCGCCGTCTACGGTAACAATCTCAAGCTTGCCCGCTCCGGAGATGACATGGTTGTTGGTGATGATAAACGCCTTATCGTCGTTTTTCTTATAAATAACGCCCGAACCAAGCGCCGATTCGTCCAGCGTATTCTTCGCACTCTCTTCTTTATGATTAATGATGCTGACCACCGCCGGACGGACGGCAGCAGCCGCCTTGATAATCCGGTCGTAAGGATCTCCGCTGCTAGGCGTGACATTTTGAATGAAGGCGGGCTGGGCTCCTTGTTCATGGGATAATTGGCCCGTAACCAGACTGAACAGCAGGACCGCAACGACAGCGCTGAACAAGGAGCAAAGCGCGGAAATTTGCAGTGTGGACAGTCTCAGCCGTCTGCTTCGGGCCGACCAGCCGCGTGGAACAGACCGCTGCTTTGAGACCTTTTGTTCTCTCCGTCTGGAAACTTTCGTGGAATAGAAATCATCGTCAAACAGTCCCAACTTGTCATCCTCTCCCCTCATTAACTCGCGCCTTAAAGCGTGGGGCACCCTGCCCTGCAGCCCAATTCCTCATGTTATAGACTGCGTCATGCCCAGAAAGGTTTCGGCTATGCGCTCATTCACGGTAAAAAAGGCCTTTTTCCGCGCTCAAGACAGACTAAATCTCCTAACGGCGGAATACTTCGCAGCCTGTCCGACTATAATGCTAGTAATACTGACGGTTAGCCGCGCGCAATCGGACTGCTGTACTCCTCTATTGTAGCACAGCGCCTAGCGGCAGCGCGTGTTTACCAAAATAAAAACAAAAAACAGTGCAGGAGGCATGGCTATGGATTCATTTTCTTCCAATATGGAGTTGGTGCAGTTCATCGGCAAGCTGGGCGATTTAAAAGACGAACACTATCATATGACGCTTGCTCTCAGCGCGGCCGTGGAACTTTTAATTGAAAAAGGGCTGATTACACGCAAGGAGCTGGAGCGCAAAATGTCCGAGCTTGACCATCTTATGATTCGCTCACCGTATCCCATGGCGTAGGCTGATCGTAATACGTGTCGCAGAGCCGGAACTCGCTGTCTTTGTAAAAGCACCCTCTGTCTTCCATCGCCCCCCGAACCGACATTCGCGCAAGGTCGATCATGTTATGATCCCGGCTTAAATGGGCCAGGTAGGTCCGCTTGGTGCGTCCCGTCAGAATCTCGCTCAGAGCCGCGCCCGCCGCATCATTGGACAAATGGCCCATGTCGCCGAGGATCCGCCGTTTCGTATTCCACGGATAACGTCCCATCCGCAGCATCTCGATATCATGATTGGCCTCAAGCACCAGTACATCGGCATCCGAAATCGCTGCCTTGACCTTATCGCTGACATAGCCGAGGTCCGTCGCCACACTGAGCTTGTCCTTGCCTTCATAGAAGTTATAGCCGACCGGCTCGGCAGCGTCGTGGGAAATGGCAAATGATTCGACCCGCAGGTCTCCAAAATCCTTGAATTGTCCCGTCTCCAGAATGATGCGGTTATGCTCTTCGATGTTCCCGATCGATTTCTCCATTGCGCTCCATGTGCCGCTGTTGGCGTAGATCGGCAGGCCATATTTGCGCGCAACCGCGCCGAGGCCCTTGATATGATCGGAATGCTCATGCGTGACGAGAATCCCGGCAATCTCCTCTCCTCTTAACTCGCGCATGGTCAGCAGCTCCTCGACCCGCCGCGCACTCAGGCCGGCATCGATCATCAGCGTCGTCCCGCCTCCCCGTACAATGGTGGCGTTGCCGGTCGAACCGCTGGACAGCACCGTAAATGAAATCCCCATAGCTCCTGCTCCTTTTGTCATAATCCGATTTCTCACTCTGATGTCTTGGGACTGATAATATCGGCGCTGATGCCGTTGACGTAATACGATTTGCCGTCCTCAAGCATGAACCGCCACATCGGAGCCGCCACCTGGCTCTCGGAATTGAACAATTCCCCGTAATAGCCGAGTTCAATTTCCTTCACCGCCGCGCCCTGCGGGAAAAACTTCTCGATCAGGCTCCCCAGCGCCTTAGAAGCCGGGAGCACCTTCTGCGCTTCGCCCTTTCCGCCTTCCCCCAGATCGATTTGCGGCCGGCGGTAGGCGACGATTTTCTGATTGTCGTAGATAAGCTCCAGTCTGACGCTGAACAGCGGCCATTTGCCGTCGACCAGCGGATGCAGCACGAACCTGCCGACCTCGCTTTCCAAAGGATCGAACCGGTAGCTGCCGATGTCCGGAATTTGAGACTTCAGCTCTCCGCTCAGCTCGGTGAAAGAGAAGATCAGCTTGCTGTCGACAGGCCTGTCCAGCTTGACGGCTCCGCCGCCTTCCACGGCCGAATAACGGTAGGTCAAGTCGGGGAGCTCAGGCGTAGCCGCCGGAATGGGGCACAGAATGCGAATATCCTTCTGCTCCATGATCTGCTGGGTCGAATCGGAGAGAGAGGTGAAGTCAAGATTGGCGCTGACCTGCTCCCGCAGGTCAACCCAGAGCTGGTAGCACAGCAGCAAATTCAGCAGCAGAAATGAATAGATCAGCACATTTTTCGCTCTTCCCCAGTCCATCTCTCTCCTCCTCTTCTCCTTGATTATTTCAGCGTAAGCGTGCTGCCGTCCCGGTACACAACCTTCCAGACGGGAACCAGCTCCAGCTTGTCTCCTTTGACCACCGGCATATAGACCGGGTACAAATCACGGAGCGGCGAAGATTTGCCAACCTCGGCCAGCCGTTTTCGCAGGGCGTCCCCGCCGGGGAGGTCTACAATTCTTTTGGTACTCTGATCTTCCTTGCTGTACATTAAGGACCGTTCATAGGCCGTAACCGTTCCCTGCTGCAGCTGCAAATGGATGATTCCGTAATGCAGCTGCGGCTGATCCAGAACGGGGTAAGAGCCGTAGGGGTAAGAACCGTAATACTGCTGGAACGAAACGAGCCGGTCCTGATCGTTCTCCCTGGCCGCCTCCAGCCGGTAAGTACCGTTCCAACCTCCGTGCTGATTAACAAAATCAACGGCCTCCAGCACATCCTTGGCATCGGTGCTCTCGCCCGCCGGAAGTGCCGTAGGGTCGCTGTAGCTCATCCAGTTCCGCTCCTGATCGACCTGCAGGCTGCGCTTGCTGTCCGTATAGATTTCGGAGCCGTCTTTTTCCCGGATGTAGCGCGTGCTGCCCGCATCGAAGAACAAGCTGCTCTGCATCTGCTCTACCGTATACAGCCCGGAAGGCATTTCCGACGCTACCAGGGACAGGTTGTTCTCCGGAATGTAATAATCGCCGGTTAACGTGGTGTATGGCGTCCACGACTTTCCGAAATCGACATGTTGCTGCACGTCCTGCACGGTAAGGTCGGCTTTGGCCGCCTCATACACGATATCTCCCCTTGTGCTGAAGAAAACAGCATGCGCCTTCGAATCACTCTTGGCGCTGTAAATCCAGATCCGGTCGATACTTTCCCCCGAGAACAGGGAATCCGGAGAGAGCTGCATCACCCGCTGCAGCAGCGCTACGGGAATGCCCGAACCGAACGACAGCTCGATGCCGGGATTCTCGCTGCGGATTTTGGCCCAGTCGAAATCCTGGACGGAGCGGCGCTGAAAGCTTTCGAAGCTGCGCCCCTTCAGCCGGTTCAGAATGAGGTTATAGAACGTCGAGCTTGGGTAGAACAGCGTATGCTTGTTGTTTCCGAGATGAATAATCATCTTGTCGGGGAACAGCAGATTTTCTACTTTTTCCTCCGGCCCCATGTTGTCTGTCTTGACATAGAGATTCTCGGAGAAGACCGCGGAATCGCTGCCCGGCAGACGGTAGATCAAATAATAACTCTCCACCAGGCTGCTCACGACGAGCAGCGCCAGAACCCATGATTTGATTCTTTCCTTCACGCCTGATCCCTCCTTTGCTTCTCCAGAGGCAGCGTAAAGGTGACCTTAGAGCCTTTGTTCAGCTCGGACTGCAAGGAGATGGTGCCCCCGTGCGCTTTGACAATTTCCCGGGCAATGGACAGTCCGAGACCGGTTCCACCCATATTCCGCGAACGCGCCTTATCCACCCGGTAGAAACGCTCGAAAATCCGTTCAATATCTTTCTTTGGAATGCCGATTCCGGAGTCGCGAACGGATATTTCCAGCATGCCTTCGGGATTGCGTCCCGCCTCCAGTCCGATGCTTCCGCCCTCTTGTGTATATTTCAGGGCATTGGATACCAGGTTACCGAGCACCTGGTCGATCTGATCCCGGTCAAGCCAGGCCGTTGAGATGCCCCGGCGGATGACGATGCTGATGGAGATCCGCTTCTGCCGGATTTGGAAAGAGAAGCGGTCGGCCACATCCTCCAGCATCTCGGAAATATCCGTCTCCTGATAGCGCAGCTGCGCTTCCCTGGAATCCAGCCGCGAAAGGTGCAGCAGATCGGTGACAAGGCGGATCATCCGCTCCGTCTCGCTGCGGATTACGCCGACAAAGCGTCCCGCCAGCTGCGGGTCTTCCAGCGCGCCATCCCCCAGCGCTTCCGCATAGCTCTTGATGGTCGTGAGCGGCGTCCGCAGCTCATGCGACACATTCGCTACAAATTCGCGGCGCGACGCCTCGAGATTCTCCTGCTCGGTGACATCCTGCAGCACCGCGATCGTTCCGGCGATTCCGCCCTCGCGGCGGTGGATCGGCGTGAACGTCACCCGCACGATGTTCGGTTCCTCCCCTTCGGCAGATTGCAGCCGAAGCATCGTCGACTGCGCGGTGCCGCCGGACAGGGCGAGCGTCTGGTCGCCTTCGAGACCGAGCAGTCGGATTAGCTCAAGCCCCCGAGGGAGCGGCTCTTCCGCTCCCAGCATGATAGACGCCCGACGGTTCATCAGAATGACGCGACCGGTTTCGTCCGTCGCCACCACGCCGTCGCTCATATTGGTCAGAATGGAGGCCAGCTTCTCCTTCTCTTCCTCGTTCTGGGCAAGCGCATCCCTCAGCCTGCCAGTCATATAGTTGAACGCCTTGCTGAGCTGCCCGATCTCATCATTGCCGAATATCGGCATTTTCCGGTCGAAGCTTCCTTCGGCGACCTCCTTGGCATGCCGGGTCATCTCTTTGATCGGCTGCGTGATCGTATGGGCGAGGATAACGCCGAGCACGGCCGTCAGGGTGAGCGCCAGCAAAAGGCCGGAGATGAACACGCTGTTGATCCGGCCCATCGTCGCGTACAAATCCTTCATATCGGCGGCGATGTAGATGGCCCCTACCACCTTGCCTCCCGACCATACCGGCTTGGCCACAACCTTTTTCCGCACATTGTCGTCGCCGATAATGTATTCCTCGTTGTCGCTGATGCCCTGCAGCGCGCGGCTGACCACCGTCTGCGTATTGCGCCGCCCGACATAGTCGCTCTGCGACGGCACCGAGGTCGTAATGATTTTGCCGCTCGCATCAAGCACCTGAATTTCTGCGCCGCTGATGTAGAGATTGTTGACCATCCCGCGCAGGCTGTCGACAGAGGACTGTTCACTTGCTCCTCCGGCTTCACTGCTGAATTTGTCGGCCGTCAGAATCGACAGCATTTCCGCCCGGGCCTTCAAATCCTTCGTGAAGTTGTCGGTCAGCGAATTCTTCATTGAACTTACAAAATATACGCCGATCAGCTGCATCGCAATCAGAATCAGCAGAACGTAAATAATGATCAGCTTCGCTTGAATTGTCCGGAAAAAGGACATGGCCTTCATCACAATCCTCCGTTTTTGGGACTGTGCATCAAATATCCGAGCCCGCGCCGCGTAAAGATATACTCCGGCTTGCTCGGGTTCTCCTCGATTTTCTCTCTCAGGCGCCGGATCGTCACATCGACCGTTCGTACGTCACCGAAATACTCAAATCCCCATACCGCCTGCAGCAGATGCTCTCTCGTCATCACCTTGCCGGCGTTGCGGACCATGTAATAAAGCAGTTCGTATTCGCGGTGCGTCAGATCGAGCGGCTCCCCGCCCTTGTAGACAGTGTACATATCGGTATCTATAAACAAATCAAAATGGTGAATGCCCTGCTTGCCCTCATCCGGGCCGCTCGGCGTTTCGGCAGGGGCCGACTTGTGCTGGCGCCGCATTTGCGCCTTGACCCGGGCAAGCAGCTCGCGCGTGCTGAACGGCTTGGTGACATAATCGTCCGCCCCAAGCTCAAGGCCCAGCACTTTGTCGATCTCCCCGTCTTTGGCGGTCAGCATGATGATTGGCAGATCGAGATGGGCGGACCGCACCTCGCGGCAGACATCCATGCCGTCCTTGCCGGGCAGCATGAGGTCAAGCAGCATGAGGTCAGGCCGTTTGGACAAGGCCAGATCAACGGCGCTGATGCCATCAAAAGCGCAGATGACCTCATACCCTTCTTTCTCCAAATTAAACTTTAATATATCGGCAATTGGCTGTTCGTCATCGACTACCAAAATCGTTCCCATCCCCATAATCCACCATTTCACCCTTTTATCTTACTGGTAAGTTTCCTATTCATTTTACCATACCTGTCCGCACGTCACATCCTACGAAGTATGCAGACCCGCCTTGCAAGAGCGCAAACAGTGTCCGCTCCCCATAATAATGAAGCCGTCCGGGAACTCCCGGGCGGCTGTATTCAAGGCTTAAGCTATTGCAGATATTTCATCGGGTTCATGGCCGTACCGCTCTTGCGGATTTCAAAATGGAGATGCGTGCCCGTTGAGCGGCCGGTGTTGCCCATGATGCCGAGCTGAGAGCCCTGCTCCACCTTCTGGCCGACCGATACGGAAATTTTGCTCAGGTGGCCGTAATATGTCTCATATCCGTTGCCATGGTTGACGATGACGACATTGCCGTAACCGTGCTGAACTCCGGCAAAGCTTACCGTCCCGGCATCCGCCGCCTTGATCGTCCGGTTGCCCGAGACGAGATCCACCCCTTTATGAATCCGGCCCCAGCGTTCGCCGAAGGTGCTGGAAATGACCGCGCCGGTTACCGGCCAGGCGAACGAGCCGGAAGCTTGGTGGGCGATCTTGGTTCCGCGGTATACAACTTCAGGCAGCGAGGCCCTGAGAACGGTCTGCCCCAGCCATTCCTCTTTGACGACTTCACCGTTCTCCTTCGTCAGCCGGTATTGCATTTCCTTGAGCCCTGTCTGTCCTGGACGGACAACTTTCGTCTTGCCCTTGGGCAATAGCTCGCTGGTGCGCACTATCACCTGGGGTTCTGTCACGATCCGCTCCGTCGCCTTCTCCATCGTTACAACGGTAATCGGCGGCTGCGGAACGGTCAGCTTAAGCTCATCCCCGATCTGCAGCGTCAGCTCCTTCACTTCCGGGTTGTTCCGGAAAATCTCCTTCTGCGTAATGCCGTAACGGCCGGCAATACTCGAAATCGTGTCACCTTCCTGAACGGTATACAGCAGCGGCGCCTCCACTCCCTCGGTCAGTGCCTTGATTGCTTCCTCTGTGTCCATGACCTTGTTCGGATCGGCCTTTACCGGCAAAATCGACAGCGGCTCGCGTATATCCGCCGACTCTACCTTATCCCCGGATGAAGCCGAACCCGATAACGCGGCCGTCTGTTTCAGCTGCGGAGCATCGGAGGCTTTCTTCTCCCCCGATATGTAGTGGGCTTTTACTCCCTGGAGCACGGCGCTGGCCGTTTCCTGGTCTTTCACGATGCCGACGGCCTTTCCGTCCACAACCAGCTGAACGCCGACCGCATAGGCCTTGAGCAAGCCGTCCAGCTTATCTATCGTTCCTTCGTTATCGATAACCGGCTTATAGCTGCGGGCCGCCTCCGTAGTAATGCCGTCCGTCTGCAGAACCATTACCTCATTTGGGTATTTCTCCTGATACGCTTGCCGCTTCTCCTCAAACAACGTATTAAGCCGGCTCTTATCCGATAGCGTCCCGATTTCCTTGCCGTGCAGCAGTACGCGGTAATAGACATCCGTATTTGCTTCCACATATTGCTTGTGTGCCCCGATGATCGAAACAGTCAGCAGCGCAACTCCGGCAGTTGCCGTAAGCCAGGTGAGACGCCGACGCCGACGCGAATTTTGCACTACCTGAGCGTTCACCATGCCTTCCCCGGCATCGGCTCTCCCTCCGGCTACGGATGCGGGAGCTTTTCCCTTAAGCTCCTTCAGCCCGCGTATTAATTTCAAACCCTTCATGAAACTCTCCCTTTCAGCCTGATCCCCGGACTGCCAAGCAGCCAGATCTATGGTATGACCGCTTCATCTATATTTGCCGACAATATATCCTGAATGAATAAAAATGCAATTTCGATCACATGGCAAAAGTTACAAAAAAGTAACCATTTCCGGTCCCTGTTAACTTTACCATAGCCTGCAGAAACATTTCAACTTTACTAAGCGGATCACCCTGATCCGAATCCACGCAAAAAACGCCGTCCCCTCTACGCCCGCAAGCGCTCTGGAACAGCGTCTTTTCCTGAAAAAGGCAAGCATTCTAACCCGGATTCCGCGATTGGGAGTCCATTTCTTTACTGCCCGCCCGTACCGGGAGTCAAGATCTTCATCAGCTTGTTATATTCTTCCGGGGTTACGTACTTGGAAATAATCGACTGGATCTCCGTCACTTCCTGTTCTGTCAGCCCGCCCTCCATGGCGGCGGAAATCTTCTGCATTTCTTCTTGAGGAACCTTATTCATTAATATGTTAAAAATATTCACTTTTTCCGCAGAGGGCAGATTATCCTTCAAATCCTTCATCGCCTCTGGGGTCATGACCAACTGCTGGTCCTGCGTGCCGCTCTGTTCCTCCGAAGCCGCCTCGCCCATGACGGGCAGCGCGTTATCCGGCGCCTTGTCTTCTGCGGCGTTTCCGCTGCTGTCCGCCGTCGGCACCGGAGCCGTGTCCTTCGTGTCCTCCGCCTCGGACGCATTGTCCGAACCCGAAGGGTCGACTGAAGCCGCGCGGTTATCCTGTGCAGCCGGTTCCTTGGAGGCTGGCTTTCCGCTTGTCCCCAGAAGGCTGCTCAGCATTCCCCCGAACCCGGGAGCCGGCAGATCGGCTTTGAGGCCGAGCCCGGACATGACCGACTGAACATACGCGTTGACGATCACGCCCGTTGTCAGTATGGACAGACTGCTGGCCAGGACGACAATCAGACATACGCCGAGCGCGCGTTTAACCCATTTCATACCCATCTCTCCCTTGCATGAGTGCATTCCGACTTTCCCGCTTGCATCTCTATCCAAACGTTTGGTCTACTATTTTTCCAGTATTGACCAATATGGGCTGTGGGAAACGTTCGTCGGCTCATTCATGCGGAAGTTGTGGGGCCGCTCCCGAGCAAATGGGTCGTCTTGCGCGAAATATGCACACGGGAAAAAACCGCAGAAAGCCATAGCAGGCTCTCTGCGGTTCTTACATTCAACATTTCACAGCATGGCTCGAAATGCGTATCATTCACTTGGTCTTGCCGCTTATTATTCGTAAATCGGCAGGACTTGGTTCGTCTGGTTGCGGTTACGTCCGACCGAGAAGATCGCAATCGGAATTCCTGTCAGCTCGGACACGCGCTCAACATATTTGCGTGTGTTCTCCGGCAGGTCGTCCAGCGTCTTGGCCGACGTGATATCCTCATCCCAGCCCGGCAGCTCTTCATAGACCGCTTCGCACTCGGCCAGCATTTTCAGGCTGGCAGGGTAATGGGTAATTACCTCTCCGCGGTATTTGTAGCCGGTACAGATCTTGACCGTCTTCAGACCGCTCAGCACATCCAGCGAATTCAGCGACAAGCCGGTCAGACCGCTGACACGGCGGGCATGGCGGACAACGACGCTGTCGAACCAGCCGACGCGGCGCGGACGTCCGGTAACCGTACCGTATTCATGACCGGTCTCACGGATCAAATCGCCGATTTCATCGTTCAGCTCAGTCGGGAACGGACCATCGCCGACACGCGTCGTATACGATTTAGCCACCCCGATGACCTGCTTGATCTTCGAAGGCCCTACGCCGGAACCGATGCAGACACCGCCTGCGGACGGATTGGAAGACGTTACGAACGGATAGGTTCCTTGGTCGATGTCGAGCATAACGCCTTGAGCGCCTTCAAACAGCACCTTAGTGTTAGCATCGATGGCGTCGTTCAGCACGACCGAAGTGTCCGTCACATAGCGGCGCAGCACTTCCGCATACTCCAGATACTGCTTCAACGTCTCTTCTACATCAAGCGGCTCTCCGCTATATACTTGAGTGATAACCTGATTCTTCTCATTCATCAAATGACGCAGCTTGAGCTCGAATTCTTCGGCATCCATCAAATCGGCGATGCGGATGCCGTTGCGAGCCGCTTTGTCCATATATGCCGGACCGATGCCCTTGCGGGTCGTGCCGATTTTGTTCGGGCCCTTGCGGTCTTCCTCGAGCGCATCCAGCACCATGTGATAAGGCATGATAACGTGGGCGCGGTCGCTGATGACCAGGTTGTCCGTATCAAATCCGTTCTCGTGGATATAATTGATTTCTTCAATAAGAGCGGCAGGATTAATCACCATGCCGTTGCCGATGACACAGGTCTTTTCTTTATAGAAGACGCCCGACGGAATCAGGCTGAGCTTGAATTTCTTGCCGTCAATCAGAATCGTGTGGCCGGCATTGTTGCCCCCTTGATAGCGGGCGACCACATCCGCGCTCTCTGCCAGAAAGTCCGTGATTTTGCCTTTGCCTTCGTCTCCCCATTGTGTTCCCACAACGACTACCGTTGACATGTTCATTCCTCCGTAGGTGCTGCCATAAGCACCATTATTTTTCTTAATAGGGCTCTGTACTATACGCTATATACGCAGCCCTGACGGACGCTTTAGACGGTTTAATCCGCTAAAGCACAATTATCAGTGTACCAGCGGTCTTTTTTAAAGTCAAACAAAAACGAACGATTGCACCAAGAAATGTACAATCGTTCGGAAATTGTCATGATTATCCTTAGCCCGCGAACGGTTCGGCATGAGCACGCTCGTAGTTGACGAACTTGTTGAAATTTTTCAAAAAGACAAGCTCCACCGTGCCGACTGGACCGTTACGCTGTTTGGCGATAATGATCTCGATAATGTTCTTCTTCTCGGTTTCCTGATTGTAGTAATCGTCCCGGTACAGGAACGCGACGATGTCGGCGTCCTGCTCGATCGAGCCCGATTCCCGGAGGTCCGACATCATCGGCCGCTTGTCCTGCCGCTGCTCGACGCCCCGGCTGAGCTGGGACAGCGCGATTACCGGAACATCCAGCTCCCGTGCAATCTGCTTCAGTGTCCGCGAAATTTCCGATACCTCCTGCTGGCGGTTCTCTCCGCCCTTGCCGCGGCCCTGGATGAGCTGGAGGTAGTCGATCACGATCATACCCAGCCCCTTCTCCTTCTTCAGCCGCCGGCATTTGGCGCGGATATCGGCCACGGTTATGCCAGGCGTGTCGTCGATATAGATCTCCGATTCCGACAGCGATGCTATGCCCATTGTCAGCTTCGACCAATCATCGTCGCTCTTGAAATCGCCGGTACGCATAATGTTCGCATCCAGATTCGCTTCGGCGCAGATCATCCGCTGTACCAGCTGGGCGGCCGACATTTCCAGACTGAAGATCGCGACCGTCTCCTTCGCGCGCACCGCCACGTTCTGGGCGATGTTCAGCGCAAAGGCCGTCTTGCCCACGGAAGGGCGGGCGGCAACGATAATCAGGTCATTGCGCTGAAAACCGTTCGTCATCCGGTCAAGATCGACAAAGCCCGATGGAATGCCGGATGTGCCCCCTTTGTTCTGGTGAAGCAACTCCACCCGATCGAACACTTCCATCAGCACATCGCGGATGGCGATGAACCCGCTGCCGCTTCTCCGGTTGGAGATTTCAAGAATGCGGCGTTCGGCGTCGCTCAGCATATCGGCGACATCCTCGCCGCCGGTGTAACCTTCGCTTACAATCTGCGTCGCGGTCCGGATGAGCCTGCGCAGCATGGCCTTCTCTTCGATAATCTGCGCGTAGTAATCGACATTGGCCGCCGTAGGCACCGCATGCGCAAGCTTGGCCAAGTAGCTGACGCCGCCGATGTCTTCAAGCTCTCCCTTATCCTGAAGCTTGGCCGTCAGCGTAACCAAATCAATCGGCTGGCTCTCTTCTCCGAGCTGTATCATCGCCTCAAATATCATTTGATGCGCTTTGTCGTAAAAGTCTTCGGTGTTCACCCGCTCCATGGCCGAAATCAGCGCTTCATCCTGCAGCAGGATCGCGCCAATGACCGCCTGCTCTGCCTCCAGATTCTGCGGGGGAACCCGATCGAAAAAGAGATCTCCGCCCATACTACTCCTCCGTTACCTGAACCTTCAGCACGGCCTTGACTTCCGTATGCAATTTCACCTGAACCTGCGTCGTTCCCAAGTGACGGATCGGTTCGTCCAGCTCAATTTTACGCTTGTCGATAGTGATGCCATTTTGCTTCGTCAGCGCTTCTGCGATCTGCTTGCTTGTGATGGCCCCGAACAACCGGCCTCCTTCGCCCGCCTTCGCTTTCAGCGTAAGCGCCAGCTCACTCAGCTTCTCTCCAAGCTTCTGCGCTTCCTCTTTCTCCTGCTCCTTGCGGCGCACTTCTGCAGCCGTCTGATTCTCGAGCGTCTTCATATTGCCTTCCGTAGCCGGACGGGCCATGCCCCGCGGCAGCAGGAAATTTGTCGCGTAGCCTTCCGATACCTCTTTGATCTGCCCCTTCTTGCCCTGTCCTTTAACGTCTTTAATGAATATAACTTTCATTCGAACAGACCCTCTTTCGCTTCAATTTCCGCCAGCACCTCGAGCAGTCTGGCCTCTGCTTCCTTGCTTGTTCCTTCCAATTGGACGGCCGCGTTGGTCAAATGTCCGCCGCCGCCCAGCTTCTCCATAACGACCTGCACATTCATTCTTCCAAGGGAGCGGGCGCTGATCCCGATCAGCCCGTCAGGGCGTTCGCTGATGACAAAGGAAGCGAGCACATTCGTCATTCCCAGCAGCGTATCGGCCGTCTGGGCAATCAGCAGCTGCGGAATTTTCATCCCCGGCGCTGTTACCACCAGCGCAATATGGTCATACACCATCCGGGCATGCTTGATAATTTCCGCTTTCGAGATGTACTCCTGCAAATCCTCCTTCAGCATCCGCTGAATCAGAATCGTATCGGCGCCCAGCCGCCGCAGGAAGCCTGCGGCCTCAAACGTCCGCGATCCCGTATGAAGGGCAAAATGCTTCGTGTCTACCGTTATACCGGCAAGCAGCATCGTCGCTTCCAGCGTGCTGAGCTTGACCTTCTCATGGATGTACTGGAGAAGCTCCGTCACCAGCTCGCAGGTGGAAGATGCGTACGGCTCCAGATAGACGAGCACCGCCTCATTGATAAACTCCTCGCCCCGCCGGTGATGGTCCACGACGACAATCCGGCTGGCGTACTGAACAAGCCGCGGCTCCATCGTCATCGAAGCCTTGTGCGTGTCGACCACGATCAGCAGTGTATGCTCCGTCATCACCTGCAGCGCTTGCTCCGTACTGATGAACGAGCTGTACAGCTCTTCATCCCTGCGAAGCTGCTCCAGCATGCGCGTAATGGACGGATTCGGCCCTTCGAGCACGATATCGGCGTCCACGTTATACATCTGTGCGGCACGGAGCAGCCCGATGGAGGCTCCCACGGCGTCGATATCGGGGTTGCGGTGCCCCATAATAATAACCCGGTCGCTCTCCTGAATCAGATCGCGGAGGGCATGCGCGATGACGCGCGCGCGCACGCGGGTTCGCTTCTCCGCCGCGTTGCTCTTGCCGCCGTAGAAGGAGAGCCGCTGGCCCGCCTTGACTGCCGCCTGATCGCCGCCTCTTCCGAGCGCCATATCAAGACTCGACTGGGCCAAGGCCCCGAGCTCGCTCGCCGACTCCGCCCCAAAGGCCAGACCGATGCTCAGCGTCATCGGAACCTTGAGATCGGCTGTCATTTCCCGCACTTCGTCCAAAATGACGAAGCGGCTCTCTTCCAGCGCCTGCAGGCTGCGGTAATTCAGCAGCATCATATAGCGCTCCGAGGAAAGGCGGCGCAGGTATACCTCGAACTGCTTCGCCCATTCGGTTATTTCGCTCGTTACCTTCGCGATCAGCGATGTCCGCTGCTGATCGTCCATTCCCTGGGCGGCTTCATCCAGGTTATCCATCAGCAGAATGCCAAGCGCGAGCTTCTCTTCCTCATACCGCTGCCGCAGATCAATCAGCTCGGTGATTTCATATAAGTACAGCAGCCGCTCGCTTGGAATAACAACCGCCTGATAGTAGCGTTCGTCAACGCTGATTTCCATGCGAACTTCCTTCTGAATCCCTTCCTTGCCCGCTTCCCGCTTGACTGGAGGCCCGCCGGCGGCCGTCTGCAAGAGGTCCGGCAGCAATTCGGTCAGCGGTTCGCCCACCAACGATTTCCTTGAAAAAATCTCCCCCGCATAGCGGTTGTTCCACTCCACCGACCGGTCCTCGCCGTATAGAATAATACCCAGCGGCAGCGTTCCGAGCGCTTCTCCCTCCACCCGCTTGATGCGGAAAGAAAGACCGTTAATGTATTCCACAAGATTCCGCCGGAACGAAAGCTCGGCTTTCAGCATGGTGAAACATAGCGTCCCGGACAAAAACAGGCTGACAACACCAAGCGCCCAGTTATATATGCTGACAATGATAATAAGGACCAGCAGCAGCAAGAACGCCCAGACGGTGTGATAGCCGTGCCAGCGCCTTTGCAAAAATTTTGGCATGAGCTCTCACCCTATCGTTTCGATTTGGTGACCATTTCGCGCAACGGCGCCACCAGGTCGATAATCCCGATAATCCACAGCGGCGGCACCATAATGGCCAATACCGCAAGTATAACCGGAATGGTTCTATTCCAATTCCGCTCATGGGCGAGAAAGAAGAAGAACCCGATCGTCTGGATGATAAAACAAATCCTCAGCAGCGGCACTAAGTTGGCCGTAATCATGACCAGAAGGCCGTTATCCGACTTTAAAAAGAACAGCTGAATCACGGCGGCGATCAAATAGTACCAAATAAACGACTTGGGCATTCTCCAATCGCGGGCAGGTTTAAGCTTCGGTACGGCGTATCCCATACTGTTCAGAATCGGCCGGACGATAGAGTGGGTGATCACTGTAATCAGGAAAGAAGATACAATCAGCGCCATAGGAATGACCTGAATGAATGCACGGCTGTTATTGCCGATGTCCTCAGGGCTTCCCCCAAGGAAGCCGCCCATACCGAACTCCTGCATCGGGGACAGGGCCATCGTGCGCATCTCGTTCAGCACGTCATATACGTAATTGTAGAGATCGAACTGGAACAAGGTTTTGCCCAAAAGGAGCAGCAGCAGAAATTCCCCAAGGAGCGTAATGGTGCCGGCAACAATCACTGTAGAAGCCGGAGACTTTTTCTTGTACCATCGTCCCATAACGAGCGCGGGAACAATCAGGTAAGCGGCTATCCATATATACAGCGGGCTAATCAGCCCCAATATCAGCCATACGGGCACAATCGAAAGGATAAACTGCCTTGTATTCAGCGTGGTGAACAGCAGGACAGCCGGGATAATTACAAACAGTGTCGTGATAATGAGAAAAGGAGTTGACAGGGATAGCAGCAGGAGCAGATAAACCACACTCCAGACCGCGGATGTCCAGCGATATTTCAACAATGTTCACCTCTTACGCATATGTTCTTCTAACGCCGATATATCCTGATACCAATCTTCCAGCTGATGGCCTTCTTGCCGGTGCTTTCTCAGCTTCTCCTGAAGCACCTCATCCAGATCGCGGTACGATATGCCGAGCCTGCGACCCAGAATATAAGAACTCATAATCAAGCTGGCCAAACTGTCGCTTACCCTCCCGGTGCTGCCTTCCCATAATGCTTTGAACAATCGGGAAACCTGATCGATGACCTCGGTCTTCAGCCACTCGATGACCTTGGCCCTCTTGGCTACATCCAAATCCTTCGGCATGTTGGACACGTCTATCTACCTCCGGGAAAAAGCTTTATTCTCCATTATAGCACAAATGACTTTCCGCATCACGGCACCCTCTTGGCCCGGACCTGGGGCAAAAAAAGCCCGCATCCCCTATGTCGGAAATACAGGCTGCCTCCCTGCCGATAGCCTTGCTTGGAATTTGTTCGGCGCTTACAAGGATTCCAGCGATTTTCGGGATACGAACTTTTCACAATACTCAATAATTTGGCTCCGCCGGACAATGCCGATGAACTTGTTCATGTCGTCCACAACCGGCACAAAATTTTGTACTTTGACCAGATTAATCAGATCTTCCATGTCCGCATCGATGGATACCGGCTTGTTGTTCATCCGCAGCGGAACATCCTTCAGCAGAAATCTCGACGAATTTTCGAAGGTGACCTTTCCCTCCGATTCTTTCATGTACCAGAGCAGGTCTCCTTCCGTTACGGTACCGGCGTATTCGCCATTCTTGTTCAGGATTGGAACAGCTGTATACCGGTGGTATTCCATTCGTTCAAGCGTCTGACGCAGGGTGGAATCCAGCGTAACGCAAGCAACCTCCTGCTTCGGAAGCAGGAAAAACGCAATATTCATCTTCTAGGTCCTCCTCAAAGTCCCCAAGGAATAACGGCTTTCCCCTTGTCTCTCTCGGATGGGGTCCGCTTTAATTGATACGCAAAAGCCTTAACCGCAGTTCCAACAACAGTATACCATAGGAACAACAAGCAGCAGCCGGTAACTTTTCACCAGGGCTGCTGCTTGCGGGTGACTTCTAAGAAAGTTGTTTGAATCGCGAAAGGCTCTATTGGGCAGCGGACGTCGCCTTCGCTTCCAGCGCGTCGCCCGCTTTTCCCGGCTCGATCAGTTGGTCTACCGGCGTTGCGGCATTCATCCAGTTGTCGATCATCGATTTCGCTTTATTCAGATCCTCTTCATTTATTTCATCGTAATACACGCCGCCGATACGTGTGCCCTCACCCATAACGGTGAAGCTGGAAATATCGGCTTCCTTGCCGCCCAGAAACTTCTTGGCCAAACCGGTAATCATGGCGGGCGGCATATCAGTCTTGAAATTTTCGCCCATAATGTTAAGCAGCTCCGTCACGTTGCCGATTTGGTTCAGGGACAGCATTTTGTTCGCGAGCACATCCAGGAAGACCTGCTGACGCTTCGTGCGGTTAAAATCACTGTCTTCGCGGTAGCGCACATAGTTCAGCGACTCCTCGCCGCTATACAAAGACTTTCCGCCCACAATCGTAAATTTCTCATGGTCCTTGCCTTTGTTCTGGATCGTCTTTTTGATCGGCAGCGGCAGGCCGCCCAAAGCATCGACGGTATCCTTCAGCCCCTGGAAGTTGATCGTCGCATAATATTGAATATCATGCCCCAGCAGCGCCTCCAGCGTATCCTTGGCCATTTGCTGGCCGCCGAAAGCGTAAGCGTGCGTAATCTTATCCTTCTTGTTACCGTCATGGCCGATAATCTCCGTATACGTATCGCGGGGAATGGAGATGAGCAGCACCTTGTAATCCTCGGGACGGACCACCGCATAAATCATCGTATCCGAACGGGCCGTTTCCGTCTTGCGCTGGTCGGTTCCTAACAGCATAACAGAGAAAGGATCGCTCTTGTAGGCGATTGGTGCGGGCTTAACCGTGTTGTCTTCGTTTGTAAGCGGCTGATAGGACTTCTGCTGAAGCGTAGTCTCGACCTTGTCCGACAGGAACAGATCAAAAGCCAGAACCGTCAGCGGCTTGCGAAGCAAAACTCCTCCAGCTGCAATGATCAGAAGCAGGATAAGAGCAATATATCTTTTTTTCCACTTTTTTTTCATATCGATTCCTTCTTTTATTATAGAGTAGACGATAATCGCGATTGCTTTATTTGGAATGACCGGAGCGGTCATGGATTGGTTCTGCAGAGCAGAGACAAGCTCTATGCCGGCGCCCCTAGCTGGTCTTCCTCCTTTCGGCGCAGATTCTACCTAAATAAACAATAACACTATTGTAATCACTATGAAGGGAAAAAGAAACAACAAAAAACGACACATTTGGTTAAAAAAGCATTCCACCGCTCTCCAAAAGCGGCAGAATGCTTTCTTAGCCGAAGGCGCCGCCAAGGCGTCCCAGCAAGTATTTGAATCTTCGGACCGGCGGAAGCTCCATATAAAACGCGTAGTCGAACAGCTCGGCCGTCTCCTTGAATCGCTCCTCCTGGGAGTCCGCGCCCATTATGACGGCAATGACACGATGCCCTCCGCGCTCGGCCGTTCCCGCAAAGCTGTATCCCGTCCGTTCATCGTATCCTGTCTTTAGCCCGTCCGTTCCCGTGTAAGCGTAAGCACCGCCCATTCCCGGAAGCATCAGATTCGTATTGCTGACGTACAGCCCCTTGCTCTGCAGCTTCATTTGGGTCAGGCTGGAGGTCTCCAGCACCTCCGGATACGAAGTGATCAGCGCGGCCGCCAGCTTCCCGGCATCGACGGCTGTCATCCTTGTCTCTACGAGCTTGCCCTGCTGCCGTTCCGCGCTTGGCGGCGAAGCCCCCGTCGCATTGGCAAAGACGGTCTCCCCCGAAAGTCCGAGCGCCTTGGCCTTTGCGTTCATTATAGAGACAAATGCGCTTTCCGAGCCTGCAATATGCTCAGCAAGCGCCACCGCCGCATCATTGGCCGAATAGACGGTAACTCCCTGATACAGCTCTTTTACCGTATATACTTCGCCGGCCTGCATATTCAGCGTCGTCCCTTCCGCCGTTCCGGCACGGGCGCTGACCGGAACCTTATCGCTCCAATGAAGCACCCCCGCAGCCAGGCGGTCGAGCACGATCATCTGCGTCATCATCTTCGACATTCCGGCCGGGCACAAAGCAGCTCCTCCGTTGACATCCATCCAAAGCTTCCCGGTTTCAAGATCCATCAGCACCGCCGCTTTTGACCTGATATGCGGCTTCATGACGAGCGTTCCGTGCTCGATTGCTGCAAGCAGCACTATAATCGTCAAGACGGTGGCGGCCGCCCCCAAAATGCTCCGTCGCTTCATTTCGTCATCCTCCATACCTATATGACGAACGAAGCGGCGTTTTGACTTCATTTTCACAAAAAATTCCTAAAATGATCAATATTTCTCTTGGACCAGAAATGCCTTCTTGATTCCCTCGCTAATCAAATGAATCGAAAGAATTACCCCGGTAATCAGCAGAGAAGCCGGAAGCCATATCCACCATCGGTCCCTGATGACCTCCGGAGAGAGCGCATCCGCCATCATATTCCCCCAGCTTGGCTGACCGGCCGGCACGCCGAACCCCAGAAAGCTGAGACTCGCTTCGACTCCGATCATGGCCGCGAACGTCCACATCAGATTCACGATCAATAGTCCCGACAGACCCGGCAGCAGATGGCGAGTCAATATGCGCAGCGGCCCGGCTCCCAGTGAGCGCGCGGCCAGTATATATTCATATTCTTTAACGGCGAGCGTCTTGGCCCTGATGATCCGTGCAAATCCTCCCCAGCCCAGCAGCCCCGCCGTCCAGATCAGCGAGGGGATGCCGCCGTCCGGATAGATGCTCTTGACGACAATGACGATGATCAGGAAGGGAAAAGACAGCACGACATCGGCCGCCCGCATCAGCAGCGAATCCGCCGCCCGGCCGAAATAACCGGCCAGAACTCCTATCGCAGTCCCTGCACCGGCAGTCATAGCGGATACGCAAAGGCTGATCCATAGCGTCGTCCGGCCTCCGTATAACAGCCGGGACAGCACATCTCTGCCTCCATTGTCGGTGCCCAGCCAGTGCTCGGCTGTTGGAGGCTTATTCAGGCTCCGCAGACTGATCTTCACCGGGTCAGAGTCCGTAAGCCAGGGAGCAAGGAGACAAAGTGTAATTACCGCTGTAAGAAACAGCAGGGCTAAGACGGCTGGACGACTGGCGGCAAATTGCCGGACAGCGGCGTAGGTCCGGGAAGCAGGCGCATGGTTTTGCTTCATTTTCTTCCTCCGTCGTAACCCGCACGTATGCGGGGGTCAAGCAGACCGTACAGCACGTCCGCCACGATATTCCCGGCAACAATCATGAACGCTGTCATCAGCGTTACTGCCATCATCACCGCATAATCCCGGCCCGCCACCGCAGCCGCAAACAGCGATCCGATCCCCGGATAGGAGAACAAATTCTCGATGACGACCGAGCCGCCGAGCAGCCCTCCAATATCCAATCCCAGGAAGGTAACGAGCGGAAGGAGCGAATTGCGCAGAATATGCCGGTTATAGACCGTGGATCGGGATATGCCTTTGGCCATGGCCGTGCGCACATAATTTTTGCCGCTGTTCTCGATGATTTCTCCCCGCAAAAATTGCGTATACGCCGCGGTATTGAACAGGCCGAGCACGACCGCGGGAAGCAGGGCATGAACCGCCCGGTCTCCCAGCGATGACCATGCTCCCCCAGAATCGGCAGCCGTAACCGAGCCGCCAAGAGGCACCCAGCCGAGCACAACCGCAAACAGATAAATCGCAAAGATCGCCGCGATGAAGGTCGGGACCGCATAGGTAACATAGCTGGCCGTCAGGATTAACCGGTCCCTCCATCCTCCCGGATTGCGTCCGGAAATCATGCCGAGCACCAAAGCGCTTCCATAAGTAATGAGAAGCGACAGCATGGCCAGCAGCAGCGTTGCAGGCAGGCGCTGGCCGATGAGCTCACTTGCAGGCATTTTATACAGGAAGGATTGCCCGAAGTCCCCTGCAGCTGCCGCCTTTAACCAGCGCCAATACTGGATTGGCAATGGGTCGCCGTATCCTAGACTTTCCCTCATTTCCGCGGCATAACCGGGATCTTTGTTCCCCGGGTTCAGCCCTCCGCCCAGACCGTCCCCCGGCATCTGCTTGGCCAGCGCGAACACGGCGACCGAAATCAGGAGCAGCAGCGGCACGGCGCCAAGCAGCCTGCGAAGCGCGAATTTGAGCAGCATGGCCTTGGCCTCCCTATTTGCCGTCTTTTACCCACCACTTGTAGGGCTCGATGATGTTGCTCAGCGTACTGACCTTGACTCCCTGAAGCCGTTTGTTTACGGCTGTAATGGTCTCGCGTTCCGCAACAAATATCATCGGCACTTCTTCATTGATTAATTTCTGCCAGTCATAATACACCTGCGTGCGGTACTTCCGGTCATACGCTTTCAGACTTATCCCCTCCCGGATGAGTCGTTCGTTCTCCGCCGAGGACCACCGGGGGTAGTTCCAGAGATCATTCTTTCTCCACAGTCCGGTAGGATCGGGATCATTGGATAATCCCCAGACACCGTTAAACAGCTCCACTGAAGGATCATCCTCTTCGACCGCCGTATAGAAGGTGTTCATCTCCTTGAGCGCTCCGCCGTTCAGCTTGACATCCAGGCCCACATCCCGCCAATTCTGCAAAATAGCCTCCGTTCGCGGTTCGTCATTGGTGCCGCCGACCATGCCGTCAAAATGAATCACGAACTTCGCTCCTTTGGGATCTTCGCGCAGGCCGTCCCCGTCCATGTCCTTATACCCCGCTTCATCCAGCAGCCGTTTGGCCTTTTCCGGGTCATACGGGTACCGGTTAATTTGCGCCTCCGGAATTTTGGCCCAGCTTTTGCTTGAGATCGGCGTTTCCGACAGCTTGCCGAGTCCGTAAGAGAAAGCGTCAATGATGCCTTGGCGGTCAAGGGCATAGTACATGGCCTGCCGCAGTCTTTTGTCCGAGAACTTGGGGTTATCCATGACAATCTGCCCGGTCTTGCCGTCCCAGTGCCCGAATTTAAAGCCGATATACTCAAAAGACAAATCGGGCGTCTGCATCAGCGTAATGTTATCGAGCTTTTTCAGGCTTTCATATGCATCCCGCGGTGCCTGCTCGACATCGATCCGCCCCTGCTCGAACAGGCTTGCAATCAGCTTGTCGTCGAATACTTTATACAGCACGCCGTCAAGGAGGGGTTTGCCCTTGTAATAATCGTCGAACCGCGTCAGCTCGACAAATTCCCCCGGCTGAATATGCTTTACTTTGAACGGGCCGATGCCGATGGGGGCTTTACGCACCTGGTCACTGCTCGGCATATCCTTTACCGCAACTCCAGCAAAATATCGCTTATTCATCGGATACGCCCACAGATTATCAATCGTGTTCACACGGGCGGCCGTTACCGTAATCTTCATTGTATAGGGATCGATAACCTGGATGCCCGATATCTCCTTCGCTTTCCCGTTGTGATAAGCTTCGGCCCCCTGAATCATTTCCACACTGTAATAGCGCGGGCCCGTATAGTCTGGGTTGGCAATGACCTCAAGCGCAAATTTCCAGTCCTCCACGGTCAATTCGGTGCCGTTCTGCCAGTGAATGCCCCGCTTGATTTTAAAAGTGAACGTCTTATGGTCGGGCGACTCCTCCCAGGTTGCGATCCCGGGGGCAGTGGTCAAATCGTCCTTGACCGTAAACAACGGTTCGGTTATAAATTCCAGAACATGAAAGTCATCTTCACCTTCGTAAAAAGCCGGCTCAAATAATCCCTTGAACGGAGAAGGAAAGCCGTACGTTACCGTCCCGCCCGCTTTGGGGTCGCCTCCGGCATTGGTTGCCACAGAGGAAGGCTCTCTCCCGCCGCGATTGTCCGGAGCATCCGCTCCGCCGCAGCCCGACAGCAGCAGTGCAACGAAGAGCAGCGGCGCAAGTGCCCGGATTACCTTTCTGTTGTTCATTGGTCCCTTCCCTTCTCCTGGTTAAAATTAGCTGTGAACGCTTTCCCATCCAGTGGTCAATAAATAAACCATCGGTCAATTCAAGCCAACTTTGAATATCGAATGCAATAAATATTGGATTCTTCAAAATTTCAAACATCATACAATGCAATATTACTTGCGTCAATAGCTTTTATTACGACCCTTCCTCCTCATCCTTTTCCTTGATAATCATCAAGCCTTCCACATGCTTTCGCCCCATCAGGTGGCGCTTCTTCCGGTTCTCCTTCGTTTCAAGCACAATATCCAGATCATAATCTTCCGGGTACAGCTCCTCTTTGGATAAATACGGCTTCAGGCGTTTATGGTTAAACTGCATTTTATGCTTCTGCACCATGACGCCCACCATGCCTCTGGCATCCCGTTTCTCGTAGACGATTCCCGTCCTGCCCAGCGCTGTGACATAGACCGCGTCCCCGACTTCAAACACATGCGGCTGTTCCGGATGAACCTTCGCTTCTTTTTTCGCAGCGCTGCTGCCTTTTCCTGCTGTAGCCTTCTCTTCCTTTCTTCCTTCCCTATCATACCACAGGCGCATCTCTTGTTCGGCAAGCGGTTTCCGAGGGTGGCTGGCGGCAATTTGCCGCGAGCGTTCGATGACCTTTGCATCCAGACCGAGCTTCTCGGCGATCTGCAGCGCATAGCTGTGTCCCGCTTCTCCTATTGTCAGCTTATAGAGCGGACGCAGCGTCACCGGATCAAACTCCATTCGGGCATTTTGAAAATCCGGCGCTGCCGAGGCAAATACTTTTATTTCATTAAAATGCGTCGTGACGATAACATTTGCTCCTCTGCGGCTGAGCTCCTCCAAAATGGCGATCGACAGAGCAATTCCTTCGCCCGGGTCCGTGCCCGCAGCCAGCTCGTCGATCAACAGCAGCACATTGCGGCCTGCAGCCCGCAGCATTTCATCCACACCCTTCATTTGAGCGGAAAAAGTGCTGAGCGACTGTGTCAGACTTTGCCCGTCCCCGATCACGCTCATTACCTCAGAAAATACCGGAAGCTGACTCTCTTTATCCGCCGGAATCAGCAGACCCGATTGGGCCATCAGCGTGAGCAGGCCTACCGTCTTCAGCAGAACCGTCTTTCCGCCTGTATTCGGACCGGTAATCACAAGCGACTTATAGTCCAGACCGAATTCCACATCAATCGGAACCATGCCTTCAAGCAGCGGGTGCTTGCCTCCGAGAAGCCGCATATATCCCCGGTTGTTGAACGTTACCGCCCCCGCTCCTGTCTGGGCGGCATATTTGGCCTTGGCAAAAATAAAATCGTACACGCCCGTAATTTCAATATTCAGCCGCAGGGCTTCCTGCTCCCTTTCGATCAGTCCGGTCAGCATGCTTAAGATGATCCCCTCTTCCCGGGCCTCCTCGCTTGTCAGCATCTCCAGTTCTCCCTGCAACGCGGCGACCTCCTCCGGCTCCACATACACCGTCTGCCCGCTGGTGGACTGATCGAGCACTGAACCCTTGACCTGTTTATGGTACTCGCGCTTGACCGGAATTATATAACGGCCTCCCCGCATGCTGTACAGACTCTCCTGCAAAATGGACTGATGCCGCGACATGACACTCTCGATTTTCTTCAGCAGCCGCTCCTTCGTTACTCTCAGACGTTTGCGCACCTTCTCTAGTCCCTTGCTTGCCCCGTCGTCAATGACGCCGAACCGGATGCAGCGCTCGATCTCCTCTTTCACCGTCTTCAGCTCCATCAGCGAGGCGGCATACGCTCCTATTCTTAGGGAAGCATCTTTGGAAGCCATATACTTGCGCAGCTGGGAGCAGCTGTTCAGGAATACGCTCACCGCGGTAAAATCCTGCTCATTGAACAGATAACCCGTCCTGAGCAGCGACATCACCCATTCAATCCCTTCTAATGAAGGTATCGGCACACTCGATCCTTTCATTAATAATTCCTTGGCCTCCGCCGTCTCTTGCACCGCTCTCTGCACAGCCGTTAGTTCAGTCATCGGGACAAGCTCCCGAATGAGCAACCTTCCGGCATAGGAGACGGCATAACGTTCCACTTCTTTCTTAATCCGATTGTATTCGAGCGTTTCCCGGCTTGGTAAATGCATGTTCTTTCCTCCTCATTGGTTGTCGTCCGTCGGCCTATCGTTTTCCCACAACGCAAAAAAGGGCAAAGAATGCCACAGCGCATTCCTTGCCCTAATCTTTACACTGGTCCCTGTCTCTGGAGCCTTATCAGCTCCTTTTGTGGAATAAACAAAAAAACCGCGCTGCAAGAGCACGGTTCGTTTGCGTTGACGGGATAACAGCCGTAAAGAGGCGATGTTGACGCGTCGCGTGTTCTTAACTAAATCATTCACCCCAGGCACAGCTTTCCCCTGTCAAAAGACAATGCTAACTTACGCTTACGCGGCACACTTAAATAAGCATGCGCTTAAAGCAAGCAAAAGAGCAGCGGTCTGCCAGACCTGAAAGGTGATATGAAATTGCTTAGTTAAGAACGCTCACCGACATCAAAATTTCCCCTTCGTTGTAGGATGGTTTAAACTTACTATATTTTTCCGGCTTCGTCAATCCGCGAATGGCTCCAATCAGAACCAACTCATTCACCGCTGAGAAAAGGGATTGCAATTAAAAAGACAGCCGGATGACCGGCTGTCTTTAAAGCTTGTCTTACTCCGTAGTGTAAGGCAGCAGTGCGATTTGACGCGCGCGTTTGACAGCGATCGTCAGAGCGCGTTGGTATTTTGCGCTCGTGCCCGTTACACGGCGAGGCAAAATTTTACCGCGCTCACTGATGAATTTCTTCAGCAGTTCGGTATCTTTATAGTCAATGTGAGTAATTTTATTCGCAGTGAAGAAACATACTTTACGACGTTTGTTGCGGCCGCCACGGCGTGGAGGTCTCTTGTCGTTGTCTCCGCCTTCTCTTTGTTTAAAAGCCATCGTCTTTTCAGTCCTTCCTTATTAAAATGGCAAATCATCATCCGATATATCAATCGGCTTACC
Organism: Paenibacillus sabinae T27; assembly: GCF_000612505.1. Lineage (NCBI taxonomy): Bacteria > Bacillati > Bacillota > Bacilli > Caryophanales > Paenibacillaceae > Paenibacillus > Paenibacillus sabinae. The sequence continues at coordinate 5,250,570 of NZ_CP004078.1, forward strand.
GTCGCCCGAAAAGGGATCCTGATTATTGTTGCGCGAGAAACCGCTATTTCCGCTGTTTCCGCGTCCGCCGCCGCCGTATGCTGGTGGCTCGGGCATATCCCCCCCGCCGGATGCGTTTCCGCTCTCGCGGCTCTGGGAAGATTCCAGGAACCGGACATTATCGGCAATAACTTCGGTGACGTATACACGCTTGCCTTCGTTATTCTCGTAATTCCGTACTTGGATGCGTCCCTCTACCGCCGTCAGCCGACCTTTGCGCAAATAATTAGCACAGGTCTCCGCCAGCTGTCTCCAGGTAACGACCGGAATGAAATCCGCTTCACGTTCGCCGCCCTGGCTTGTAAAAGGCCGGTCTACGGCAAGCGTAAACTGGGTTACGGCAACGCCTTGAGGCGTATAGCGCAGCTCAGGATCACGGGTCAATCGGCCGATCAGTATGACACGGTTCAACATTTGGGTCCCCTCCTTGGAGCGATTTCCTTACCAAGCGAACGCCGTGCTCTTAGGCAACATCGTTCGTGATGAGATAACGAATAACTTCGTCGGAAATCTTCATGATACGTTCCAGCTCGGTAACTACTGCAGGCTCTGCAGTGAAGTTAACCAGGACATAAACGCCATCACGGAATTTCTTGATCTCATACGCAAGACGTTTCTTACCCTGCACATCGTGCTTCGTAATTTCTCCGCCGTTGGAGATGATGCCTTGGAATTTTTCGACTGCTGCTTGAACGGCTTCTTGTTCAACGTCAGGACGAATAATGTACATCACTTCGTATTTGCGCATAACTTTCACCTCCTTATGGTCTAAGGCCCCTGATCAGGTCAGGAGCAAGGATCGAGCACAAACTCGAACTATAATAATATACCAAATTTGAATACGCGTTGCAACCTTTCTTCCCTTATATTCTGTCTGATTATGGACTTCCCTTGGGTACATGAAGCCGAAGCGCTGTGCGCACAATAGGACGGTAATCCATTTTTAAGTCCGAAAGGAGGGAACAGCATGGGTGAGCAGACCGAATTTGAAGAAGGCCAAAAGGCACCTAATCCCGGAATTTATACGGAGGTAGGCGAGGCGCGAAGCTTTCATACGGAGATTCAGAACCCGAAGTCGATTAAAATGAAGAAAGGCGACACTTTCCCGGAGACGACCAACAAGAACCGCAAGTGGAAAAAGGTCGAGAAAGCGCGCGTGCATTAATTTTTTTTAACGGTAATGTATAAATCGAGTTGTCCTGACCCATAATATAATCAGGCAGCACAAGAGAGAGGTGTGGTTCCGTTGGACAATGTAGTCGAACACAATCACAGGAACTCTGTTTCAGCCACTATTGTTGGCAAAGGATCACGCTGAGAGCCAAGTCGTAAAAGACAACAGCCTTGGTAGTCCTGACTCGCTTTAGGAGCTTTTTACAGAAGATTTCCAAAATCATTCAAGTGCTGCCTCTGGAAGGGCCCGAAAGGGTCCTTCTTTGTTATGGAACGTCGGCGTAATAGCTATGCCCCAACTGTCCGGCAAAAACCACAGCCTGTTATGGTGCGCAAAAAATCCTCCGCCCATTGGACGAAGGATTGTCGTTAGCTGTTATTAAGGTAATGGCGGAGAAGGTGGGATTCGAACCCACGCACGCTTTGACACGCCTAGCTGATTTCGAGTCAGCCCCCTTGGGCCTCTTGGGTACCTCTCCACTGCACATTAAATACACTTCCATTATCATAACATAAATGAATCCCTTCCGGCAAGCCTGCTGTTGAAAAAGCATCCCACCAGCCTTCGGCGGCTTCATGATTCCTATCTTCAGTCTATATCGTCCCGTTCCACCCTCCGGATGGATTGGTACGCGATTGCTATTCCCAGCAGTCCGAGAGATACCGATACGAACGAATAATTTCCCAGCCGGAAGCCGCCGAAGTCGGAAGAGATGATCGCTGAAACAAGTACTCCGCTCACGATCGTTGCCGGGACCGATTTTTTGCGCATGCCTACAAATAAAGGGATCAAGGCATACCCGCCGCATATACGGCGCTGGTTGCAGTATGGAGCACCATCGAGATCAGCAGGCTTCCGGTAATTTCGCCGGGAATTGCGTTGACGAAGCGGTTTATACCGACCAGGATGGCACCCAGTGCGGCGACCGATACAATAATATTAATCAGAGTGAACAGGAACACGATCATTAATTTCGCATACATCAGATTCATTCGCGAAATGGGATACGTAAACAGCAGCTTAATGGTGTGATTCTTATATTCGTCAATCACCAACCGGCCAAGCAGGACGGAAGCATAGACGATGAATGAAGACCTTACAAAGAGATTTAACGCCTCAAACACTTCGGGATAGGTTATAAATTCAGTCTGGTCAAAGAACACAAGCAAAATCATGAAAGCCAAAATGGCCAGGTTGGTGATGAGCACGCCTTTCAGCATCCCGGTCAGCTTGTACTTGCGCATTTCCAGCGAAATCAGCTTAAGCAATGCCCCTCCCCCCAATCAAGCTCATGAAATGATCTTCCAGCGTCGTTTTGCTCTTACTAATACTCTCTACCTCTACGTTCTCCAGGATCAGCGCCTTATTCAGTTCATGCTGCGAAACGCCCTCATCATATATCCGGATGGTACAGAAATCCATCAGTTTGAAATTGGTCAGGCGCAGTTTCTCTTCCAGCACATAAACCGCCTGGCGGACTGAGCTTGTCACAAGCTCAATGTATTCCGCATTCTGTCTGCGGATAGTTTCCATTGCGACCTCTTCCAGCAGGATACCTTCACGAATGACGCCGATCGTATCGGCGATCTGTTCAATTTCCCCGAGGATATGACTGGAAATGAGCAGTGTCATTCCGTACTCGCGGCTGAGCATTTGAAACAATTCGCGAAGTTCCTTAATGCCAACGGGGTCCAATCCGTTAATCGGCTCATCCAGAATCAGCAGTTCGGGTTTGGTCATCACGGCTCTGGCAATTCCCAGACGCTGCTTCATGCCGAGAGAGAACTCTTTTACCGGCTTCTTGTCGACCCCAGTGAGCTTCACCAGATCCATCACATCGTTAATCGCCTGCCTGTTGTAGAAACCCATATATTCTCCGTGCAGCAGCAGATTTTCCCGTGCGGTCAGCTTTTCGTAGAATACCGGGTATTCAATAATGCTGCCCATTCGTTTCAGCATCTCGTAAGAGTGGCTGGTCATTTTTTCACCGTAGAACTCAATTTCGCCTTCCGTCGGCTTCACCAGATTCGTAATCATCTTCATCACAGTAGTTTTGCCCGCACCGTTCGGTCCCAGAAAACCGTAGATTTCACCTTGCTTAATGTTCATGTTTACGCTGCTTACGCTCTTGTTTCCTTTGTACACTTTGGTTAAGTTTCGTGTCCGCAGAATGGTCGACATTCCCGCTGCCTCCTTATCATCAGTTCCTGGTATTTATTGTACTGGGGGGAATATTCTTTTTTATTAACGGATTCTTACAAAAATCTTAATACGAAGGCATGCGAGCGACATTTCCGGACATCCATCCGCCGGTTTCAAAAGTTTAATCTGGGAAAAGCCGCCGTAAAAGCTGTTCTTACAAAAGGCTGGCTAATCAGCGTAATCTTGCCGTTCATCTGCTCCGTCAACCGTTTCGTGATCGTCAGCCCAAGGCCGCTTCCCTGGTACACCCGGTTTCTTGAATCCTCAAGCGTGTACAGACGCTCGAACACTTTATCCTGATGATCCGCGGAGATTCCCTTCCCCTGGTCCCAGACTTCAATGTACACGGTGTTCTTATCGCTATACAGCTTTAACCCCAGTACCCCACCGTCAGCCCCGTATGTGATCGCATTGGACAGCAGATTGGACAAAATCCGGTCCAGGGCCTCCTCATTTCCCCTTATGTAACAGGGCTCATCGGGGATTTCGATGACTACTTCCGTTCCCTTGACGCTCAACGTATCATAGAAGGCCAAAATATTTCTCCGGCACACCTCCCCGGCCTCCACCCGTGACAGCGGAAGCTCCCGGTCTCCGGACTCCAGCTTGGCCAAATCAAAAAAGGTGTTCATCAGCGTGATCACCTCTTCAGCCTTCCGGTATATCGTCTTCAAAAGCCGCTCCCGTTCTTCCGCATTCATATCGCGGTCCTGAAGCAGCGTTTCGATGTACCCGAGAACGACGGTCAGCGGGGTCTTTAGATCGTGCGAAACATTCGCCAGCATCTGGCGCATGGATTTCTCCAGCTTATTTCTCCGGGCGATGCCCTCATGGTTGGTATCCAGCAGCCGGTTCATATCGGTAAGCAGCATCCTCAACTCGGGAGAGCTGCTGAATAACAGAAGCCGTTCCCGGGAATTCCGTGAAAGGATGTCGTTTAGCTTCTCATGAATATATTTTAGCTGGCGAGAATCACGGCGAAACCTCCGGTTCTGCATGGCAAGACCCAATAGAAGCAGACCGATCACAGCTCCCAGCACGGCGGTCATTGTACGGATTCTCCAAGCTTATACCCGATCCCCCAAAGTGTTTTGATAAACTCGGGATGGGAGGGGTCGTCTTCAATCTTTTCCCGCAGTCTTCTCATATGTACGTTAATGACATTTTCATCACCATAATATTCTTCTTCCCATACCATTCCGTAAACCTGCGCTTTGGTGAACACCCGGCCCGGATGGGTCATAAACAGCTTCAGGATATGAAATTCCTTGGCCGTCAGCTTCACCTCTTCCCCATTCTTCAGCACCGAAAAGTTATCTAAATCAACAGTCATCCCGCCCAGAGTTACGCTTGCTTTCTGATCAATAGTTTCCCCGGACGGGCTGCGGCCCGTGGCATACTCGGCCCGGCGGATGGCCGCCTTCACCCGCGCGGCAAGCTCGATCATGGAGAACGGCTTGCTAATATAATCATCCGCTCCAAAGCCGAGTCCAAGAGCCTTGTCGACATCCGTATCCTTCGCGGACACAATCAGCACAGGCACCAGACTGGATTTGCGAATGCTCTGAAGAATGTCCATGCCGCTGCGTTGCGGAAGCATCTGGTCAAGCAGTACAAGGTCAAATGGTCCTTTATGGCGAAAAGCCTGTTCCGCCGCCTCCCCATCAAAGGCGCTTTCCACTTGGTAGCCCTCTTTCACCAAATACGAGCGAACCATCTCGCTGATGGCTTCATCGTCTTCAACCAACAATACTCGATGCTGCAACTGCATTCCCTCCCATAATACATTGTCCCGGCCCCTCATCCGGTGTCAGGCACGTTCCTTTCCCTATTTTCAAGCTACCAAAATTACTCAGATAAGGAAACTCCAAAATTCACAAATAATCAAGACAAAAAAACCTCCTGCCTATTCAGGCAGAAGGTTCGTTTCATTCGTTATTGTTATGTGCTTTGGTGGCGGAGAGGGTGGGATTCGAACCCACGCACGCTTTGACACGCCTAGCTGATTTCGAGTCAGCCCCCTTGGGCCTCTTGGGTACCTCTCCGCAGCAAAATTTATTGTATCATGCTAGCAGGAGAATGGCAAGTTCAATTATTTTCCACTGTGTTGTCCGCGGAACGAATCACCTTTTTTAAATTTTTCTCGAATTTTGCCCGGGGAATCAGTACACTATGCTGGCAGCCCGTACACTTGATTCGAATATCCATCCCCATGCGGATGATTTCCATTTCATTCGTTCCGCATGGATGGGGCTTTTTCATCTGCACGATATCTCCCAGCTGAAAGCTTTTACGTTCCATCTGGTTCCTCCCCCTCTTCTTTAACCTTTCCCGCCGCCTGCTCCCGGATGCCCGTTGCCGCCGTCCGGCGTGCTTCCTGCTGTTCCGGCTTTCGCAAAGGCGCTTCCTTGTCCGCTAACGCTTCTGCCTCAGCTTCTGCCTCAGCTTGTGCCTCCGCTTTCGCCTGTGCTTTGGCTTCAGCCTCAGCTTTTTCTTTTGCAGCCCGTTCGGCTTCCCTTAGTTCCAGCTGCTCCAGCGCTTTTTTAATGTCGCTCTGAATTTGGCGCTGGGCAGCCTCCCTCTTATTAGGCAGCGTATGGGCTGTTACCCGGACGACATACTCGGAGGTGGTCATCGATTGAATCCCCAGCACATTCGGAAAAGCTACGACATTCTGATTGCGTTCCTCGATCCCCTGAAGCGCCTGACGGATAAGGCGCAGCGTTTCTTCCAGGCTTCGCTCAATTTTTACCGGAACATCGACTATCGCCAAAGCGTTAGCCATCGAGAAATTCGTCACATTTGCTATGGTCCCGTTTGGAATGATGTATATTTCACCGCTGCTGCCAAGGATCTTGGTCGTTCGCAGCCCGATGACTTCCACAGTACCCTTGAATCCGCCGGTCGATATGACATCGCCTACCGCAAATTGATCCTCTAGAATAATGAAAAAGCCGGTAATTACATCTTTAACCAAACTTTGCGCCCCAAAACCGATAGCGAGACCGAGCACACTCGCACTTGCCAGCAGCGGACCCAGTTCAAAATGAAACTCTGATAAAATAATCAGAATCATAATAAAATTGCAAACAATAGTTACTGTGTTCTTTAGCAATTCGCCAACGGTTGAGAGGCGACGCGTGTTCGCGAGCAGCCCCCTACTCGTCTTTCGTTCCAATGACCGGTCTATGATCCGGTACACCACCCGTATGATAATGCGCGTCAAGATAAATATAAAAATAATGCGCAGTCCCGAAAATAAAACATTGGCCCACATATCGGCATCCGTTAACCAGTTCCATACTTTATCTTTAAATTGAACCGCTTGATCTACCGCTTGATCCATAGTCTCTATCGGGGTGTCGCCATTCAGCAGCCATCCCGCCCGATGACTCATAGTCTCATCCTCCTCATGTCGCAATCAATTGATAAGAGCCGGTTTGTTCATCTTTGCCGTAAATGCCGCGAATTTCGATATTTTGCTCATCAATGATCTTGTCCACCTCTTCCAGCGCACTGCGAAAAAACTGAATCGACATGGCGCAGCCTGCTGTAATCTCTTTTGGCGTTGGGCATATATCAATTTCGATTTCGGCATATTCCAGCAGCATCTCGGCGCGAAGCGCCTGCTGCGTCGAGTCAAACGCGATCAGCAGCTCCTCGTTCATAGGTCACTCTCCTCTTAGGCTTCAGGTCTTATCTCTTCTTCCTGAAGTATAAAACGGTCTCTCTATCCATATACTAATTAATATCAAATAGAAACGTCGGGGAAAGGAAGATTATATGTATTATTCCTCTAAACCAGTGCCTTTGCAAGAGATGTCTTGTTTAAAAATATCACATGCGGACCCTGAAATCTATTCTGCGATCATCCATCGTCTCTTATTCCACTTTTCCCGCGTTCGTCCAGGATCTCAGATTGTGGTTGTCTGTATTGGCACTGACCGTTCGACCGGCGATGCTCTAGGACCGCTTGTAGGCACCGCCCTGTCGCGCTATCACAGCCCGCTGTTCACCTTGTACGGGACACTCGACAACCCGGTACATGCGGTCAATCTGGAGGAGACACTCGGCCTTATCCGGGAACAGCATCAGGAGCCCTATGTCATCGGCATAGATGCCTGTCTCGGGCATTCAACAAGCGTTGGCTCCATCCAGGTCGTTGAAGGCCCTCTGCGCCCCGGAGCGGGCGTAAACAAACAATTGCCGCCGGTAGGCGATATCCATTTGACGGGCATCGTTAACGTCGGCGGCTTTATGGAATATTTCGTTCTGCAGAACACACGGCTCAGTCTGGTCATGCGGTTATCCGAGATTATCGCTTCCAGTCTCTTTTCCGCTCTGAAGCAGTGGCATACCCATTCTAGGTCCGCTGCAGCGCTTGAGTAGTAACTTCCTTCTCTTCGGGGGACAGCGGGTATTGCGACTCTCCCTCTTTTAATGGCTTGGCATAGATGTAAGAGTTGTCCCGGCTGTGCAGGCTGGTGATAATTATGCCGTTTCCGCGTTCATCCACAGCAGCCATTGAGAAGCTGAGGTCATTCCCCCGCTCTCCAAAGGCGTTATACCGTTTCAGGGCCACACGCCCCTGCAAACCTTTCACTTTAAGCTGCAGTGCTTCCAGTCCGGCCTTTTGCGCCTGTTGATTCTCTTCCAGCATTTCGTTCTGATTTTTCAAATCAATCAGCAGGCTTTCCAAATCGTCGATTCCGGTTCCCGACATCATGGCATCATATTTACGCCGCATGGACCGTAATTTACTGCCTTGAACAAGAACGACAATAAGTATGAACAACAGCAAAATGGCTAACCCCGGAATCAGCCACTGCAGCTGATCGCTTATAAATTGATTCATTTCTGACATCGATAAGACCGTCCTTTTTCTTTATCTGCTTCACCGTTTGCCGTAGAGTTCCCTCATCGCATGCAGCATCATACCGACATCCTGCTCAGTCGTATCCACACCAACGCTTGCCCGCACCGCACCGCTCTCTATCGTTCCTGCGGATTTATGCGCCAGCGGCGTGCAATGCATCCCGGCTCTTACGGCAATGCCGTATTCCCGATCCAGACGGTGGGCGATTTGCGCCGATTCTTCTCCCTCAATAACAAAAGACAGAAGTCCTGTGCGCGGAGAACCTATAGACGGGCCCAAAAATCTTATGCCGGGGATACTCCCCATCCCCTCCATTAAGGTTTGGATTAGGCCCCATTCATGCGACCAAATATATTCTGTACCCAGCGACTTTACTTTTTGAACGCCGGCAAGCAACCCCGCGATCCCTACTGTATTTTGCGTTCCCGCTTCATATTTGTCCGGCCTTACATTGGGCTGCTCGCTATACTCCGACTGGCTGCCCGTACCCCCATGCATTAGCGGCTCCAAGTCCAGATCAGGCGAAATATACAATCCTCCTGTTCCCTGTGGCCCAAGCAGACCTTTATGCCCGGGAAAGGCAAGAAGATCGATATTCATCTGTTTCACATCGATATCTACCGAGCCGGCACTTTGGGCGGCATCAACCAAGAACACAGCTCTATGTCTCTTGGCAATGTCCCCGATTTCGCCAATGGGCAGAATGCTTCCGAGCAGATTGGAGCTATGGCTGCAAATGACCATTCGGGTGTTGCTCTTGAATGTCTGCTCCAATTCCCGCAGATCCAGCTGCCCTTCCGCGTCCACTTTTAAATAATCAACTTCAATACCTTTCGTTCTCCGCAGATACTCTAAAGGGCGCCGAACTGAATTATGTTCCGTCATGGTGGAGATGACATGATCCCCTTCGCGAAGTGTCCCTTGAATGGCCATATTAAGTGACATCGTTGTATTATGTGTAAACGCGATATCCTGAGCATTGGCGACCGCGAACAGTTCAGCAAGCGCCGCCCGAGCACGGATTAACATTCTCCCTGTACCGATTGCCATAGAGTGATTCCCTCTTCCGGCATTGGCTCCCGCATGCTGCAGTGCATCCATCATCGCTTGCACAACTTCCGGTGGCTTCGGCCACGAGGTCGCCGCATGATCCAAATAGACAAGCTCCTTCAATTTCAAGCCCCCTTTTCTCATAGCATCCGCTTTTTCGTGCAAAAAACATATCCATTGTTATCCTTTTCGGATAGACCAGGATATGTTTTCCATGTGCTTGATTAATTTCCGAGCAGTTCTAGGAGGCGTTCCAAATCCTGAGCACTGTAATAGTTCAACTCAATCTTACCTTTATCTTTCCCCTGTTTAATCTTTACGGTTGTTTTGAATCGCTCCCGCAAAGTTTCTTCCACACTATCAATGTAAGGATCGCGTTTAACCGTTTTAGCTTTGGCTGCCCCTGCCGGTTTGCGATCCAAATTTTTCACCGCTTCTTCCAGCTCTCGTACACTCCACTGTTGATCGACACATTGCTGTGCCAACTGCTTGATCAGCTCCGGCTCCTTCAATCCAACAATCGCCCGTGCATGCCCCATGGAAATTGTTCCACGTGAAACAAAATCCTTCACTTCTTCCGGCAGCGTCAACAGCCGCAGAAAATTCGCAATATGAGAGCGTGATTTGCCGACCTTTAAAGAAAGCTCTTCTTGTGTAAGTGAGAACTGATCCATCAGCCCCTGATAGGCTACGGCTACTTCCATGGCATTCAAATTCTCGCGCTGCAGATTTTCAATTAATGCAATTTCCATAACCTGCTGGTCGGTAAAGCTGCGAACCACCGCCGGAATCGTTGCTTTGCCGCAGTATTGGGATGCGCGGAATCGGCGTTCACCGGCAATGATTTCATATCCTTTAACGACACTGCGTACAATGATCGGCTGAATCACGCCATGCTGACGAATGGATTCGGCCAATTCCTGAATGCTCTCTTCATTAAAATCTTTGCGCGGCTGGTAAGGATTGGCACGCAGCTGAGAAAGAGGGATTTCGACTACTTTATCGTCTTCGTTAATGGACAAGGAAGGGATTAAGGCATCCAATCCTTTTCCCAAACGCTTACTCATAAGATACCACTTCCTTTGCCAACTCGGTATACACTTCCGCTCCCTTGGAACGCGGATCGTAAGTAATGATGGATTGTCCATGAGATGGGGCTTCACTCAATCTGATGTTGCGAGGGATAATCGTCCGATACACTTTTTCCTGAAAATATTTTTTAACTTCTTCAATGACCTGAATGCCCAGATTGGTCCGCGCATCCAGCATTGTCAGAAGGACGCCTTCAATTCTTAAATGAGGATTCAAGTTTTTCTGAACCAGTCTAACGGTATTCAACAGCTGACTCAAACCTTCAAGCGCATAATACTCGCATTGAATCGGAATGATAACCGAATCGGCCGCTGTCAGTGAGTTGATGGTAAGGATACCCAAAGATGGCGGGCAATCAATAATAATGTAATCATATTGCTGTTTCACCAGTCCAAGCGCCTTCTTTAGCCGCAGCTCTCTGGAAATGGTGGATACCAATTCAATTTCCGCACCTGCCAGTTGAATCGTTGCCGGGATAATATGCAGACCGTCGATCTTCGTCTCCAGGATGGCTTCATGCGGGGCAATTTCATCAATCAAAATGTTATAAATGCAGTTTTCCACATCTGCTTTGTTTATGCCAACACCGCTTGTGGTGTTTCCCTGTGGGTCAATGTCAACAAGCAGTACCCTTTTGCCCAAAGTAGCCAAACCGGCACCCAGGTTTACAGAAGTCGTTGTTTTACCGACACCGCCTTTTTGATTTGCTATGGCAATAATTTTGGACACTTAATTCACCTCGAATAGTTAGGAAGAATCTTGTAGTCGTTCTAAGATGAGGAGCTGTTGCGGCTCTGCTCATGCTTGTGACAACTCACGGGATTAGCCGCAGAAAAGGCGGCCAATCACCTCAGGGCCGCCTTCAGCTTTGCAACACTTTATTTTTTTGGAATTTGAATCAAAATCTCATAATGGTCGCCGCGGTCATTCTCGGAGGTCTTAATTTCCATGCCGGAGCCGGTGACCATTTCTATGGATTGGCGAATCGTATTCAGGGCCAATCGTACATCCTTCGTATAAGAAATGCGTTTCGCTTTCTTGATCTTGGATGCTTCCTTATAAAAAGCGATGCGCGCTTCGGTCTGCTTGACGTTCAATCCCTTGGAAATAATCTCTCCAAGAACCTTAAGCTGCATTTCTTCGCTATCGAGCGACAATAGGGATCGCGCATGCCTTTCCGTGATTTTTCGTTCCATCAAAGCCGCTTTAACCTCTTCCGGCAGCTGAAGAAGCCGGATTTTGTTGGCAATGGTGGATTGGCTTTTACCGAGACGCTGCGCGAGACTCTCCTGGGTCAACTGGTGCAAATCGATCAGCTTCTGATATGCGATCGCTTCTTCGATGGAAGTGAGTCCTTCGCGCTGTAAATTTTCGATGAGTGCAATCGAGGCTGCCTGCGAGTTGTTGAAATCCCGGATGATTGCTGGAATGCTCTCCATCCCCAATTTCTTAACCGCCCGCCAGCGACGTTCCCCCGCTATGATCTCATATTGAGAATCCTTCATGCGGACGACAATCGGTTGAATAACTCCGTGGGTCTTAATCGTCTGGCATAGCTCATCGATCTTCTCATCATCAAAAATCGTTCGTGGCTGATAAGGACTGCTGATGACTTCATTGACCGGGATTTGTTTAATCTCTTCTCCGCTGCTTCGTTCGGTAAATCCAAACAGTCTGGTGAATTGTTCTTTCATTCCGTTCATTACCACCTAATTTCGTTATAGTACGATCCTAGACCAATTCCCGGAAAAACAATCGTACAAGCTATTCCTAATGTATGCGGTACAGGCACAGCCCAGCTCTATGTCGGCGAAACGATCCTCTTGCCGGTCCCGTTAATGTGGGATTCCCAAAAGGCCAGTCGGTCCTGCGTCATATGCTGCAAGAATGAAAAAACATTTGAACGTGCCTATACGGCGCTTGGGGCACCGCAATGTTACTATATTATTCTATCACTTTTCCGCCCATAATCCTATTCTTCGTGTAGACCTATTTTTCCGTTTTTATCGTGAAAGCTCTCTGTGAGAAAATGCAAAACGGCGCTTTTTCAATGTCGGCACAATAGCGAGTTGACCATCCATAAATCCGCAGTGTTGAATTATAAATGGACCTGATTATATCAGATCGACATTAAAATCTATTGAGCCATAAGAAGAAACGGCTTCGCCGTCCTCTGGAAGAGGAAGGCATCCGTCTCTCGTAAAAATATCAGGCTAAGGATAAGCGCGAAGCTTATACTTTCTGATATTTGAAAAAAACCGCCTTCCCATAGGAAGACGGCTTGAATCGATGCTGACAACGTAGTTTCCAAATGTTTCACGTGAAACATTCAGACAAGGGGTGTTTTGGCAGGTATACCCGCTTTTCGCGGATACTTAGCGGGTGTTGCTCCCGTTTTGCGGATAAAAATAATGTGCCTGGCAGAATCCTCTATCGGCAAGCTGAATGGCTCTACTTTTTCAAGTTGACCTCTCAGCTCTTTCAGACTGAACTTGGCTTCACTCAACTCCTCTGTCGGGTCGCTGCCCTTCATTGCGGCAAAGATGCCGTCTTTACGGACAAAGGGCAGGCAGAACTCATTGAGCAAAGCCATTCTTGCAACCGCCCGCGCTGTAACCAGATCATAGCTGTCCCGGTGGGATGTCTGACGAGCAATATCCTCAGCCCGTCCATGAATCAGCTCGACCCCTTCCAGCTTCAGTTCATCGCAGACATGCTTAAGAAACGAGATCCGCTTGCTCAGTGAATCGACGATCGTTAGCTTTAAATGAGGAAAGGCAATTTTAAGCGGGATGCCCGGAAATCCGGCACCGGAGCCAATATCCGCCATCCGTTCAACGGCCTGCATATCCACAAAAAAAGAAAGAGACAGGGAATCATAAAAATGCTTCGTATATACCTGCTCACGTTCGGTAATACCGGTAAGGTTCATTTTTTCATTCCAGCTGACAAGCTCCCGGTAATAGCTTTCAAACTGGTCCAGCTGCTGAGAGAGTACAATCCCCCGCTCTTCCAGCCGCCGGACAAATTGTTCTTGAATCGGGTCCATTGATTCTTATCCTTTCGCCGCGGTTACCCGGTTATAATGCTCCAAATGCACCAGAAGGATGGAGATATCGGCCGGGGTCACGCCGGAAATCCGAGATGCCTGGCCAATGGAAATCGGACGGATCTTCGCCAGCTTCTGCCGGGCTTCGATGGCCAATCCATGAATATCGCTGTAATCGATATCGTCCGGAAGCTTCTTCTGCTCCATCTTTTGCAGACGCTCCACATGCTGAAGCTGCTTTTCAATATAACCTGCATATTTGATCTGAATCTCGACCTGCTCCTTCATCTCCTCATCAAGCGAAACCTGTGGCGGGGAGATTTGTTCAACAAAGGTATAGTCCACTTCCGGACGGCGCATCAGGATCAGCAGGTTGCTGCCGTCTACAATTGGCGCCGACCCTTTTTCCTCCAGGGCAGCATTTACTTCGGACGGTTTAACCTTGGTGTCCTGCAGTCTTTGAATTTCCTGCTCGACCTTCTGTTTCTTATCTACAAAAGTCGCATACCGTTCTTCAGAGATCAAGCCGATGTCATAACCGACCGGAGTCAAGCGAAGATCGGCATTGTCATGGCGAAGCAGCAAACGATATTCTGCGCGGGAAGTAAGCAGTCGGTACGGCTCATTCGTTCCTTTAGTGACAAGATCGTCAATCAGTACGCCGATATACCCTTGAGAACGGTCCAGAATGACCGGATCTTTGCCCTGCACCTTGCGGGCCGCATTAATACCAGCCATAACCCCCTGCCCTGCCGCTTCCTCGTAACCGGAAGTACCGTTGATCTGTCCAGCCGTGAACAGTCCAGGCAGACGCTTCGTTTCCAGGCTTGGCCACAATTGGGTAGGCACCATAGCATCATATTCAATAGCATATCCATTACGCATCATTTCAACCTTTTCCAGACCGGGAATAGAGCGCAGAATCGAGAGCTGTACATCTTCAGGTAGGCTGGTAGACAAGCCTTGAACATAGTATTCGGCGGTGTTTTGCCCTTCCGGTTCAAGGAAAATCTGGTGCTTCGGCTTGTCGCTGAAGCGGACCACCTTGTCCTCGATGGACGGGCAATAACGAGGCCCTGTTCCTTCGATAATGCCAGTAAACATCGGCGCCCGGTGCAGATTGCTATTAATGATCGAATGGGTCTCTTCCGACGTATACGTCAGCCAGCAAGGAAGCTGCTCGTTCTCGGAAGATTTGGTCTCATAGGAGAAGAATTTCGGATGCTCGTCTCCCGGTTGAATTTCGGTTTTAGAGAAGTCAATCGTATCTTTGTGCACACGCGGCGGGGTTCCAGTCTTAAAGCGGACCAGTTCAAAGCCAAGCTCACGCAAATTCTCCGAAAGTTTAACCGACGGCTGCTGATTGTTCGGCCCGCTTTCGTAAGTCGTCTCCCCCATAATGACCTTGCCGCGCAGATATGTGCCCGTAGTCAAAATAACGGACTTACTCCGGTAAATTGTTCCGGTCTTGGTGATTACTCCGGCGCATTCGCCGTTCTCAACGACGAGCCGCTCAACCATTCCCTGCCGCAGCGTCAGATTCGGCGTCTTCTCCATCGTTTCTTTCATTGTGTGCTGGTACAGAAATTTATCGGCCTGGGCGCGCAGCGCATGAACCGCAGGTCCTTTACCGGTGTTCAGCATGCGGAGCTGAATGAACGTCTTGTCGATATTCCGTCCCATTTCACCGCCCAGAGCATCAATTTCACGAACGACATGCCCCTTGGCAGGTCCGCCAATGGACGGGTTGCAGGGCATGAAAGCGATCATATCCAGATTGATCGTCACCATCAAGGTGCTGCAGCCCATTCGGGCGGCGGCGAGGGCAGCTTCACTGCCGGCATGACCCGCGCCGATGACGATCACGTCATAGCTTCCTCCTTCATAACTCATTACATTTCCTCCTTTTATATGAAAACGGCGCTCTATGGCCGCCAAACTTATTTTCCTAAACAGAATTGCGAGAAGATTTGGTCAAGCAGCGAATCGGCTGCCGTATCCCCGACAATTTCGCCCAGCTGCTCCCAGGCAAGCCGAACGTCGATCTGAATCATATCGATCGGAATCAGCTGCTCCGCAGCTTCATGGGCATCCTGAAGCGACTTGTGCGCTTTTTTTAGCAGAGCGATATGGCGAACGTTGCTGACATAGGTTAAATCCCCCGACTCCAGCTTTCCTCCGAAAAAGAGTTCCGAAATGGCTTCCTCCAGCTTGTCGAGGCCTTCCTCTTCCAACACGGACATCGGCACGATAGCCGACTCGTCAAAATATTTCAGCAAAATATCTTTATCCAATTTCGGCGGTAAGTCCATTTTATTCATGATACATAAAACTTGTCTACCGTGGATTTGTTCCATTAAAGTTAATTCATCCTCGTGCAGAGGTTCACTGTTGTTCAGCACAAACAAAATGAGGTCGGCCTCATTGACGGCGGCTTTGGAACGTTCCACCCCAATTTTCTCGACCACATCCATCGTTTCACGGATACCGGCCGTATCCAGCAGTTTAAGTGGTATATTGTTAATCGTAACGAATTCTTCAATCACGTCCCGGGTTGTACCCGGAATATCAGTTACAATCGCTTTGTTCTCCCGAGCGAGAGCGTTAAGCAGAGATGATTTCCCTACATTGGGGCGGCCGATAATGGCGGTGGTAATCCCTTCACGCAGGATCTTTCCCTGGGTTCCCGTCTTCAGCAGCCGCTCGATTCCTTCCATCACATCACGGCTCTTGTCTTTGATATATTCAGCCGTCAGCAGCTCCACATCATGCTCCGGATAGTCGATATTGACCTCAATATGCGCAAGTGTCTCCAGCAAGCTTTGGCGAAGCTGCCCGATCCGCTGGGAAAGGGACCCGTTAACCTGCTTCAGCGCAACGGAAAAAGCACGGTCGGACTTCGACCGGATAAGGTCGATTACTGCCTCCGCCTGAGATAAATCGATTCTTCCGCCCAGAAAAGCGCGCTTGGTGAACTCCCCGGGTTCTGCAAGCCGGATCTGCTGCTGAAGCAGAATGTCCATTACTCTTCGCACAGAGATGACGCCGCCGTGGGTACTGATCTCCACCACATCCTCGGTGGTAAAGGAACGCGGGGCCCTCATGACCGTTACGAGCACCTCTTCCATGATTTCGCCGTTTTCGGGATGTACGATATGGCCGTAATGAACGGTGTGACTCTCCGCTTCCGTCAGCGGAATCCGGCTGCGGAACAAAGGCGCCACCTCAGAAATGCTTTCCGGCCCGCTTACCCGGATAATGGCGATTCCTCCCTCGCCTACCGCCGTCGAAACGGCAGCAATGGTATCGCTGATCATGCTTACCTTCACCTTTCTAATGATGTAATAACCGGCATAGACAGGTTAAAAAAACAATGACCCCTTACTATGGTCAAGGAGTCATTGCGGCTATATTTCACTGCTTCAATGTAATAACAACACGGCGGTTCGGCTCTTCGCCCTTGCTGTAGGTGTTCACCTGACGATGATCCTGGAGCCGCGAATGGATGATCTTTCGTTCCTGCGGAGACATGGGCTCCAGCACGACTTCCTTGCGGGTACGAACGACTCGGCCCGCCAGCCGATCCGCTAAATCCTCCAGCGTCTTCTTGCGCCGTTCGCGGAAATTCTCCGCATCCAGCACGAGGCGGACAAAGCTGTCGGAATAGCGGTTGGCAACGATATTAGCCAAATATTGCAATGCATCGAGAGTTTGTCCTCTTCTGCCGATCAGCAGTCCCAGATCCGGACCGGAGATTTGCAGCGTAGCGGCATCCTTGCCGTGAACGACTTCCACTTCCACATGGAGTCCCATGCTCGCGGCCACATCCACAATAAAACGAATGGCCTCTTGATAAGCTTCCTTAATCGGATCTCCGGAATCCTGGCGGGGCGCGCCCCCGGTCGCCTCTTGTCTCGTCTCTGGTTCATTCTGCTGAGGCAGTGACGGAGCACTCGCCGCTGGCACCGGTGCAGGATCAGTCAGCAAGGTGAGCTCCACCTTCGCATCCTTCACACCGATAAGCCCCAGGAATCCTTTTGATGGCTGCTCAAGCACGGTTACCGTGACCTTGTCCTTTTCGGCTGCCAGCTGGGCAAGTCCGCGCTTCACAGCTTCTTCAATGGTTTTCCCTGTCGCGACGACTTTGTTCATTTGGACTTTTTGGCCTCCTTCAACTTCGATGCCTTACCGCTATTGCCGGAATCGGCGCCGGCGACCGCCGTTTGGGGAGGAGTACCCTTTCCCCGGTACAAGAAATAGTTCTGACCGATCGTATACAGGTTGCTGAATACCCAGTACAGCGGCAATGCGGACGGGAAGTTGTAAGACATAATGAAGATCAGAACCGGATAAACCATCAGCATGAACTGCATAGGGCCTTGCTGCTGAACTGGATTCATCGATGACATCATCTTTGTTTGCAGGTATGTCGTAATCGCGGCGAGAGCCGGCAGGATGAACAAGTGGTCAGGCTTTCCGAGCTGCAGCCAAAGGAAGGAATGCTCCCTCAGATGGGGGTTGTAATAGATCGAATTGTAAAGAGCGATAAAGATCGGCATTTGCACAACGAGCGGCAGACAGCCGGCCATCGGATTGACTTTATTCTCCTGGAACAGCCGCATCGTTTCCTGCTGAACCTTTTCGGGATTGTCTTTATATTTTTTCTGGATTTTTTGAAGCTCAGGCTGGATGGCCT
Organism: Paenibacillus sabinae T27; assembly: GCF_000612505.1. Classification (NCBI taxonomy): domain Bacteria; kingdom Bacillati; phylum Bacillota; class Bacilli; order Caryophanales; family Paenibacillaceae; genus Paenibacillus; species Paenibacillus sabinae. The sequence goes on from NZ_CP004078.1 coordinate 5,268,748, forward strand.
GCATAGCCCGCGAGCTCTTCACCTGCTTCATTGTAAGCGGGAGTATAAGCGTACGGACAATAATAACCATTACCAGGACGGCCAGGGCGTATTGTCCGTGGAACCAACCGGCAAACGTCTCAAGCGCCAAGGCAAAGTAATAAACGACATTGCTCTGCCAGAAGCCCCCATTCTTCAAATCCTCCGTCGTATGCGTAACCGTTGTCGATTGACTGCAGCCCGACAGAACGGCCACCATCATGACCATAGCTGCGATGAGGAGAAACCATTTTCCTCGTTTCGTCTTCAGTAGAGACACTTCATAACCCCTCTCTTAAACATTCCATTGCACCGTAAATCATACCATATTTATGAAGACAAATAAACAAGCCCAGAGCCGTCCATTTATTTGCGCGAAGCCTTGAGCAGCTTGGCTTTTCGCAGCACATGAAGCACGCTTTTTTCAAGCTCCGCATAACTCATGTCGAGTGCCCCTTTTCGGACGATGAACACCATGTCCAATCCGCCGGCGATCTCGGCCTCATGATGCCGCACAATTTCCTTCACAAGTCTTCTCATCCGGTTGCGGACGACGGCGTTTCCGATTTTTTTGCTGACCGATACGCCGGCCCGGAACCGCTCAACCTGCTTTCTATTGAACCAGTACACCACAAACTGATGGTTCGCAAACGACTTCCCATGCCTGTATACGCGGCTGAAGTCGGCGCGGTTTCGTAAACGCAAGCTTTTATGCACGAAAAATCTCCTTGCTCAAAGTCCAAAATCAGGATCTTCGAAATTTTTCTTCTTATTATTATAGTCACCGGAGGAGGTTACTAAACGAACGGACCAGCAGGAGGGCCGCCATCTCTCCCAAAAATACGGTCATCCCCTTATTATGCAAGAAGAAACGGCTAATCTATCCTCAAAAAAAGGACGTTACCCGTTTCTCGTGACCGAAGACCAGGAAATAAGCGGTGCTTATTCCTTCCAATATACAAGAAGAAACGGCTGCGCCGTCAAATATTGTAGAAGGGCATCCGTTTCTCGTCGAAATATAGGATCATAGAAGAGCGAAAGGAGGCTTATTTGAAAAAAAAGACCACCGCAGTGGTCTTATTGGCCTGACTTACGCACTCAGAACTTTTCTGCCTTTCAGGCGGCGAGCAGCCAGCACTTTACGGCCGTTTTTCGTGCTCATTCTTGCGCGAAACCCGTGCACCTTCTTGCGCTTGCTTACATTCGGTTTGAACGTCGGTCTCATGTATTGCACCTCCCTTGCAGGAACTTAAATGACTGTCAAAAAACGGCTTGGCCGTTCTTGCTGGAACAGTATCCACAAGATCATCATTTTCATCTATCTGAGAAATTTCCTCGCAGAAAACACCTTTATATATTAAAGCATAAATCTCCTTTAAAAGTCAACTGCAATCCCGCTCCCTTGCTCCCCCTCTCTGAACGGCAGTTTATCCACAGCTTGCTTGCCCGAACAAATAATCCACAGCCCTTCAAAGTTATCCACTTGTGCTCAAAGACCAGCGGTAAATTCTGCGCTTGATGGACAATCTGTGTATAAAAAAATAAACAAGTGCCGGAAAATGTCGAACGGTAAACAAATTATCAACAATATGTAGTATTGTGGCTATCAATTATACACAAGTGGTTGAATTTGTGGATAAAATCCTCGGGTTCATTGAAAATCAAGGGGAGTTTTGCTATGATGGTATTACTTTTGATTGTGAATAGATTTGAATGTCCTACATATTATCAACAAGTTGTGGATAAAGTTGTGAACAATTCAAGTTTATCCATCTTTTTTTGTCTTCTCTTCCTGCTTATTGGG